>CAMNDY010000020.1 GCA_946535985.1 uncultured Treponema sp. | reverse complement strand
TGTGACTGGGAGCCACTATAATAGTGATATTTTATTTATAATGCGGAAGCCCTGTTTTTTATCTGCGATATGCGCGGATTTTAATTTTACTCTTTTTTACCGGCGCTGTCTTCAGACTTATCTTTGCCAAGCTTTCCTTCAAGGAATTTTCCCAGCATTGATTTAAGGTCCAGACCAAGGGTTTCGCCAAGGCTTTCGGAAATCTGGGTTACGTTTGTCATGAGGTCTTTTGTAAGCTTGGAAGATTCTCCGCCGTACATGTAAATCTTGTCGACATTCTGGTAGGCCTTGCCGCTGGCTTCTGCAATTTTTGGAAGCTGTTCAAAATAAACCTTAAGGGCATCGAGCTGCATCTGCTGCTTGGCAGCGTCGCCATATTCCTTTAAGGCTTCGGCTTTTTCGCGCATACCGTCTGCTTCGGCAACAAGCTTGGCTTTAATTGCAGCGGCTTCTGCTTCTCCCTGGGCCTGAATAGCTTCGGCAAGGGCCTTTTTACCGGCAGCTTCGTTTTCCATGGCAAGCTTTTCGGCTTCTGCTTTTTTCTGACGGGTAAAGGCTTCTGCTTCTGCCTGGCGCTGAATTTCAAAAGCTTCGGCTTCTGCATTTTTCTGGCGAGTATACAAGTCTGCATCGGCCTGCTGCTGGGCGGCAAATTTTTCGGCTTCGGCAGTTTTCTTTACCTCTGCATCAAGGGCTTTTTCCTTAATGGAAACTGCCTTTTCCTGAATTTCAATCTGTTTTTCCTGCTTTGCAATATTTGCATCTGCTGCTTTAATTTCAAGAACCTTGCGCTGATTTTCGGTTTCGATTCCTTTTGCAGCTTCGGCTTTTGCGGCTTCGGTGTCGGCCTGGAGCTGGAGGGAGGCCTTTTTAATGGCAAGGTCATTCTGCTTCTGTGCAATTTCGAGCTCTGCAGCAACACGGGCATCATTTGCTTCTTTATCTGCCTGGGCCTGGGCAATCTTAACTTCGGCTTCTGCGGCTGCCTTTGCTTTTGCAGCATCTTTAGAAATGGCAACTGTATTTTCAATACCAAGATTGTTGATTACCCCGTTATCATCCTTAAAGTTCTGAATATTAAAGGTGGTAAGTTCAAGACCAAGATCAAAAAGGTTAGGCTTTACATTTTCTACAACCTTTTCTGAAAGGACTTTTTTATCGCCCTGAATCAAATCCTTTAATTTTATCTGAGAAATAATTTCGCGGATATTTCCTTCTAAAACAGGAGTAACAACTGTTGCAATGTCGGAAGTAGAATAGCCGATGAACTTGGCTGCAGCTTTTTTCATTGTTTCCGGATCCTGCGAAACTGCAATGTTGGCTACTGCATCAACTTTAATATTAATTGCATCCTGTGTAGGAATAGAATCTTTAGAAACAAAATCAACCTGAATGTTTTCGAGCGTCATGTAATCTATGCGCTGCAAAAATGGAATTACAAAAATTGCCTTACCGGTAACTGTTTTTGACCCGAATGGTCCAACACGAATACCAATGCGGTTTTTAGGAACTTTCTTGTAAGAAATGAAAAATAAAAGAAGAAGAATTACAACAAGAACAACAATAAGAATTGTAAAAAGTGACATATTTACCTCCATAACTTTTTATGTTTAAAGTATAAGTCCAAAATATTTTGAATGCAAGAATTATTTAGGTTTAGTTATATCAATTTCCCGGGAATCTGAAGAGTTTTCAAAAACAATCTCAAATCCTATGTAGGTAGAAATAAAGCCCATCCTGTCCATTACTCCAAGAAGGTCATAGATTTTGTTCAGGCGGTTACGGATGGTGCCTGGGGCTTTGTAAACTGCGCGGGCTATGTTTTTGTATTGTTCATTTTCCAGAACCTTTTGAAGTAAAACAACATCACTTTCTGTAAGCCCGGGGTAAATTGCAAGATTCAGAATTTTTTGTGTGCCTTGAGACTCCGCTTTAGCAAAGTGATTGTGAGTTATAAGCAGAAAGAGGATTAAGGACAAAACGAGTGTGTATCCGATCATATTAATTATAGCCTCATAATAGTCAACGGCTTGGCCTGTTTGTTTTGAAATCAATATGTCGTGAAAAAAGCCTGTGCATAACAAACAGATATAAATAAATATTGCAATGATTAGTTTTTGTTTAGTTTTATTAATGAATACTCCGCGGACATAAAATACAGAAATACCTAAGCCATACATAAGAATTCCCATTGGATTGTCTAGATCTAAGGCCAGACAGGCAATAGCATACATAAAACTTCCAATTGCCAGGTATTCTATTTTTTGAGGATGAATTATCATTAGGTAAAATAAGATGATGGCAGCTATATTTTCAGTGATTCCAAAAAGATTTCGCAGATCTGCAGGTATTTGTTTTATAATAAAAGTATTATAGATTCTGAGCGAAGTTACAACTATCAAAAGCAGCGAGGCCACGCAGGCAAAAATCCTCATAGCAGTGAGAAAAGGCTTTTCATAAATGATATTTTTCATTTTTAATCCACCCTTTATTATAGTAGATATTTTTCAATACTCAATGATTTTTGCATGTGATGTGTGTAATATTCGGCTTTGGAAAGGTTTCAAATATTGTGTTTAGTAGTATAATTAATTGAAAAACAATATCTTCGAGGTAAAAAAATGAAAAAGATTGTGAGCTTTTTAATCCTTATATTTGTGGCATCTGTCTGTGCTTTTGCGCAGCCTGTTTATGAAGAGTCTCCTTCATTTCCGCCTGATTTAGATTTTTCCTTTTTGAAAGAAAAGTTTATTGTATCTGTTCCAAATTCTTTAGGAAGATTTGAGTATCAGAATATGGCGGGCGATTTTCTTACCAACAAAGAGGTAAAAAATAAGGTGTTAGGCATTCCCGAAAATGAAAAGCTTGTAAAACAGTACGATGGTTTTATGGCAGCAACCTATACATTACTGGCAGTTTCCCTTGCAAGTGCTGCTGTTGATATGATTTATCAATTTAATGAAAACCTGCCTGCCAGAGAAAAGGTTCAGCCAATCAGCCGGGCAAGCTGTTTAATGTCCTTTTGTGGTATAGTCCTCACAAGCCAGGCCGGCCGCTTAAAGCTTAGACGTGCCGTAGATAATTACAACTATCATTTACTGGCAGGAAGATAAAGTTTGATGAAAAACCATATATGGATGAAAGACAAAGAATGATGAAAGTAATTAAGGCTTTTCTGATTATTTTATTTCTAAATCCTTTTATGCTTTTCTCTCAGGAAACGCCTCTTTCTAACAATTACGAATCTGTGCCTTTGCGGTTTTATTCATATTCTATTTTTGATGGTACCCTTGATTCTTTTACAATGAGGCAGATGGATTTAAATTATTTTGCAACTTCACGATTGATAAACAGAGGTGTAGAAGAAATCTTTGCTGATAAAACCTTTTTGAAAATAAAAGTTTCAGACTGGATAAATTATACATGGCCTACTTTTGTTTATGCTATTACTCATGAAGAAGGTCATCGGTCAATTCTTACGGCACAAAATATTGGTTCCATTTCTCAACCATTTTTTAACCTGCATGGTGCAGCCTATGTAAAAGGTGTAACTGATCAAACTTTGATTAATCTTCGGGACACAAAGAAAGATTCCTTTATCAGAATGTATACGGCAGGAATTGAAAGTGATTATATGATGTCCAAACGTGGAGAAATGTTTGCAGCATTTGACTTGGATTCTTTTTCTATTTTGTATCCTGATTATTTGTTTCGCCGGATGATGATATGCGGATATCTTTGTACTGGTATCATTTATCATGGAGCAGAAGAAATAGGCGGACTGTATAATTGGATAACAGGTTTAATGAATTTAACAGAAGAAAAAGATGAACTTGCGCGTGATATTTGCGGATTTGATACCTTTGGTGCTACAAAAGCTTTGTTTGAAGATAATTATCAATTCAGGCGGTATGTGCAATATTCTGATTTATCCAAGGAAGAGAAAGACTTTCTTGTTTGGAGAATGGGATACAGATCTTACCTGAACTTTTTATCTCTTTTTTTATTCACTAAACCATATATTAACATAACTGAAAGTTTTTCTGTTTCGGGTTCTGTTGGTTATGCTCTTGCACCTTTTGGAGATTTTATAGATGAGAATTTGTATTTTAGATTCAAAACAGAAAGTTCTGGTAGTTTAAATTTTTATCTTTATGCAAGACAGGCTCAAAATTATAAAAACTGGTTTCCTTCTTTTGGTCTGGGAATTATAGAATTTACACCATTCAGCTGGTTGTCGATTTCTTCACAAGCACATATATGGTGGCAGCCAGAAAAGTTAAATTTCTATTCTACTAGTTCATTCTTTGGTGGCGCCTTTGAAATAACAGGAAAGTTCTTCCTTACCAATAAAGATTGGAAAACACCTTTACAAAAAATTGGTCTGTCAACTTCGCTTCTTGTCAAATCAAAAGGTTTTATGCCAGAAATTGAACAGCATGATAAATATTTAAGATTTTCATTAGGAATTGAAATTGGATTTTAGAAAAAGCGGTTGGATTAATTTCAATAGAGAAATGTGAATTGTAGCGAAAATGCCATAAAAAATGCTTGAAATGACGGAAATTTATGGTTGAATGAAATAATTGCGGGCTTTATTGACTGCCAAAACATTAGAGTTTGATAAAAATACCATAAAAAATGCTTGATAAGTTTGTAATTTATGGTTGGAGAACTTAGATAATGGTAGGGCTCTGTGAAAAAGCCATAAAAAGTACCAAATAAACTGGAAATTTATGGCAAATGCCATTAAAAATGGATTTTTGCCTGCTAAAGATGGCTATAATTCAACATAATGGCTAGAAAATGCTTGCCGTTTGAGACATTCCTTTATATATTTATATTATACCCGTGCCACAAGGAGAAAATATTTGAATATCAGTAGGTTTGACACATTGGCGGACACTATACATTCTTATCTTGCTCGATTCCGGGAGCAATTTGATTTAGTGACCAGGCGGCTTAAGAATGCGCCGGAAGGAAGTCTTAAAATTGTAAGGAAGGGGCGTCGGGCAGAGCTGTATCATCGCACCGGTAAATCTGACCGCCAGGGCACCTACCTTAACAAGAGCAACCTGGCCCTTGCTAAAAAACTTGCCCAAAAAGATTACGATACCCGCGCTGCAAAAATCCTGGACCACAAAATAAAGCTCCTTGCCGTACTGGAAAAAGCTTACCCTAAAAAAGACCTGGAAGGTTTATACGACATCTATCCTCAAAAGGTTAAGCAATTCATAAAGCCGCTTGTTCTTTCGAAGGAAGAATATTGCAGTCAGTGGGAAAAGGTCTCCTATAAAGGCCGCAGCTTTGACAATACAACGACTGTATATATATCTGACAAGGGAGAACGTGTGCGTTCAAAGTCAGAACTCATAATTGCAAATGCTTTATTTCATTCAAAAATCCCATACCGTTACGAATACCCGCTTCATATTAAAGGTTCCGGAGACTTTTATCCGGACTTTTTATGCCTGAACCCGCACACAGGCTGTGAAATCCTTTGGGAACACTTTGGTCTTATGGATAACGAGGACTATAGAAACAAGGCAATTTCAAAGCTTGCAAAATATTCAGAAGCAGGCTTTGTGCCCGGCAGAAATTTTATTTATACAATGGAGACAACAAAAACCCCGCTGAACTCCTGGTTTGTAAAGCGTGTTATTCAGGAAAACTTTGCGTAAAACATGCGGGGATTTTAAGGGGCGGCGAGCCCCTTAGGAGAGGGGGTAGCGGAAAACCGCGAAGCGGGTTGCAGCGAGGGGGAGACTTCCCCCCTCCTAAAACCTAAGCCTTAGCTTCTTCTGCAGCTTCATCCTTTTCTTTAGACAACATTACATTTGTCAAAATACCAAGAATGAGGGCACAGGCTACGGTACGGATTTCTACGGCACCAAAACTTACAACCATGCCACCTACACCTGTAATAAAGATTACTGAGGCAACAAAGAGGTTGCGGTTTTTGTTCAAATCTACGCTCTGGAAAATCTTAAAGCCGGAAACTGCAATAAAGCCATAGAGGGCAATACAAACACCGCCCATTACACAAGAAGGAATTGTTTCAAGGAAGGCTACGATTGGTCCAATCAAAGAGAAAAGGATACATGCAAAAGCGCAACCCCAGATAGAAACTGTAGAAGCGTTGCGGGTAATGGCAACACAGGCAATTGATTCACCATAAGTTGTGTTTGGACATCCTCCAAAGAAGGCGCCTGCTATAGAACCAACTCCGTCTCCGAGCAGGGTGCGTGTAAGTCCCGGGTTTTCCAGGAGGTCCTGGCCTACGATGCTTGAAAGATTTTTGTGGTCTGCAAGGTGTTCTGCAAATACTACGAATGCAACAGGAACATAAGCGGCAAAAATTGCAATAAGGTATTTTCCTGTTACTGCTTTAAGGCCTGCTCCACCACCAAGCATAAAGGTGAACTTTGGCAGGGCAAAGAGGCGGCAGTTTTTGAGGGCTGCATAATTGATTACTGTGAGTTCTGCGCTGTTTGTTGTTTTCCCGATGAGTGCAAAAAGTGAAGCACAAAGATATCCTGCAAGAATACCAATGATGAAAGGAATGAGCTTGCCCATTTTTTTACCATAAGTAGAGCAGAGCATTGTAACTGCAAGTGTAACGAGTCCGCATACAATACAGATATAAGGGCTGCCGCCTTCGATGTTTGATTTCATAAGGTCGCCTACTGCGTTTCCTGAAAGACTGAGTCCGATGATTGCAACTGTAGGACCAATGATTACCGGAGGCATGAGCTTGCTGATCCAGTTTACGCCGCAGAATTTAACTACGATTGCTATGATTACATAAACGAGTCCTGCCATGAGGGCACCAATGATAAGACCCCAGTAGCCGGCCTGTTCTGTAAGGCCAAGTGTTGCGGCTCCTGCAAAGGCGCTGAACATTGAAGGAAGGAAAGCAAAAGAGCTTCCTAAGAATACCGGGCTGGAACTTTTTGTAAAGAGCAGGTATACAATAGATCCAATACCTGCACCAAAAAGTGCTGCCGATGCAGAAAGATTATGTCCTACAATAGCAGGGACAGCGATTGTAGCTGCCATAATTGCCAGAAGCTGCTGCAAAGCAAACAGCACCACTTTGCCAAATTTTGGCTTGTCCTTGATTCCGTAAATCAATTCCATAAAAAACTCCTATATAATTATGTCATTCCCGGGCTTGACCCGGGAATCTATCCATAAGAGAGATTGTCGGGTCAAGCCCGACAATGACATAAGATTACAATTTATATACGGTCCCGTCCTTAATCATTGAGATAAGGTAGGGAACTATATCCGGGTCAAACTGCTTTCCGCGGCAACGCTCCAGCTCCGAAATAATTCTTTCTTCCGAAAACTTGAGTCTGTAGCAGCGGTTTGTATTCATTGCATCATAGGCATCGGCAATGCCAACCATGCGGGCTACAAGCGGAATATTTTTTCCGCTCATACGATTCATGTAGCCGGTTCCATCATATCGTTCGTGATGGTAAAGTACTGCATCGTTTATTTCTGGCAGTATTGTAAAGTTCTTAAGAAGCATGGCTCCGTTTGTTGTATGCTGCTGAATAAGATTCCATTCTTCTGTAGAAAGGCGGCTTGTTTTATTCAAAACTTCATCTGCTATTGTGAGCTTTCCAATATCGTGCATGAGTCCTGCATAGTACATGTTTAATTGGGTTTGTTCATCAAGTCCCATGCGGCGGGCCATTTCGCGTACATAGGCTGCAACGCGGGTAGAGTGACCCTGTGTGTAGGTGTCTTTATTATCAATAAAGTTAGAGAAGGTTTTCATCGTCTGTTCAATAATCTGGTTATCATGCTCTTGCCTTTGTTTTGTAAGCAGAGACTGAGTTTTGATGATTTTTTGAATTACAAAGCCATAAAGAAAAGCTATAAGGGAAATTACAGCCATGAGGACACAGCCGATGAAAAGCACATTTGAAGAAAGTTTTTTGCAAAGTCGTCCAGTGATTACTGCAGAGCGGAAGGTTAAATCATTTTCGGAAATCAAAAGAAAACCAAAATGTGATTCGCTTTTTGAATTGATTTTTTCGTTTACGAATTTTTCAGCCTTGATGTAAAGATAATTATCTTCTATATAAGAGGTGCAATCCCAGGTGTTTTCTACAGAAGTTTTAGCCGGAACTTTTAGCTTGATGCACCAGTCTCTTAAATCGGAGTCTGTTGTATTGGCAAGAATTGCTTCGTATGAAAAAAGGTTCATGTCATTAGCTTCGGTCCAGTTGTTTGATTTTGTAATTGCAAAATAGGTTCTGTCAAAGCGGTCAACAGGAGGTTTTGTAGAAAGCTGATTTATTATGGAAACTTTTTTGTTTATATTATGATTTTTATATACAGAAAAAAGGGCCAGTAAAATCCAGATGAGCAAGGAAGATGAAAAACAAATCATTAGCATTTTTAACTTGCCGAACTTTTTTTGCATGGTTAAATTATAAGATAGGAAGTTAGATTAGTCAAATGAAACAGAAAGCTTTTAACCTTATGGATTACCTCACAATGCGCGGAGACCTGACTTTTGGTCAGAGTGATTTTAACAGTGTAGATGCGCTTATTTTAAGCCAGATTGTCTACAATAATATTGAAGGCCTTGTTTCTAAGGAATTCAATCAAAAAATTACGCTTGCAGAGCTTGCAGAACGCTTTATTTCCAAAGATGATTTTGAAGAACGCTGTAATATGGGTGCAATGATTAACCCTCTTACTCCGGAACTGCTTAGACTTGCTGCAAAATCCCGTCGTTTTTCAAATGTAAAGGTTTGTGCTTTTATTAATAAAATAGATGAAAAAGCTCTTGAACAGTTCTGCGCCCTTACTTACCAGATTGAAAAAGACAGATATGTCATAGCCTTTCGGGGTACCGATGATACAATTGTAGGCTGGTACGAAGATTTTAATCTTGGTTATATGCCAGAAATTCCTGCCCAGAAAGATACCCGTCAATATATTGCCGGAGCAATGGCAGCCTTAAAAGGGCATTTTATACTTACGGGGCATTCAAAAGGAGGAAACTTAAGTGTTTTTGGCGGCATGTCTGTTCCAAAAAAATCACTTGCAAGGCTTGATGCTGTTTATAATTTTGATGGTCCCGGATTTTTTGCCCCGGTTTATGAGCGCCCGGAATATAAGCAGATTAAAGACAGGATTTTTGCCTTTTTCCCGGAATTTTGTGTTGTTGGCATGATGTTTGAGCATGTAAATCAATATAAAATTGTAAAGTGTTCTGCAGACGGCATTTTGCAGCATGATCCTTTTTCCTGGAACCTTATGGGACCGGAGTTCGAAGCCGCTGAGGCTTTTGATGAAGCTTCCGAAATTTTTTACACCTCCTTTAATGCCTGGGCCAATACAATGACAGACGAAGAACGTAAGAAATTTATAGATTCCTTCTTTAGTGTAATTTATGCCAGCGGTGCAAAAACAAATTATGAAATTGACCAGAATAAGATTATTTGCGGCGGAAAGATGCTTGCAAAACTTGCAGAATTAAGTGAAGAAGAAAGGAAAGCTTTTAAAAAGGCTATAAAAGTCTTTATAAAAGTTGTAAAAGACGAAATCCCTATGTTCACTGTATTCAAGCCTCTGGTTATTACACATCACTAGTGTCTGCACGCCTGCAAGAAAATATTCGCGCCTGCAATGAATTATAAAAAAATTGCTAAGTTAGAATATTCATTATATAATAGCAGTTATGAGTAACGAAACAATTCAGACAATGTCGCCGGTTGGCAAACAGCTTAAATCTTATGGAGAAGCAAAACCTGCTTCGTATCTTATGTTCAACAATAAAAAAGTCAGTCTTGTTGCCAAAATTACAATAGGACGCGAGTACGACAATGATGTTGTTGTAGATAATAAGCTGGCAAGCCGGCATCATGCTGTTATACAAAAAATTAAAGACGCTTATTTTATTAAAGATGAGCAGAGTACAAACGGAACTTTTGTTAATGGGGTAAAAATTCCGTCTGACAAATACGTAAAGCTCAATCTTGGAGATAAAATCACAATCGGCAATATGAGCCTTGTAATTTCCTAAACCAAAAGGTGAAAAGGTGTCTAAAAAAAATGCCGCTTTAAGCTCTATAAATGAATGCTTAAGCATGGAAGAGCTTCCTTCTTATGAATTTATTTTTTCTCTTGCACAAAAAGCCTGCGATATCCTTGCCTTGGAAAGTTCCCTGCCGCCAAAAAAGTTATACAGGCCTGCAAATTGCATGAAGGAACCCGGCAGCCTGCTTGAACTTTATAAAGAAGATGTTCGCGAGCTTCCTGCAATCATTATTCCCGACATTCATGCAAGACCAAATTTCATTGCAAATATCCTTAATTACGAGCTGCCAAAAAAATTCTGCGGAACAAAGGATAATGGCAAAAAACTTACGGTTTATGAAGCCCTGCAGAAAAAACTTCTTGATGTAATTTGTGTAGGGGATGGGGTCCACACAGAATTATATGCTGCCCGCTGGGAATTAATTTCTCTTGAATTCGAAAAAGGGGACTGCACCGGATTTTATATGAAGCAGGAGATGATTTTGAATCTTGCAACTCTCTGCGCTCTTTTGCAGCTTAAAACAGAATTCCCCGAAAACTTTCACTTTTTAAAAGGAAATCACGAAAATATTTTGAACTGCAATTTTGGCGGCGATTACGCTTTTTATAAATATGCCGATGAAGGTGAAATGTTCAAAAGGTTTATGCTCACATATTATGATGAAAGACTTGTAAACCTGATTGCTAAATATGAAAATCTTTTGCCTCTTGTAGCAGCCGGAAAAAATTATGTTATTTCTCATGCGGAGCCTGCTGCAGCTTTTACCCGCGAACAGCTGATTGATGCCCGTTTTGATGAAGAAATAGTTGCGGGCTTAATCTGGACAAAAAATGGGCAGGTAAAAAATCCTACCGCTGCTGCCATAATGAAAGAGCTTCTTGGAAAAAAGAATGCAAAAAAGGCTCTTTATTTTGCGGGGCACAGACCTGTAAAAGAAAATTACGCTTTGCGCCAGAATGGACTTTTTGTTCAGCTTCATAATCCTCATAAGCAGAATATTGCCCTTGTTTATAAAAATAAAAAATTTAATTTTGATAAAGATATTGTAAATACTAAGCCGGAATTGTATGGTAAATATGGAAGACTTGGAAAAGCTGGGGGTAAAGAAAAATGAGCAATGATTTTCCACCAATGATTGGCAAATATAAAATTGTAGGAGTAATTGCAAAGGGAGGCATGGGGGTAGTTTACAAGGCAATTCATCCCTCTCTTAAACGCTATGTTGTTATTAAAAAAATGACATCGCGCGGAAACTCTCTTAACGCAGAAAGATTTAAAAAAGAAGCTCAGATTTTAATGGATATGCATAGTCCTTATATTGTTCAGCTTTTTGATTATTTTACCGAAGCCGGCAGCCGTTATATGGTCGAAGAACTTGTTGATGGAATTGCCCTGGATAAGCTCATTAAAAAACAGACAGTGCTTCCGCCTCCGGTTGCCATGCTCATTATGCAGGACAGCTGTCTTGCTTTAAAACACGCACATTCTAAAAAAATAATTCACCGCGATATTAAGCCCGGAAATATTTTGATTTCGCGCAGAGGAGAAATTAAACTTGCCGATTTTGGAATTGCCAGTGACCGCGAAGATACCGAAAACAATATTACACTTTCCGGAATGAGTCTTGGAACTCCTGCCTATATGTCGCCGGAACAGTTCGAAGACAGCGCTTCTGTAGATGAACGTGCTGACATTTATTCTCTTGGAATCATGCTTTACGAAATGCTCACCGGAACAAAGCCTTACCCTGGTGAGTTCAGCATGGAAAATTTCAAAATCATCAAAAAGGGAAAATATATACACGCGCGCAGAATTGATAAAAAGATTCCAAAAGAGCTCGAAGCCCTCATTCACAAAATGATCCGTCCTAATCCTAAAAAGCGATTCCAGTCGATTGATCAGGTTTTACGGGCAATTAAAAAATACCTGCGACATTTTAATACACACGATATTCGCGTTCATGTTGCAAAATCTGTAATTACTCCTAATACCTACGGATTTCCTTTCTTTAATCCAAAAGATAAATTATTCCGTTTTATAAGAAATATTGTTCTTTGCGCTGCCGCTGTGATTGCAGTCTTTACTTTCTGCTGGAAAGCGGGTCTTATACATAAGACAATCCTCAAGGGCTTGTATACACCTGTTCAGATTCAAATGGAGGTGCCTCGTTCACTTTCTGCAGATCTGGATCTTCCTATAAAAGCCTTCTTCTTTGAAAATGACGGCAAGGATATTCCCGAGGTAAAATCTGCCCGTCGTGAGTTCCAGGTAAAGGGTTCCCGCTTTTTTGAAAAATGGTTTACTGTTCAGACAACCGTTGAAGTTGCCCGACTCGCTTCTAAAAACAGGACCTATAATATTTCGCCTGTATATCTTAAAAAAGGAGATTACCGTGTAAAGGTTGTAGTTGGACCTTATGTATGGTGGAAGTCTTTTAACGTTGCAGAAAAATCGGTTTTGATTGAAAGCGATTTCTTAAAAGGAGTTACCCGCGAGCTTGCAATTTCTTCTTATGTTTATGATGGACTTTCGGGTAAGAACATAACAGATAAATCAAAGGTTGAGATTTTATATAAAAACAACTGGAAAGAAATTTCAGAAGTGCCTGCAGATGAATTAAAATCTGGCACTGTCTGGAAAATAAAAGTTACCAGCCCTGGCTACGAGGATGAAACTTTCTCGCTTTTAATTGACTGGTACCAGGACAGGCTTTTTATAAGTTCTGAGCTAAGGCCTAAAAGATAAGTTTGTCATCCTCGGGCTTGACCCGGGGATCTGATTTTAGATTGTCGGGTCAAGCCCGACAATGACATAATGTGGAGAAATGCATGGATATCAAAGGAATAATTTTTGACATGGACGGAGTCATTCTGGATTCCGAAACAATAAGCGATAAAACCTGGAAAATTGCCCAGGACGAAATGGATTTAAAAACAGATAAGGATTTTATAAACTTATGTCGCGGCTCCAACCGTAACGACACACTGCAGATTTTGCAAAACATATTTGGGGATGATTTTGATGCCGATGCCTTTCTACAGCGGGCAACAGAACTTTTTCATATGTACGAAGACACTCAGGGAATCCCCCTCATGCCTTATGCAAAACAAATCCTTGAATACTTAAAACCAAAATATCGGCTTGCACTTGCTTCTTCTACAAACGGCAGGGCAGTGGAACGACAGCTGACTGCAGCTGAAGTAATAGATTTTTTCGAAACCCGTACAACCGGCGAAATGGTAGAGCACAGCAAACCCGATCCTGAGATTTATCTTATGGCTTGCCGTTCAATTGGACTTGACCCCAAAGAATGTGCTGCAGTAGAAGACAGTCCCAATGGAATCCGCAGTGCAGCAGCCGCAGGACTCAAAGTAATTATGGTTCCAGATAAAATTGCCCCAACAGCTGAACTTGAGGCTCTCTGCTGGAAAATCTGTCCCACACTAAAAAGTCTTGAAGAGTTTTTATAGTTCATTTATAATTGTTAAAGGGAAAAATTAGAGGGGAAAAATGGCATACGTTAAAAATTTATTCGATTCAAACTTCATTCAGTACGCAAGCTATGTAATCCGCGATCGTGCTATTCCAGAAATTACAGATGGACTTAAGCCTGTTCAGCGCCGAATCATTCACACACTTTTAAAAACAGATGACGGACGTTTTACAAAGGTAGCAAATGTCTGCGGTAAGGTAATGGCATACCATCCGCACGGAGATGCTTCTATTTATACTGCACTTGTAAACCTTGCAAACAAAGATCTCTTTATCGATAAGCAGGGAAACTTTGGTAACATGTACACCGGCGACAGTGCATCTGCTCCCCGTTATATCGAATGCCGTCTTCGTCCTATTACAAAGGATATTTTAAATACAAATCCAAAAATCACACAGTATGTAGATACCTACGACAGCCGCGACACAGAGCCTCTTGCATTCCAGGCAAAGCTTCCTCTTGTACTCATCATGGGTGCCGAAGGTATTGCTGTTGGTATGCGTACCTACATCATGAGTCACAATATTCACGAAGTAATTGATGCCGAACGCAAATGTCTTCGTGGCGAAAAATTCCAGCTTTACCCAGATTTTCCTACAGGCGGTTTAATTGACGTTTCCGGTTACGAGGATGGTCTTGGTAAAATTGTTACCCGCGCCAAGATGGACACCAGCGATGACAAAAAAATTGTAATTACAGAATTGCCTTATGGTTCAACAACAGAAAGCCTTTGTAATTCAATTGAAAAAGCTGTAAAGAACGGAAAAATTAAAGCAACATCAATTCAGGATTATACAAGCGACAAAGTAAATATCGAAATCCGTCTACAGCGAGGGGTTTACACAAAGGATGTTGTAGATGCCCTTTATGCCTTTACAGACTGTGAGCAGACAATCTACTGTAATCTTCTTGTAATCAAAGATAATATGCCTGTGCAGATGACCTGTACTCAGGTTATTCAGTATCACGCAAAACAGCTTGTTGGAATTCTTAAGCAGGAACTTGAACTTGAAAAAGCTGCCCTGCTCGAAAAACTTCACCTGCGTACACTTGAACGCATTTTCGTAGAAGAGCGCATTTATAAGAAAATCGAAAATCAGAAAACAGAAGAGGGCGTAATCAAAGCTGTTATGGATGGTTTTAAACCTTTTAAAGCCGAACTCATCCGCCCGATTACAGTTGATGATGTTGACCACCTGCTTAAAATCCCAATCCGCAGAATCTCTCTTTATGATATGAACAAGAACAAGCAGGAAGTTCAGGCAATCAACGACCGTATCAAAGAAATTAACCGCCTGCTCAAGCATCTTGTAGATTATGCAATTTCATGGCTCGATGGCATTGAAGCAAAACTCGACGGCATTACAACACGCCGACGCACCCAGATTACAAATATCAATACAGTAGACGTTAAGGCTGTTTCTAAACGCGATAAGCCTCTTAGATATGACGAAAAATCAGGAAACCTTGGAACCGAAGTTAGCGGTGGAGAAGAAGTACTCAAGGTTACTCCATACGATAAAGTTCTTTATGTACGCAAGAGCGGAATCTATTCTGTTTCTGAATGTCCTAAGAAAATATTCGTTGGCCCTGAAATGCGTTACTGTGGTCTTGCCGACAAAGAAAGCCTTTCAAAAGTATTGTTTACAATTTTGTACCGCGATCCGGCAACCCAGTACGTTTACATCAAGCGCTGTAAAATTGCAGGCTACATCATGAACCGCGACTACTTCTTTGCTCCTGACGGAATGGAAGTTCTTCACGTAGATACCCGCAAGACCTTTGAGTTCAAACTCAACTATGTTCCAAAGGGCCGCATCAAAAAACTTACCGAATCTTTCAAGGCAAGCAACTACGAAGAAAAATCGCTTAAGGCCAAGGGTGTCCGCGTAGTTTCTAAAGAAGTAAAGGATATAGTGGTTCTGTAACCCCGCGGTCCCTGAGCCTGTCGAAGGGCCTTGTCATTGCGAGGAGCCGAAGGTAACGCGGCAATCCACAATCTGGAGTATCGATGCAAATTTTAAAATCCGCTACATCTTTCGAAGAAACCATCAAAGGCTCCCGTTTCTTAAGCGAGCTCTTTCCCTGCCAAAGTCAGGCTGCTGCCCGCGACCTTGTAAAGGCACAAAAAAATAAATATGCCGACTCAACTCACGTAGTTCACGCTTTTGTAATTGGTCCTGGCGCCGAGATTCTTGGTATGAGCGACGACGGAGAACCATCCGGAACTGCAGGCCGTCCCACCCTTGATGTTCTTAAAGGCTTTGGCTGCACAAATACTCTTGTAACAATTACCCGCTGGTTTGGCGGCACCCTGCTTGGAACCGGTGGTCTTGTAAAAGCCTATTCTGGCGGCGCAAAAGGAGTGCTGCAAAAAGCAGAGTCCCAGGGGCTTTTTGAGGAGCTTGTTGAAAAACGTGATTTTTCTTTTACCTGCGATTACAGCCTGCTCAAACTTATAAAACTGAATATGGAACAGTTTGCACTTTATGATGTGACTGAGGATTTTGGAGAGAGTGTAAAGCTTTCCGGAAAAATCCGTGCCGACCAGTTTGAAGCTTTTGCAGCAAAGCTACTTGATTTATCGAATGGTAAAATCAGATTGTAGGTCTGTCGAAGGGTCCTTTTACAAGGTTCTGACCGAATCCCTTACAATAATTTTTCCAGTTGCAAGATGTCTTCCTTTTATATAAGGCTTGCCCGTAACTTTGTTTATAATCAGCTCGGCCGCCATATTGCAGATGTTTTCCGGTTCCACACCGATTGTTGTAAGAGGAATTGTTTTTTCCTGCTCCGAAAGAAAGTTGTCGTAGCCGGTAACAGACACATCATCCGGAACTTTAATTCCATTTTCTACAAGCTGGCCGATGAGCTTTGATGCTGTAAGGTCGCTGTTACATACAAAGGCTGTTGGTAAATCTTTTCTTGGCGGAAGTTCCATTTGTATTAAAAGTCCGTTCTCGTCACGATCCGAAATTATATCTTCGAGATTTGCCGAAAGTCCCTTTTCGTACATTGCTTTTTGAAAGCCCATAAATCTGTCGCGGATTGAGGTGGTTGCATCAAAGCTTCCTACAAAGCGCATTTTTTTGTGGCCCTCTGCAATGAGGTAAGAGGTGATGAGATATGAATTAAAAAAGTCATCATTTACAACGCAGTCAAAATCAGGATTTGGAGTATAAAAATCCATGAGAATAAAATTGCTGTAATATGAGCTGACCATTTCTATATAATCTGTGCTTGTCTGTCCAAGAAAAATAATTCCATCGACTTTGTTTTCCGAAATCAATCGGGGAAGGGTACAGTTCTTTTCATCTTCAGAAGAAAGCAGCTCCATCATGCTGAAAAAATTCTGCTTTAATAAAGCTGTGGAAAGATGATTAAATAAATACCAGTAAAAAGAATAATTTGGTGAAAAAAATCTGGAAGGAATTACAATTCCAATATTTCCTGTAATTCCGTTTTTTAATCCGGCATTGTTTTTTACAGGCTTGTAGCCCATCTCTTGAGCCAGACTTTTTATTTCTTGTCTTAAATCTTCGCCGACACCTTCTTTGTTGGAAAGTGCCTTAGATACTGTAACTGTACTTATGCCCAGCTTCTTAGCGATGTCCGAAAGTCGTACTTCTTTTTTCTGTTTCATAAGGTAATTTTAGCATAATTTAAGTAAAAAAACAAATAAGATTAAAAGCGGAAAGAAAGATTTATTCCCATTGGACTTACATTAAGATCCGGATTTCTGTGCTTTTCAAACTTGCTGTAAAATTGTTTTGTGTGAAAATAAGGGACGGCAATTCCACAGACGGTTCCAATAATTGCGCCTGTAATGACATCGGATACAAAGTGATTTCCGCTGGCAATGCGCAGGGCTCCGGTTAATGCGGCAATTCCAAATGAGGTTCCCGCTACAGCATATTTCCATTTTGATTCAGGAAAATACTGGCAGAAAAGCATTGTGGTAAAAGCGGCTCCTGTAAAAGCCATTGTTGTGTGACCCGAAGGAAAAGAACAGTTCCAGTCTCCTTCATCTACCTTGTCCTGGGGATATCCGTCAAAGTACATGTAAGGACGGGCTCTGTAAACAATCAGTTTAAGCCATTCTTTTATTCCGTTTGCTATGAGCATTGTTTCTGCGTACATTGTGCCGACAGTAAGCCATTCTTCAGAAGGAAGGGCCGCAAACATTGCAGGTGTAAACATGGAAAGGATCATTGTTCCTGTTCCTACAATATGGAGAGGCTTGCTGTAATCCTGCATAAAAAAATAATCCATGCCCGGAATATCATTTACATCCCAGTCTGCCGGGTCATAGTGATTTTCTTTTATAGGAACTAATTTATCAAATACCAGCGCCGTCCCCGAAAGCAAAACGCCGGTCGTCAGTTCAATTCCGTCATTTACAGGATTCAGCGAAAAAGCCGGAGTGTAATCAACATTGCCGCCAAGTGAAAAAACAGGGCGGATAATAAAAATCAAAAACAATGTAGTAAATAAAGTTGTGCGTCGTTTCATGGAATTTATTCTATCAAAAAGCATTAGAAGTTTGAATACAAATGGTTTAATATTATGGAAGGAATATTAAAAAAAACAGCGCGAGCCGAATTTCAGATTACAAAAATGCTCTACGTTTACTTCTAAAACTTTTTTATTCAAACTTCGAATATAATGTGGTAAAATAAATTCTATGAAACGACGCCTTCCCGTGCTTACAAAGAAGATTGTTTTTAATATTGTTATTGCCGGTTTTATTCTCTGCACTATGATTTTTGCAGCCGGCTTTATTGCCTATTCACGGCAGTTCCGCACTCAGTACGATAAGAATATCCGCTCGGTTGCTGCTACTGTTGTGGAGTGTCTTAATCCCGATTCTTTTGATACTTATCTTCAGACAAAAACGACCGACGCCCGCTATGATGAAATCAACAACATCCTTCAATATTTCATTGAGCAGTTTGAGTTGAATCTTATTTATGTATCCGCTGTGGAGCCGCCTGATTATACCCGTATCACCTATATTTATAATCCTGTAAAAAAAGGCGGGAAGCATTCTCCCTTTCCCTTAGGATTTTTTGAAGTGTACGAGGAGCCTGATTATAATTCTTCGGCAAAGCGTGTTTTTGAAAATGGAGAAACCGTAGTCCGCCATACCTTAAAAACAAGAAGCGGCTCTCATATTACGGCAATGCTTCCTGTTCGTAACTCTCAGGGAAAAATTGTTGCAGTGCTTGGAGCTCAGAAAGACATTCAGGAATTTGTTACTGCCAGACACAAATATATAAATGTGGTTATTGTTGTAGAATTAGTTTTTGCAATTCTTTTTGTAATATTTTTCTCAGGCTTTTTTAATCTTCATTTTATTAAGCCCGTTGTAACCATCACCCGCGAAACAGACCACTTTGCTTCTTATGGAGGTGAGCCTTCGGAAGAGCTTATGAAGATTCACCCAAAGGATGAGCTTGGGGTTCTTGCCCATTCTGTTCACCAGATGGAGTGCGACGTAAACCGCAATATAAAACAGATTACCCAGATGACTCAGGAAAAACAGCGCCTTGCAACCGAGCTTGACCTTGCTACAAAAATCCAGCGAGGCGTTCTTCCAAAAGGATATCCCGCTTTTCCGGACTGCAAGAACTTTGATTTATTTGCTTCGATGGATCCTGCAAAAGAGGTTGGGGGAGATTTGTATGATTATCACATGCTCGACGATGACCACCTCATGATTACCGTTGGAGACGTAAGCGGCAAAGGTGTTCCCGCAGCTCTTTTTATGATGATTGTAAAAACCCTGCTTGCAACTCACGCAAAATCAGGTTTATCTCCTTCGCAGATTTTCCAGACCACAAACGGGCAGCTGTGCAAAAATAATGTAATGGATATGTTTGTAACCTGCTGGCTTGGAATCCTGACACTTTCTAGCGGCGAGCTTTGCTATGTAAATGCAGGTCATCCTTTCCCGGTCCTTTTAAGAGAGGGCAATGCAAGCTTTATAGACTCAAAACCAAACCTAATGCTTGCCGGTATGGATGGCGTTCCTTATCAGGAGCATACAATAAAACTTCAGAAAGGCGACAGCCTCTTAATTTACACCGACGGCGTAACCGAAGCCTCCGACAATCACCGGCAGCTTTTTGGCGAACCCCGCCTCTTAGAAGCCGTAAGAAACTGCAGCGACCTCGACGCCCCTCTCTTAATAAAAAAAGTCCGCGCCACCATAAATCTCTTCGTTGGTGACGCGGAACAGTTTGATGATATTACAATGTTAGCAGTTCGTCTTATATAACAAATTCCTTCTTCAAGAACTCAAGATCCAGCTCCGGATAAAGCACATGAGCTCCAAGCAATTTGTTTACGCGCTCGCGGGCAGCTGCAACAGTGTCGTCGCTGATTTCAATCTTACCCTTGGCTGGCTTGCCTTCTTTTGTAAGACCAGGTTTTGTATTCTTAAGAACAAAGTCGATGATGTCTGCAACTTCTTTCATGTCTGCTTCGTTCATGCCCAAAGTTGTAAGACCTGGGGTTCCGATACGAATACCAGAAGTCCACCATGCACCATTCTTGTCATAAGGAAGGGCGTTGGCATTTGCAGTAACACCGCACTTGAACAAAGCTGCTTCTGCCTGCTTACCTGTCAATCCGTAAACAGTTACGTCGCAGAGCATAAGGTGGTTGTCTGTTCCGCCGGTCTGCAATGGAATGTTGTGAGACTTACAGCCTTCTGCCAGAGCCTGTGCATTTTTAACAACCTGAGCTGCCCATGCGCGGTATTCAGGAGTGTTGGCTTCTTTCAAAGCAATTGCCTTTGCAGCCATAATATGGCCAAGAGGTCCTCCCAATACCATAGGACAACCCTTGTTTACATAATCAGCAAATTCCTTCTTGCACAAAATCAAAGCACCACGAGGTCCGCGCAAAGTTTTATGAGTTGTAGTTGTAACAATGTCTGCCCATTTTACAGGATCATAGTCGCCGGTCAAAACCTTACCGGCAACAAGACCTGCAAAGTGTGCCATATCAACCATTAATACTGCTCCACACTTGTCTGCAATTTCGCGGAAACGGCGGAAGTTAATCTTGCGTGGATAAGCGCTAAAGCCTGTCAAAAGAATCAAAGGCTTAACTTCCATTGCCTGTTTTTCAATTGCATCATAGTCAAGCAAACCTGTTTCGCGGTCTACGCCATATGGGTGCGACTCAAACATGCGGGCAGAAACATTCATTCTGTAACCGTGAGTAAGGTGACCACCACAAGAGTAGTCCAGCCCCATGAGGCGCTGGTTTCCAAACTTTTTGCGGAGAGCATCAAACTGTTCGTCTGTAAGGTCATTCAAAGACTTAACGCCAAGCTCTTCCAAAGTTGGAGTTTCTACTTTGGCGCTCAAAATTGCCCAGTAAGCAACAAGGTTTGTGTCTGCACCGGAGTGTGGCTGAACATATGCATAGTCTGCACCAAAAAGTTTTTCTGCTTCGCGTGCTGCAACATTTTCTACAGCATCAATATTTACACAACCACCATAGTAGCGATGTTCAGGGTATCCTTCTGCATATTTATCTGTAAGAAGGTTTCCCATAGCAGCCTGAACATTAAGTGAACAATAGTTTTCACTTGCAACAAGCTTTAAGTGACTGCGCTGATTCTCCAATTCATTTACGATTGATGCTGCAATATCAGGTCCAACAGCTGCAACCTGCTGAAGATTTGCAACATAAGCACACATGGCAGGATTAGGTTTTCCGCCAGTGGCAGCAAGATAATTTTCCAATGGTGTAGACATATTTTTACCTCAAATAATGATATTTTTTATAGAAACATTTTATCGGATTTATTGCGAATAGGGAATAGGGTGAGATAGGTGCCGGGTTATAGGTTCCAAGTTTCAGGGGATTGAGGGAGGGGAAAAGCCTTCCCCCTGGGCTCAACCCGCTCTGCGGTTTTCGCCACACCCCCTTCTAACGGGGGACACCCCCGTAACGCCCCCCCCTTCCTCCAGATAAGTCCAGCTGCGTTTTTGTGCATGTTTACGTGAGTTTTATACATAATACGCTAGAACTCACGTAAATAATCATAAATATTCAGGAAAGTGAATAAAGAATCATTAATGTACATTTTTTGTTACGTGAGTTTCTGCCCAAAAATCAAAAAACTCACGTAATACCTTTCAAACCAGTTGGCCATATAATAACAATTACGTGAGTTATAGATTAAATCTCTCAAAACTCACGTAACCCTTTTCCAACCAGTTGGCCATATAATAACAATTACGTGAGTTATAGACTAAAACTTTCAAAACTCACGTAACCCTTTTCAAACCAGTTGGCCATATAATAACAATTACGTGAGTTATAGACAAAATCTTTCAAAACTCACGTAATACCTTTCAAACCAGTTGACCTCATAAAAACAATTACGTGAGTTATAGACTAAATCTTTCAAAACTCACGTAATAACCAGGAACACAGTTAATCCATATCTCTTTACTAATCCATTAATTCATCTATAATAATTTATATGTACACCATTCCCCAGGCCTTCAAAGACTTCATCTCTCCCACCTGCAACCGCACCCGCTTTATACAGGACTACCTCAAAGCAGGCGGCGTCGATTCTGCAGTAATGTCACTGGAAGGAAAAAATCACATCTACGTAAAATTTCCGCCTCAGCAATATAATCCCATGTTCCGTATAAAAACAGTAATTGCTCATTACGACCGCATAGGCATTGGTGCAAACGACAATTCTGCAGCAGTTTTTTGTTTGATGGAGTGGGCCAGGGGGCTTGCCCTTCGACAGGCTCAGGGACCGCATGTTGCTCAGGGACCACGTGGCGTACTGGGAGCACAAAATATCAGCTTTCACAACATCCGACTTATTTTTACAGATGGCGAAGAGCTTGGCGCAGGCGGCATAACAGAGCAGGGAGCTTTTCCACTTGCACAAACCTTCCGCAAACTTGGAATTACAAACGATGACATTTATGTTTTTGACTGCATGGGTCGCGGCGATGTCCCCATCCTTGGTGCTGCAAAGCTTCCTCCCAATGTTTCAACCCGCTTTCTTACTGCTTACTCCCAGCTCGAAGACCGCACTAAGCAGATTTTAAAATCAGTAGCAAACGGTAAATGGTTCACCCTGCCCATAAGCTATTCCGACAACGCAAGCTTTATAGCAAACGGTATTCCCGCAGTAGTTATCACAATGCTGCCTTCCCCTGAAGTTCAGCAGGTCTTAGCATCACAAATCCCTGACACCTGGAAATTTCTTCACACTGCAAAAGACAACTTTGACTCCCTTGATCCCGCCGCCTTTGAAATATTTTTCAAAATAATAAATCAACTGGCAAATCAAAAAAATCTCTTATAAGCGTGTCCGCCCCTAGTCATTATTAAAAATCTTCTTTATACTTTTATTGATAAGAAAAACCAGTAAAAAATGTGGGTGGGAAAAAATGAACAGACGCTTTTATAATCCAAAGAAAGATGGAATAAAAATCCGCAGTATCAGCTTTTGTATGCTTATCTTGTGTTGTGTATTGTGTGCAGGAGTTTTTATTTCTGCCTTTATGCAAAAATCACAGTACAATACAATCCTTAAAAACATGACAAGCTATGCCCGCTGTACAAAAGCAGTGAATGAATTCCGCGATACCTCCGATTATCTGACAAATCAGGTGCGTCTCTTTCTTGTAAATCAGGATGTAAGCTATGCCGAAAAATATTTCCAGGAGTTTTATGAAGCTCAAAACCGCGAAAAATCCCTTATTCATATAAAAGAAATTCATAGTGAAGGCATAATAAAAATGACAATGGATCTTGCCTACAAAGAATCGCAGGATCTTGCTCAGATAGAAATGTATGCCATGGCCCTTATTTACCATGCCTTAAGCATTCCGGAAAAAATGTTCCCGGCCGAACTAAAAGATGTAAAAATCAATGCAGCAGATCTTGCTCTTTCTAACAACGAAAAACTTGCCGCTGCAGAAAGGCTTCTTTTTGGCATGGACTATCAGGATTCAAAAAATCAAATCAACCACTATACAACAATCGGCCTTGAAGAAATCCTTTCACACTATCTGCAGGTGCAGACAACAGATAAAAATCACTTCTACCGCTTCCTCCTTATTCAGATGTGCACAATTGTTGCCCTCTTCCTTGCTTCGGTAGGACTTTTTATTGCAATACGCCTTCTTGTCCTTCGCCCTATTGATTATGATATTAAAAGTATCCGCGGCGAAAAGAAAATGCACGTGCTTGGTTCTTACGAAATGCGCCTCATTGCAAAAACCTACAATGCCCTGCGCGAAAAAGACGAAATCAAAGCATCAATCTTAAAGCACAAGGCAGAGCATGATCCTCTTACAGGACTTATCAACCGCGAAGCCTTTGCAAAAATCAAAGAAGTTCTTAGCGACACCGCTGAACCAATTGCCTATCTCATAATTGATATTGACCTCTTTAAAGCAGTAAACGACAAATACGGACACCTTGTTGGCGACGAAGTTCTTAAAAAAATATCAGCCATCCTTTGTGAACAGTTCCGCAATACCGATTACGTTGCCCGCATTGGTGGCGATGAGTTTGCCGTAATCATGACAAAATTCGGCGACACTCCTGAACTTATAATTCAGCGCAAAATCGAAACAATCAACAAGCTGCTTCAAAAGGTAGATCAGAGCTTCCCAAGTGTTTCGCTTAGTGTTGGTGTTGCCATCTCTACAATGGGTTATAATGAAATTCTTGAGGAGCAGGCAGACCAGGCTCTCTATCATGTTAAGCAGGGTGGCCGCTGTAACTGTTCCTTCTTTTCTATTGAACATTGAAAATAATATGCTATAATTTATGGTATGTACAATAAAAGAACATACCATGGGCGTATTGTAAAATTTTGCCTTCATTCAGTCTATATTATTCTCATTTTTGTTTTTGCGCTTGCTTCATGTAAAAGTACCGGGCCGGCACAGGATGATTCTGCAAAAAAGCCGGGAAGCCCTCAGGCAGTTGAAAAAGCTAAACTTACAAAATATCCCGATGCCATGCTCTGGCAAATTGATGCTGCAGCAAAAGACGGCACTCCTTCAAAAGTTTATATCCTTGGAACCTATCACGCAGGCGACGACAGAGTTCTAAACTTTCCTGAATGTGTTTCAAATGCCCTTGAAGAATCAGACCGTTATGTATGTGAACTTTCGAGCCAGGTCTGGGCCCAGCTTCCGGATATGATGCAGTCTCTTACAATGAAGAGTTTTCTTACCGATTTATCGCATACCCTCATAGATGATTTAACCGAAGAAGAAATCACTCTTATTACTCAATTTATAGACCCACAAACTCTTGCCCAGCTTGTATGTTTTGAACCCTGGGTTTTGAATAATTACCTGCAGCCAATTGTAATGCTAGCCGCAGATCTTGATTCTCAAAAAGCTTACGACGTGATGGTTATGGATTACATTGCCACTCAAAAAAATAATCAGGGCTTTGAAGGCCTTGATGATGCCCAGACTCAGCTAGACCTTGTTGCCTGGGGCGACTGGGACACACAAATGACCATGCTCCGCGACACTCTTGATGATCTTACAAATCTGGAGGTTGCCGCACAGGAAATGACAGAGCTTTATGAATTGTTTCTTCAGGCAGATGATCAGGCCTTTGCCGATTTTTACTTTAAAGATTTTGAAAACGAAATTAAAAAACATCCTGTATATAAAGATTATTTTGATGCACTTTTAAGCAGGCGAAACAAAGACTGGGCTTTAAAGATAGCCGATTATCTTGATGAGCCTGGCGTAACTTTTATTTTTGCCGGTTGTGCGCATTTTGTTGGAGACGACTCAGTTTTTGATTATATGCAGCAAAACGGTATTTTAAAATAATGGGAGAAGCATATGAATAAAAAAACTTCTGCATTTTTTCTTTTCCTTGCATTTTTACTTTCACTTGTAATAACATCCTGTTCTCATAATGGAAAAGCTTCAAAAAACACAAATGTCACCTTTAATATAGACAGGCAAACTGTAAATACAATTCTTAAAGGTGCACATCCCGATTTACTTGCAAACAAATCCTTCCGTGCCGCAGATGATGAAGAAAGTGGTACTGAACCCCTTCAAAATGAAGACGAAGGCGAAGAAGACTTTGAAGAGGAAGAGGAAGAAATTGAAGATAACTCCGAAGTAGAGAATGCACCTTATGATGCAATTTATATAGACGTATCTATTCTTGGCGATGACCAGCAGACTAAGACAGCTCTTGTAAAAGAAAACGAAGGTGTTTCAATTATATTCCGCCATGTTCCAATCGAAGCCGTTGTCTGGGCTGTAGCAGATATTTACACTTACACCGACGAAACAAAAACTTCAAAACAGGTTATCTACCGTGGAAAAAGTCAGTCTATAATTGTGCGAAGTTTTGGCAATAAACTTTCAATTCTTCTTGAAGAAGCAAAGCTTACAGTTACCTTTGAATCCAACGGAGGAAGTGCTGTAGAAGCTCAGGAAGTTGTAACAGGCGAAAAACTTACAAAACCTGAAAATCCAAGTTATTTCGATTCAAAAACAAAATCTGTTTATGCCTTCATGGGCTGGTACACCGATCCTGAATTTACAAAACTTTTTGATTTTGATACTCCTGTTACCCAGGATCTTACCCTTTATGCAAAGTGGCTTTCTGATTATGTATTAGTTCCACAGGGCGAAGTATTAAATTATCTTAAAGCAGGCCGTGATGCCCTGATAGTTCCTGAACTTTATGTGTGTCAGCACGAAGTTACTCAGGCAGAATATTTTGATGTAACAGGTAAAGACCCGAGCTTGCGTGACCGCGGAAGCACAAAAGTTGAAGATTCAAAATATCCTGTAGAAAATGTAAGCTGGTATGACGCAATTGTTTATTGTAATTTGCTTAGTATAAGAGAAGGTCTGGAGCCTTGCTATAAAATAAAGGATTCTGTAAAGCCGGAAGCCTGGGGCTCTGTTCCAGCTTCTTCTAATGACGACTGGAATCTTGTCTCTGTAAATCTTTATTCCGGCGGCTACCGTCTTCTTACCGAAGCCGAATGGGAATATGTTGCCACAAAGGGAATGGAATCTACAACAAAGGACTATGATGCCCTTGTTTTACATTCAGGCAACAGTAAGAATAACACTCAATCAGTTACAAATCGCCTTGTTGACGGTCTTGGAATTTGTAACATACTTGGAAACGTAAGCGAGTGGTGTTTTGACTGGTATTCAACAAGCCTCGAAACAAGTACCGCTTTGTCTGGTCCTGAATACGGAACAGCCCGTGTTAAGAGGGGAGGTGATTATTCAGGTACACAAAGTCAGTGCAGTCCTGATGCCCGTGCATATTCTTCACCTTCTTCTAAAGACGGAAAAACAGGCTTTAGAGTTGCACGCGTTGTAAATGCAGGGGTCGCTCCTGTAGACACTCCTGTGCTTTATACAATTACATACCAGATTGAAGACTGCGATGAAGCAAAACTTACACCTGTAGAATTCTACAGAACAGACAAGGTCCAATTACCGGCATCTTTAGACAGAACCGGTTATACTTTTGGCGGCTGGTACAAAACAAGCAGCTTTGAGGATGATTCAAAAATAACAGGCTGGGACCGCTACGAGCAGAATGGAGATATTACCCTCTACGGCAAGTGGATTCCAATTACCTATACAATTAAATTCAATAAAGGAAAGTCCGACTCAACAGTCCAAATGCCTGATCAGGTATTTACTTATGACGAGCCTCAGGAACTTTCTGAATGTATATTCGACGCCCCTGAAGGCCTTAAGTTTGGCGGCTGGATTAATCTTGATACAAGCGGCCACAATGATGAAGAACTCGACCGCGATTATTCCGATAAGCAGGAAGTTGTAAACCTCACCTCCGAAGACGGCGCAGTAATTACACTTTATGCCCTCTGGGTTAATAAATCGCGTGGTAATATTATTTACATGATTGATGGCGCAGAAGTTACAGGCATGTCTCCTTCTTCATATCTGCCTTCTCAAGCTGTTACCCTGCCAACTGCAACAACAGACACTACAAATCTTGTCCGCACCGGCTACACCTTCAGCGGCTGGTTCACAGACCCTGAATATAATTCTGCAAGTGCAATAACAGGCTGGACAGGTGGTTCAAAAGAAGGCGACATAACCCTTTACGGTAAGTTTGAAGCAATTTCTTATAGCATCACCTATGATGGTCTTGGCACCGACTGGAACTGGGCAAGCGGATATAACACTTATCCAAGCTCATATACAGTAGAAGATGCTGTTTCTCTGCCTGCTTCAGGAAAAGTCAATAAAGATTATTACCATTTATACGGCTGGTATTTTGATTCCGCATTAACTCAGCCTGCTACAGGTGGTTGGGAAGAGGGAAAAACAGGTGATGTTACGCTGTATGGTAAGTGGGACTTGAATGAATATGTTATTAATTACGAATTAAATGACCAGCTTTATGCAGGTAGTAAATCAGCGTCTCAGGCAAATAATGATGGTAATACAACAGGCAACTTTACTATAGAGTCTAGCCCTATTACATTTGCGAATCCAACTAGACCGGGCTACACCTTCAAAGGCTGGTATTCAGATAGTAGTTTTGCAGCCGGTACAGAAATAACTTCTATTACCCCGGGAACAGGCTCTACTCAAGCTCATGCTGACTACACGCTTTATGCAAAGTGGGCTATAAATACTAATCATATTTACTTTAAAGAGAAGGATGGCACTTTGATGACATCTCCTTCCGAAGCTCAATTTACGGTAGAAGATGATTATATGGATTTACTGGATGAACCAACAAAAACTGGTTATGACTTTGGCGGCTGGTATTTAGACAGTGATTATTCAGGTACTGCTGTTATCAGAATCATTCCTGGCACCGGTTCCGGCCAATACTATGGGGATGTTGATGTTTATGCAAAATGGAATCTAATAGAATATACGATTAATTATGTAGTAAATGGTGGTACTGCAATTGAGGCAGGTACTTGCTCTGTAGAAGAAAGTTTCCCACTTCCAGCAGCAAGCAGAGCGGGTTATTACTTTAACGGCTGGTGTTTAGATGAAACGCTTACGGATACTCCATGTCAGGCAGGTATAACAATGGATACTTCTCGTGCATTATCTTTTGACGGAGCAGACGGCTCTTACGACAGACAAATCACCCTTTACGCCAAGTGGTCTAGCGCAGGAGTTGGTGTTACTGTAACAGACCCGGATGAAAAAATCAGTCTGTCTAGATCTGCTCCAGATTCTTTCGGTGACATAACCTTTACAGCAACAACAGACCTTTCTGCAAACTTTACCTGGTACGTTGACGGCGTAGAAGATACAAGTGTAACAGGCAATACCTTTACATTTAATAAAAACACTCATCCAAAAGGCCTGTATACAATAACCGTTGAATGTGGCGGTTACAGTGTAACACAAACAGTTATTGCAGCTATAGGTACTAAACTTAGTCCTACAGATGTTCTTGATATTGTATTCACAGACGGAAGTGCCATTGCATACGAATCTGGTTTGACATTGACAAATGACCAGAAAGCAGCAGTTGTTGCAATTATATTCTACAAAGGTACAGCGTGTTCAAATGACTCAAGAACAAGAATGCTTGGTTTGGGAATAAAGAATTCTGGAACAACTAAATATGAGTGGGCTCTTCAGAATAAAAAATGTTATACTCAAAAATTGACAGATATTCTAATTTCAAAAGATGAAAGTGCACCAACCGATGGAACTCCGTATTGTGAATATACATCAACATCTGGAACAACTTCTTATCTTTCCGGGGATATGGATGGAAGTGATAACTGGCAGATAATAAATAATATTGCAACCTCTGCAGGTGAAACTTCTTCTTTAGCAGAAAACTATCCTATATTTAATTATGCCAATACGTATGCAAGTACCGCAAACCTAACTGGTACAGATTATTCAAGTGGCTGGTATATTCCAAGTTTAATAGAGCTGTATCAAGTTCACAAAAAATGGTCTCAGCTAAATTCAATTCTTAGTTTAGTCGGTGGTGACGATTTGGGTGAAAACAGATATTACTGGTCTTCATCTCAATATGTAAATGGTAATAATGCTGAATATGATTACTGGAGTTGGAGCCTTGTTATTAAAGGTGGAGAAATCTACGGTAATAACAAAGATGCAACAAGGTCTGCTTTATGTATCCGTGAATTCTAAAGGTTTCTGATAAGAGGAGATTTTTATGTCTAAAAAAATAGTTTTCCGATATATTCTTTCAATAGTTTTTTTAATGGTGCTGACTCTTGCCTTTTCGGCTTGTAATAATATGAGTGGTGTCAGCCGCCCAAATAATAATAAGGGTAATGTGTATCTTAAGGTAGACGTAGCTTCTGTGGGTAGAACAGCCTTACCGGATTTTCCAAATGTTAATTCAATCAGTGATTTCACTTTTATACTTACAGGAAAAGGCCCCGGGGATTCAGAGCTTACACCTCTAGCCACAGAAACAAATTCATCAGGAGAATATGCCAGTCTTTCAGCTTTGCAATCTGCCTCCTTCCCAATTCAAGCAGGTGACTGGACCTTTAAACTTACAGCCTCTAAAGAGGGAACTACTCTTAGTGATGAAATTTCCGAAACAATTACCTCTGGCTCGAATACCCTTTCCTTTAATTTAATATGGGAAGACACAAACCTTGATGAAACAAAAACAGGCAGCCTTTCTTTTGAACTGGATTTTTCTGCAGCACCAAATAAAGAGGATGTAAAACTTGTAACTGCAGAACTTGTTAATACAACTACAAACACAACGACCTGTTTTTCAACCGTAATACTCGACAGAAGTTCTTCTCCTTCAACTTATAAAGCAACCTATAGTTCGTCAACACTTCCAGCTCTTGCAAATCTTTCTGCAGGTACATACCGTATTATATTAAAATTGTTCACAATCGATAGCTCTACCAGTTCAAATATCTTAATCAATACCTGGACAGAACTTGCAATAATCACAGGCGGCCAGGAAAGCTCTGGCAGCAGAACAATCGACACCCTAAACGAAGTTTATTCTATTACCTGGAATCTTGATGGTGGTTCATCATCTCTTACCTTCCCTGAATGTTATACAAGGTTAAGCGAAGATTACACCCTGCCTGCTGCCTCTGATATGACAAAAACCGGTTATACCTTTGGCGGCTGGTACACAAATGCCAGCTTCACCGGCGAAGCTGTAACTTCAATTCCAAAAGGAAGTACAGGAACTCAGAATCTTTATGCTAAATGGACTGCAACTTCATATACTATTACTTTTGATTTTTCATCTGGTGGCGGTTGGACAGATGCATACGAAGGTTCTCAACCTACAGAATATACAATTGAAAGTGCACAGATTCTTCTTCCTGATTATTCGAAAGTATTTATGGCAGGGTATGATTTTATTGGTTGGTATACAGATAATACCTGGACAACACAGGAAACATCTATACCCGCAGGCTCAACAGAACCTAAAACTTTCGTTGCCAGATGGGAGAAAGCAACTTATCAAATAGTATATCATTATTCAGGTACTCTTCCTGGCACTAACCCGGAAACATATCAAATAACAGACGCCACAATTAATCTTCTTGAGCCCGAATCAACAACTACGATTTATGGTGGTTGGTATGAAGATTCAAATTTCGAAGGAGACCCAATAACAACAATTCCTACTGGTAGTTATGGAAACAAGGAACTCTGGGCCTTGGAATCAACAGAAATTCATGTGTCTAGTGAAGGAAATTCTGCAAATAACGGATTATGTGCTGCAAAAGCTGTTAATTCTGTTGCCGCTGCAGTAGAAAAGATTATTGATTATGCAAATTCAAACATTGAATGGAGTATTGTTATAGATGATGAGGTTGTAGGAATACAAACTATTTCCAATGCTGGTCTCACATCTTCAGTAGCTGCAAATCTTAAGCTTACTGGTCTGGCTGGTGCCGTTCTTAATGGTGGCAGCTTGACTAATGATGCTGATAATAAAACTACTCTTACAGTAAATACTACAATTCCTATTACAATCACAAATCTTGATATAACAGGTGGTAGGGGTACAACCGTTGGAGAAACCGGTATCTTTGGTGGAGGTTTGTTTGTAAGCGCTAATTCGAAAGTTACACTTGGAAACGGTGTAAAAATTTATGGAAATGGTTGTATCTACGGCGGTGGTGTTTTTATAGATGAAGGGGCTGTTTTATGTATGTGTGGAACTGCAATAGTAGGTGATACTGAAAAACAGCCTGAAAACAAAAGTTCTATATACAATTCTACCAACAATGCTTATTCCAATTGGCAGTGTGCTAATTTTGCCAGTGCAGATTCTTCGTCAGGAGGAGGTGGTATTTACAATAAAGGTACGTTAGCATTAGGTTATAGTTCTTTTACAAACGATATAAATTGTGTTGAGTCTGAATTAACAGGTGGAATATATGGAAACTGGGCTTATAGGGCTGGAGGTATTTTTAATTCATCAAATGATAATATGGGAGGGCGTATAGTATTAAAAACTGGTAATATTGCAAATAATTCAGCGTATGGAACAACTACTAGTGGTGGTGGTGGAATACGTTCTAATGGTGGAGAAGTAGATATAAACGGCGGAACAATAAGTAATAACCATTCAACGAGTGGAGGAGCTGGTTTATATCTGGAAGATCAAAATGCTTATTGTTATATAACGGATGGTGAAATAACAGGTAACCATTCTTATAATTCTGATGGAGCAGCTATTTATATTATGCCGGGAAAACTTTATATGAGCGGTGGAACAATAAGCCAAAATCAAAGCCATAATGGTTCTGTAACGAATTGTAGTCCTGATAATTGTGGTGGTATAAGTATGTTCTCTACTGGTTCTGTTTTATCAATTACAGGTGGAACAATAAAAGAAAATCTTAATATTGCAGGAGACTATACATGTAGCCTGTCTCTTTCTTCAGGAACATTTACGCTTGGGGGTAGTGCAAATATTGAATATTCTGCTGAAAAGCAAAATTATTTTAATTTAAACATCCCTGTAACTTTTGATACGACAGATTCCCCTCAAAATGATAATTTTGCAATAAAATGGAAAGGAACTCCAACAACAAGTACATCAATTCTTACAAGTGGTAATTCAAGTATTTATGAAAAGTTTAAATTGTTAAATGACGGCTGGACTATAGATACCTCAACCGGTAAGGCAAAAGAAACTTTGGGTCCAAAGTCTGCTCCAACAGCCGTAGGTGATATTGTCTTTAATGACGGTTCTGCAATTGCCTATACTTCCGGAATGACTCTTGATGATAATCAGAAGGCAAATGCTATTGCAGTAATTTTCTATGCCGGCTCTGATTTGAATAACGGAGGAGACACCACAACAGTTCGTGTCCTTGGTACACCTTTATCAAAATATCCAACACAAGTAGCATGGTGTACTAGCGATGCAAATGCATATAATAATGAAATTCAGTCAATTACATGTTCATATGAATACAATGATAGCTTAGGAACATACACCTTTAATGGTGATAAAGATGGAAGGGATAATCTTAATCAGATTGCTTCTTTTCTTGAGGATGACACTTATTTCGAAGATAAATATCCAGCTTTCTGGGCTGCAAAGAATTATGGTTCTAATATGTCAGGTACTGAATATCAATATGATTGGTATTTACCAACTGATGCAGAACTTTATGAAGTCTACAAATTCTGGAAAGAAGGTATTCTTGATACTATTGTTACTCTTATAACCGGCAATACCTTTGGCATAAGTGATGAACAGGTGCTTATTTCGTCTACACAACAATCTGGTACAGGAAACGAGAAGAATATGATTTATGTTCAATTCTCATCAACTGCGCCATATCCTATAGATGATGATGATAAGACTTCAACTTACTGCTATATCTGCCCAATCTACCAGTTCAGCAACTAATTAAAGATATGTCATTTCTGGCCTAGTGAGCCGCAATATATCCCCTTACAAAACAGTAAGGGTATATTTGTTTTTTTTAATATTTTTTTCCCCTTGAACCCCGCTTGAAAATATGCGCGTAGTGGCAGCCGGCTGCCGGGTACACCTGAAAATTTTTGG
>CAMNDY010000019.1 GCA_946535985.1 uncultured Treponema sp. | reverse complement strand
ATCTGTTTGATATGAGTGTCCGCGAAAATATCCGTCTGGGCCGTCAGGATGCCACAGATGCAGAAGTAGAAGAAATTGCCCGTAAAGCCGGCTGCTATGATTTTATCATGTCGCTTGAAAAGGGGTTTGACACAATCGTTGGAGGAAGCGGTACTCACTTAAGTGGCGGCGAGCGTCAGCGAATTGCAATTGCCCGTGCCATGATGAAGGATGCGCCTATCGTAATTCTGGATGAAGCAACTGCCTACACAGACCCCGAAAACGAAGCAATCATTCAAAAGTCTGTTGCCCAGCTTGTAAAGGGAAAGACCCTGATTGTAATTGCCCACCGACTTTCTACCGTAAGAGACGCAGATAAGCTTTATGTAATTAAAGACGGAGGGATTGACAGCGAAGGAACTCACGAAGAGCTGCTGGCACAAAATGGACTTTATAAAAAGATGTGGGAAGCTCATATCGAGTCTAAGGATGGTGAATAATGTTTGAAACACTTATAAAATTTTTCAAATTCTGTGATGAAGAAAACCGTAAAAAGTTTACAGGTTCAATTTTTGTTGGAATCTTAAACTCCTTTTTTATGGCACTCAGAATTGGTGCGGTTGCTGTAATGCTCCGCGGAGTTATTGGAACTGCAATTGAAGGCAAGGCTTTTGAAACAAAAACAATCTGGCTTTCTTTTGCAATTATGTGCGTAAGTATAATAGGTGGAATTATTACCCGAAAAATTACTTCAATGTGGCAGTGCGAAGGCGGCTACAGAACCTGTGCAAAAAAGCGTATTGAAATTGCAGAGCACCTGCGCTACCTTCCTATGGGCTATTTCAACGAAAACAGTCTTGGCGAAATTACGTCAGTTACAACTAACACAATGGAAAGCGTTGGAGACGTTGCAACCCGTGCCGTTATGATGGTTTTCCAGGGCCTGCTCGACACTTCGCTTATCATCCTCATGCTCTTTTTCTTTGACTGGAGAATCGCTCTTGTTGCCCTTGCAGGCTTTGCCCTTTTTGAGTTTGTAAACTTCTTTATGCGCTTTGCAGTAAAAAATGTTTCGGCAGATAAAATCCGTGACGATGCTGCAGAAATCGGAAAGGTTCTGGAATACATTCAGGGTATTGCAGAAGTAAAAGCATATAATCTTGTTGGTACACGCAGCCGTGAATTAAACGAAGTTATTAACCGCAGAAAAAAGACCCTCATCAAAATGGAGATGCGCTGTATCCCTGTTTCCAACATTCAGTCTTTTGTTGCAAAGCTCAGCGGTGTTGCCATGATGATTACTTCTTTGTACTTTTATCTGGCCGGCAGCATGGCACTTGCAGACTGTGCAACAATGCTTGTTTGTTCTTTTATGCTCTTTAATGCTCTTGAAGCCGGCGGTAACTATTCAGCCCTTTTGCGTGTAATTGATCTTGGCGTTACAAAAGCAAGCAAGATTCTGGCACTGCCTACTATGGATATAAATGGTAGAGATAACGCGGTGGTTGAGCCTGTCGAAACCACCAAAGCACTCATCCAGGCCACCAGCATCGACTTTGCCTACGACAAGCGCAAAATCATTGACGGAGTTTCTCTTTCAATTCCGGAGCATTCTACAACCGCAATCGTTGGTCCAAGTGGCGGCGGTAAAACAACCCTCTGTCATCTTCTTGCCCGCTTCTGGGATGTAGACAAAGGTAATGTAACTCTAAATGGAAAAGATGTCCGCGACTACAGCATGGATAACCTTATGAAAAACTTCAGCTTTGTTTTCCAGAATGTTTATCTTTTTCACGACACAATTGCAAATAATATCCGCTTTGGTCAACCGGACGCTCCAATGGAAAAGGTTATTGCCGCTGCAAAAAAAGCATGCTGCCACGACTTTATCAGCGCCCTCCCGGATGGCTACGATACTGTAATAGGCGAAGCAGGGGGCAGTCTTTCCGGTGGAGAACGCCAGCGTATTTCCATTGCCCGTGCCATTATGAAGGATTCACCAATCATCATTCTGGATGAAGCCACAGCCAATGTAGACCCCGAAAATGAACGCGATCTTATGCAGGCTATCAAAGAGCTTACACAGGAAAAAACAGTTATTATGATAGCCCACCGCCTTAAGACAGTACGCAATGCAGACAATATTATTGTAATTGATCATGGCCGTATCGCAGAGCAGGGTAAGCATGATGATCTTGTTAAGCTTGGTGGAATTTATGCAAGATTCATAGATTCCAGAAAAGAGGCAGTTAGTTGGAAACTGTAGGCTAATACGTGGATTGCTTCGTCATTGCGAGGAGCCCGTAGGGCGATGTGGCAATCCATACTTCATAATGCCATTTCTATAACTTGACACGTTAGTGTTAACTAACTAAAATATAACAAAATGTTAGTCAATACTAACGTGTATAAGGACAATCAAATGAAAAAATTATCAGAACTCGCAAAAGACGAAACGGGTGTCATTGCTTCTATAAATGGTGACGCTCGTTTTGTCAGCAGAATTACTTCTATTGGATTAACACCTGGTTGTAGTATTACAATTATCAAAAACGAAAAACGCAGACCTATTCTTTTGTATTCACGGGACACAATGATTGCGCTGAATCGCAAAGAATGTGATGACATCGAAGTAGAAGAGGCTGCCGTATGACTGAAAATGGAGAAACTGTAATTGCTCTGTTAGGACAACCTAACTCCGGAAAATCAACTTTGTTTAATGCCCTTACAGGTTTAAAGCAGCATGTTGGTAACTGGCCTGGAAAAACTGTAGAAAAAAAAGAAGGAACTTTTGAACGCAATGGTAAAAAATATCTGGTTGCCGACCTTCCTGGAACCTACAGCCTCAGCGCTAATTCAGATGAAGAAATCATTACTCGAGACTATATAGCAAGTGGAAAAGCAGACGTAGTTTGTATTCTTGCAGACAGCTCTCAGCTTGAACGCAGTCTTTATATGCTTGCCGATTATGCAGGTATTCGTGTTCCAACTTTCTTGCTTTTGAATATGAGCGATGTTGCCTTGGAGCAGGGAAAATATATCAATGCCGGTGCAATTTCGGAACAGCTTAAAATCCCGGCAGTCCTCTTTTCTGCACAGGATAGAAAGAATTATGATGCCTTCTACGAAGCTCTTGATAAAACAATAGAAAAAAAATCTATACTTGATACAAGCGCTTTAGAAGCAAAATATGAACAGAATGAAAGTTATAAAATCATCAAAGCTTTAATTCCAGAAAACGTTATTCCCGGTTATTCATCTACTTGGTTGGCTATAAAAGCTGTTGAAGGAGATGCTCCTGTTACTGCAAAAATCAAAGATGCTCTTATTGGAGAAAAACGTCAGCAATTTATAGATGCAGCTTCAAAAATCCAGAAGGGAATGCTTTTATCCGGTGAAATTAAATTCAGCTGGATAGATCAGATTCTCAAAGGAAACGTTGCATCAGAAACAAAAACCAGAAAGCTGGGAAAATTTGACCGCATGATTACTCATCGTATCTGGGGAAAACCTGTTGTCATTCTTACAATTCTTTTTGGCTTAATAGGATCCTTTATTCCGGCCCTTCCTTTTATGGGTATTGGTACAGCAGTCGGTGCTCTGGTAAATCCTGTTTCGGCTGCATTGAACAGCATCAATTGCCCGGCCTTTATCACTGCAATTATTTGTGATGTTGTAATCAACTCTCTTGCCTTTATTTTTAAGATGTTGGGCTTTGTATTTGGTGTAACACTGGTATTCGGTCTGCTCGAAGAAGTTGGTGTAATGGCCAGAATCTCTTATGTTTTTGATAATACAATGTCTAAGCTTGGCCTTCAGGGAAAATCTGTTATGCCTTTCCTTGTAAGCTTTGGTTGTACAATGGGAGGAGCTGCCGGAGCCCGCGTTATTGATAACTGGGGTCAGAAGGTTTTGACAATTGCTCTAGCCTGGGCAATTCCTTGTGGTGCCGCCTGGTCTGTAGTTCCAATGCTTTCTACTGTATGGTTTGGTGCGGGCGCTCCTCTGGTAATTGTTGCAATCCTTGCAGTTATGATTCTTCATATGTGGATTACTTCAAAAATCTTTGGCCGCTCTCTTGTAAAAAAAGAAGATCGTTGCGGAATGATTATGGAACTTCCTCCTTACCATAAGCCAAAGTGGGGTGCACTTTTCCGTTACGTTCTTGGTCGTACAAAAGATACTTTCTTCCGTGTTCTAAAGGTTGTACTTCTTGTTTCTTTTGTGTTCTGGCTTTTGACTTTTACAAATACCGGCTCTATGGATAATTCCATTTTGTATCGGGTTGGAAAAGTTATTGAACCGGTAACAAAAATCTTTGGACTTGGCTGGAAGACCTTTATGGCCTTTATTGCTTCTTCAATCGGTAAGGAAGGTGCCATTGGTGTTTTGAGCACAATCTTTACAGACCACAGCATGCTTACCGTTGGTGGAACAGTAGCCGGTGGTGCAGTTGCAAATATCAACGAGCTGCTTGTAGCTAATGTTGCAAAGCCGGAAGCACTTGCCTTTATTTTTGCAATTACCTTTAATATGCCATGTATTGTAGCTCTTGCTGCAACTTATCAGGAAACTCACTCAGCAAAATGGACAGCAATTATTGCAGTTTATTATACTCTTGGTGCACTGATTCTGGCTTGTATTGCATATCATATAGGTTTGCTTATATTCTAATTTTGCATATGGAAGAACTTCTTCAACTATTATCCGATGGTCGCTCCAGAACAATCGAAATGCTTGCAGCAGAGTTAGGCACAACTAACGATGACATCTTGCGCAAAATCGATTTTCTGGAACGATCAAAAATCATCCGTCGAGTGGCAACCTCATATTCAAAAAAATGTGCAGGTTGTTCTCACGGAGGTAATTGCAGTTCACAAGCCTGTGCTGCCTGTATGCCAGAGGGTGGCTTCAAAAACATGGGCTCTATGTGGGAAATTATAAAATAACCGGAGGACAAAATGGGAACAGTAATAATCACAATTGTTTTAATTGCAATAATTATCTTTGCAATCCTCAGCATTATAAAACGAATAAAATATGGCTCAGCATGTTGTGGAACACATGATGCTGCTCCTAAAAAAATTCGAGTAAAGGACAAAAACAAATCGCACTATCCATACACTTATATTCTTACCGTTGACGGCATGCATTGTTCAAATTGTGCCCGCCATGTTGAAAATGCCCTTAATTCTAAAGAAGGTCTTTGGGCAAGTGTAAAGCTTGAAAATAATACAGTACTTTTACGGTCTAAAAAAACTTTGGAATGGGATGAGCTTTCGCCAATTATTTCTGAGGAAGGTTATACTTTAATAAAAGTGATTTCAGAATAATATTGTAATACTGAGATTTTGATTTTATAATATTTGATATGACTAATATAATCGCAAAAGGTCTTTTAATTCCCTTTCTTGGAACAGCTCTTGGTTCAGCTCTTGTTTTTTTTATGAAAAAGGAGCTTGATTCTCGTATACAAAAAATTCTTTCTGGTTTTGCAGCTGGAATTATGGTTGCGGCTTCTATCTGGAGTTTGCTCATTCCATCTATGGAAATGTCAGCAGATCGCGGTAAGCTGGCTTTTATTCCGGCAGTAGTAGGCTTTTGCTTCGGCATGATTTTTCTGCTGATTTTGGACAAAACAATTCCACATATGCATCTTGATGAAACCCAGGAAGGTATAAAAACAAAACTCCAGAAAACAACAATGATGGTCCTTGCAGTAACACTTCATAATATCCCGGAAGGAATGGCTGTTGGTATTCTTTATGCCGGTTGGGCCAGCGGTTCTGCTCAAATAACAGAAGCTGGAGCTCTTAGTCTTGCTCTGGGAATTGCAATTCAAAATTTTCCGGAAGGCGCAATAATTTCTATGCCTCTCCATTCCAAGGGTTTATCAAAGGGTAAAGCCTGCTGGTATGGGGTGTTGTCGGGAATTGTAGAACCAATTGCAGGTCTTATAACTATTCTTCTTGCAAGTCTTGTATTACCGGTACTACCATATTTTTTGAGTTTTGCAGCCGGGGCTATGCTTTACGTTGTTGTAGAAGAGCTTGTTCCAGAAATGGCAGATGGAGAACATTCAGACTGGGGTACAGTTGCTTTTATGCTTGGTTTTGCGCTTATGATGATTCTGGATGTTGCTCTGGGTTAACCAGTTGAATTCCCATCATGTGAATCATACCGCTGCGGGTAAATTCTTCGATATTTTCTATGTATTGAAAAGCTGCTTTCTTTGTCATTTTATGAGTTATGATTTCTACAAAGGCATTAATGACTGTTGAAGCAATAAAGTGAACAGTCATTTTGTCGATTTTTTTTGTTGCAATTTTATTGTGAAACATCCAGTTAAAGGTTTGTGTGCAATTTTTTGTGTATAAATCGCAGATTTCTTCTTGAAAATGCTCGTGCGTGCTGCCTGCTGATTTTGTAAGAAGAAGTGTAAATGCATCATAATTATCAAAGATATAATTTAAAAGTTCATTTGTTTGAATTTCTTCTTCTTTGAAGTGTTTTTCAGAAACAACATTATCCAGATCCTGGTGGTTCATGACATCAGCAAGCATAACTGTTTTTGTTGTAACTTCAATAGCTTCGTCTACCAGTGCGCAGAAAAGGGCATCTTTATCCTTGAAATGACGATACATTGCGCCTGTAGTAACTCCTGCGTTTGAAGCAATAGTACGCAAAGAGGCATTTATAAAGCCCTTGTCCAGGAATTCTTTTTTTGCACTTTCGAGAATTTTACTTTTTGTTTCGGTTGCGGATTCGCTCATAGGATAAAAGATAACATTGTTATCAAAATTTGTCAAATTCTTCAAAATTCTATTGACAAGATAACACCGTTATCATTAAGATAACAGTGTTATCATAAAAGTTAGCAATAGCTAACAAAGGAGACATCATGCAAGTCAAAAAAATCAACGACTGGTTTGAAAGATTCGGTCGTTTTGAAGTAAAACATCGTTGGGGCTTTATAATAGGCCTGGCAATTCTAACAATAGTCTGTAGCCTTGGAATTCCCCGGCTCAAGCTGGACAACGGAGAAGAAGACTGGTTTGACGATTGGGAAACAACAAAAGTAAATCAGGATCATTTTGAAAGTATTTTTGGTTCAACAGACACTCTTTTGGCACACATCAAAGCTAAAGACGTTTTTGATCCAGAAGTTCTTCAGATGATAGACGAGCTTGGAGACGAGCTTTTGGACAATGTTCCTTATGCAGGAAGCATTACTTCGCTTATGGAGCTTTCTCTCCCAATTGGTACAGAAGAAGGTTTTGAAGTAACAAGTCCTTTTGAAGACGGAGTTCCAACAGACCCAACCGAGCTCGCAGAAAAGAAAGCCTTTATCTTGAGCCGCGAGTCTTTGCTCAATAACCTCGTAAGTGCCGACTGCACCGAAACCTGGCTCATCGTAAACCTTGAACAATATTCCGAAAGCCTGGATGAAGCAATGAATAAAATTGCTCCACCAGCCATGGCAATCTTTAATGATCCAAAATACAAATCAGATAAATGGGAAATCCGCCCGGCCGGACTTTCATATACAGAATACGAAGAAGAAAAATCTATCGTAAGTCAGTGTATAAGCAGAATCGCTTTGGGTTTTGTAGTAATGCTCCTTTTCCTTATCATCTTTATACGCTCATTACGAGGAGTTCTTGTTCCTTCCATTGCAACAATAGGCGCTCTTTGTACAACACTTGGTGCTTCTGCCTGGATGAACATAAAGGGAAACAACACAATGATTCTTATAACCGTCCTCCTTTCAATGGCTCTCGCAGTAGGTTATGCAGTTCACTATATCAACAGCTTTAAGATGTACTTTAGAAAAACGGGACTTAGAAAAGAATCTGTTGTAATGGGTATACGAGATTCCGGTTGGGCTTTGTTTTTTACAGTAATCACTACAATGGCAGGTATGCTTTCATTCCTTTCTGCAAACATCAGACCAATGCGCTGGGTTGGAGGAATTACTGCTGCTGCCGTTCTTGCAGTATTTATTTTTGAAATCATTCTTCTTCCATGCCTCTACAGCTTTGGAAAAGATGAAGAACCAGATCCAAACTTTGTAAATACAGAAGGTTCAACAAAATCAGATCTTCGCGTAGAAGCAATGGGAAAATCAATTCTCAATAAAAAGTGGATTACCGTTGTAGTTGGTGCCGCAGTTATGGTTGCAGTAATTCCCGGCATGTTCAAAATCAAAGTAAATATGAACTATGCCGACATGATGGGTGAGCGTACACCTTACATTCACCGCCTCATGGAAATTACCCGCAGTCAGCTTGGAAGTCAGTATAGTTACGAAGTTCTTGTTGAATATCAGGAAGAGGATGCTTTGAAAAATCCACAGGTTCTTAAAAACATGGATGAATTGGCCGCCCGCATTGGTACACTCAGTTCAACAAAGGTCTCTAACGGGAAGCCTAGAGTTTCTTCTGTAACAAAGGTTATTAAAGAAATGAACCGAACGCTCAATGGTGATGACCCTGACTTTTATGTAATCCCGGATGATCAGGATCTTGTAAGCCAGGAAATGTTCCTTTACGAAATCTCCGGCGGAAGCGACCTTTACAATTATGTAAGCGAAGACTTTAAAGCCGGTTACCTTCACATTGAACTTAACGGTTACGATGGTGAAGAAATTGTCCGCAATCTTGAAGACGTAAAAAAATGGTGTGCAGAACTTTTCCCTGATGCATCGAATGCAGGTGTTGTAGGTGAGGTTGTTCAGTATGCCCAGATGAACGGAAAGCTTGTACGCGGCTCTCTGCGTTCAATCGGAACTTCTCTTATTGTAATTCTTATTCTGCTTATTCTGGCCTTTACATCCTTCCGCACAGGCTTTATTGCAATGATTCCTAACATTGCGCCAATTGCCCTCATTGGAGGAATTATGGGTTATGCCGGTGTAAACCTTGATATGATTACTGCCATGATTATGCCGATGATTCTTGGTATTGCAGTTGATGATACAATCCACTTTACAAACCACATCAAATATCACTTTGAAATGTGCGGAAATTATCGTCAGGCAATCTTAAACTCATATCGCGAAATTGGAAAAACAATGATTATGACAACAGTCATCCTCTGTGCCATGTTTGGAATCTTCCTTACCAGCACCATGACTGTTCTTGTAAATATCGGTTGGCTATCAATCGTAGGTCTTGGCAGTGCCCTTATTGCAGACTATACATTGACACCAGTACTTCTTTATATAACAAAACCATTCGGTAAGGAGACAAAATAAATGAAAAAAATTCTTTTATCAATTACAGCATTATTTTTGGGAGCCGCGCTTTTTGCCCAGTCCGGCTACGACATTATGAAAAAGGCAGATGAAGTTGCGGAACCAAAAACTTCTTCTTCAACTGCTACCCTCACAATTCATTCTAAGAAGGGTTCAGACCGACTCCGCGAAGTAATTATGATGAGCAAGGATTATGGAGACGTAGAGAAAAGCGTAATTGTTTTCACAACCCCAAAGGATGTTGCAGGAACAGGCTATCTTATGTTTGATTACGAAGAAGACGACAAGGATTCTGACAGCTGGCTTTATCTTCCAGCTATGAAAAAAACCCGCCGCATTGCTTCAAGTGGTTCAGAAAGTGAAGGAAGCTTTATGGGTACAGACTTTACTTATCAGGACATGGGAGATCGCAGCCTTAATAAATATGATTATAATTTGTTAGGCGAAGATAACATCGACGGGATTGCCTGCTATAAGGTTGAATGTATAAGCAAAGCCCACACCGAAAAAGATCCTCGTTACATCAGTTACATTGGCAAAGATGATTATATTCTTCGCAAGTGTGAATTCTACGACCGCCAGGATCAGCTTCACCGCGTTCTTACCTGCAGCGATTTTACTACAATCAAAGGTTTTACAACTGCTCAGAAAATGAAAATGGAAAATGTTCAGAGCGGTACCTGGTCACTCATTGAAAGTAAAAACATCAAATATGAAGAAGACAATCTTGATGATTCATTCTTTACAGTAGCAGCGCTGGAGAAGGGAAGAATTAAATAATACGCCACCACTGTCATTCCCGTGCTCGACACGGGAATCTTTTATAAAACAGATTGCCGGGTCAAGCCCGACAATGACATAATTTTTTTGGAGTTATCATGAACAAAAGAATCTCTTGTTTTCTGGTTTTTACTATTTTGTTTATTTCAAATCTTTCTGCTCAAAACAACCTGTCTTTTTCCGGGGATCTGCAGACCACCTGGGGAGTTTTTGCACCCTGGACAAACGAAGATACCGCAGGAGATTTTTCGTTAGGCAATACTAACTTTACCGGCAAAGTAGACGCCTGGTATGGAAACAGTTCCGCTCTTGCAGAAGGCTCAGTCTCATACGATGCCCTTACAAATGAGCTTGATTTTTCTTTGGGAGAACTCTGGCTTGATTATACAGATTCTTTCTGGGGCCTGCGCATTGGCCGACAAAAAGCAGCTTGGGGTAAAACAGATGGAATAGATATTACAAATGTTTTGTGTCCTTCTGATAAGTCCAGTTTTTCTGCAATGACAGGCGATGACAGTAAGCTTGCAGTTGATGCAATAAGACTTTCTTTAAGCGGAAACTCCTTTACAGCCGATGTCTGGTGGATTCCTTTTTTTACTCCGGCAGCACTTCCGCTTGACGAAGGAAACAGCCTTCGCAGATTTATTGTTCCTGAAACAGTAGATTATCCCCTTCCCGCAATGAATACAGTTTTGCATCTTCCTGTTAAGATTAATCAGTTCAAGAAACCTGAGCTTGCAATCTGGAACGGTGAATATGGACTTAAACTTTCGGGATATTTTCCTGTAATGGATCTTTCGCTTTACGGCTTTTACGGCTGGGATGATATCCCTCTGTTAAACTATAGTATGACATCAGAAAGTATGGTTGTTGATGGCGAATACAAACGCATGGCCATGCTTGGTGCAGACGCTGCAGTTCCAATTGGACCAACAGTTCTTCGCCTGGAAACTGCCTTTTTCCCACAAAGACACTTTCAAAAAGCAACAGGAGATTCCTTGAAACGTAATCAGCTTTCTGCCCTTGCCGGTCTGGACTGGATGCCAAGCGGCTGGACCTTCACCGCCCAATATTACTGCGACTACCTGTTTGGCGACCTGGACACTTTGGAACGCACAGACGCCTACCAGCATGGTGCAACTTTGAGCATTTCAAAATCGCTCGTAAACGAAACTCTGGAATTGAGCTTTGCGGGCCTGCTTGGTTTGAACGACTATGACAGCATGCTTTCACCATCAATTAAGTATAGCCTGTCTGACCAGATTTCGCTTAGCACAAGTGCTTACATTTTTCTCCCGGGCCCAGACCGCGACGGCCAATACGGAGCCTATAAAGACTTAAGCAGCATTTGTGTAAATGTAAAGTTTAGTTTTTAATAGTTTTATAAGTTTTTTTGAATCTTCTTGATTTCCTCTTTGTAGAGCTCCTTTAATTCCGGGGGCTCTACAATCTTAACGGCAGCTCCAAAATGCAACACCCAGTAAAGCGTTTCCTGCAGCTGGTTGGACTCAAAACTCAAGTGAACTTTGCCGGCCTTATCTTGAAAACATTTTTGATTTTTGTGCCAGGTGCGCTCCAGAATGTAAGTGTTTATAGATTTATCAAATACAAGCTCAAACTTAAGCACCGGCAGTTCGTTGTTCCATACTCCAAAGTTAGGGTCAATGTGAACTTTCTTTTCGTAATCAGGGTCAGGGGTAAATTCACTAAGCAGTAGAAGGTCTTTCATGCGCGAAAGATTATAGGTGCTGTATCTCTTGTGTTTGTGGCAAAAACCAACTGCATACCAGTCACCCTTCTGGCAGTAGATTTTGTATGGATCTAGAGTGTGAGGCGTATGTTCTGTACTGCTGATAGAGCGGTAGCCAAAGGAAACGGTTTTATGCATCTTTATGGCTTCGAAGATTTTCTTAAAAACATCTCCGTCAATGTTAGGCAGCGGATCCGAAATAAACTGAACGTTATTCACAAGGCTGGACTGAACCTCTACCTCATTCGGCAGCATCTGGCTTATTGTGCCGTAAACCTTAGTGATGGTTTCTTTGAGGGGAGTATTATCATATCGTTCCAAAAGTGGAAGGATTCCTGCCAGTGCTACAAGCTCCCCTTCGCTAATCAGAACATTTTTTACAAAAAAAGTTTCATCCGTGTAGTAAAATCCCTTGTTTGCCCTGTCATATTCAATAGGCGCATTGTAGTAAATCCTAAGCTCCTCTAAGTCTCGCAGTACAGTACGGCGCGAAACCTCCAGCTCCTTCATCAGCCGCTCAACATTAGGGTAGGGAATAGTTTGAATAGCTTTTTCCATCTTCAACAGTCTGAGCGACTTTACATGATGTTCCCTTTGTTTTTTTTCTACCGGATTATTATTCATAAGAATATTGTAACATAAATAAATTGTGAAATATAGTTAATAATTTCGCTTTCTGCTATAATTACATCATGAGCAATTTTGTGTACGAAAATAAAAAAGAGATTTCATCGGCGTTTATTGATTCGTCGGTCAGGTTGGGAACAGCGCAGACTACAGTGCTTGTTCAGGATAATGTTACTGAATGTTTTGGCAGCTTTGGCTGCGACGGGGTTACTTACAAAAAAAAGTATAATGCCTTCTGGGTTTTTTCAAAGGCCAAGTTCAAGTTTTTTTCACGGCCGGCCTGGACCGATTTTGTAACTGTAAAAACCTTTCCTATAAATAACAGCGGAATCCGCACAAATATCAATACTCAGATTGTAGACTCTACCGGCAAACTTGTTGCAAATGTTAAGCAGGAAGCCTGTGTTTTGAGTTTTGAAAATCATAGACCTGTAAAGCTTTCGAATGTTGGCTTTCCTGCAGAAGGATTTCCTGAGCCAGTTCTTGACGAACCATTTGAACGTTTTCCATCGGATTTTACAGAAGACGAATTTGTTTATGAGCAGGTTATCCGCTACTGTCATATTGATATGTCTCATCACATGAATAACTGCGAGTATGTTCGTCTTGCGCTGAGTGTTTTTTCTGAAGAATATCTTCTGGCACACGAGCTTACACAGATGGAAGTTCATTATACCGGCGAAAGTAAGGAAGGTCAGACTCTCCGGATTTACCGCCGTGACAGCACAGACACTCCGGGAAAGACTTATGTTCACATTAAAGAAGGCGACCGCTGCGTATTTGAATGCTGCTTTCTGTTGCAATTGTAGACTGCGTAATTTACATTAGAGCTAACCGATGCTCAGGTTGTGGCAATCACTATGATTATGGTTGCAGCCCGAATCTTTGATGCATTCAATGACCCTATTATGGGAAACATCATCGAACGCACCAGAAGCAAATGGGGTAAGTTTAAGCCCTGGCAGCTTGCAGGATCTTTATCTACCTCAATCGTTCTTTTTCTTGCTTTCAATACTAAGCTTACCGGCTGGTCCTTCGTTACATTTTTTGGAATTATCTACATTTCCGTGTTACAGATTTTACAAATCAGATTGCGGGTTTTGAACAGGCTGCAAATCAAAATCTCATAAGTACAGAAATGAAGAATGCTCAGATTGCCAAAGTGATTCAGAATATAGGTAGCGGGCAGTCTGTTGGTATGCTGCTCTTTATGGTTATTGTGCCATTTGTTTTGCTGCTCCCTTTCCAAAGGTAGATAGCTTTGAAAGATATTTGTTTGTGGGTCCCCATCCTGATGATATTGAAATTGGGGCGGGTGCTACTGTTGCGGCTCTGGCGGCACAAGGAAAGAGCATTTGCTTTTTAATTTGCACCGACGGGCGTTATGGTACTATAAATCTTAAAGAAGAAATTTCAGAAGAAGAGCTTATTCAAATTCGCCGGGATGAAGCCCTTCGTTCCGCAGCGGCACTTGGTGTTAAAGATGTAAGATTTTTAGATTTTTGTGACGGTGGATTTTATGATGTTAATGACCTGTCAAAGCAAATAGCAGGTGTGATTTCTTCTTTTCAACCTGATATTATATTTGCTCCGGATCCCTCTCCAATTTCGGAGTGTCATGTTGATCATTTAAACGTAGGTAAGGCTGTGCAATCTCTTGCCATAAATGCCTGTCTTCCTGGAATTATGAAAAGGCTGGGAGCTAAAGCGTGTCCGTTAAAAGCTCTTGCTTTCTACATGACTGCTAAGCCTAATGTTTATATGAAAACAACAGGGTACTTTAATAAGCAGATTGCCGCTTTGTTTGACAATCACTTAAGCCAGTACCCTGAAGGTTGCCCGGACCGTGATGCAATAAGACTTTACCTTAAGCTTCGTGCAAAAGATTTTGGTCTGCGTTCATTTCACATAACAGCCGAAGGTTTTCGCATGCTTGCTACAATACATATGCATTGCCTGCCCGAAGCGGGATTATAATTATTTCTGTTCTTCTCTTGTTTTCTTTACAAGTTTTTTAATTGCTTTGAAAGATTCAGGGCTGATGTCGTGTTCAATTTTGCAGGCATCGGCAGCAGCAATGTAAGCTTTTACGCCAAGCTGCTCAAGGAATTCTGTGAGTACAGTATGACGTTCATAAATAGCCTTTGCAATTTCTGCCCCCTTAGGCTGAAGTTTAATTGTCTGATCTTTTTCAATAGAAATATAACTTTCCTTTTCAAGATTATGAAGTGCAATACTTACAGAAGGACGAGAAAAGTTCATTTCTTTTGCAATATCAATTGAACGAACTGCGCCTTTTTTTGAGAGAACCAAAATTGTTTCAAGATACATTTCTGAAGATTCATTAATAGTCATTTTTTAACCTCTTAAGAAAATTATACTAAATGCATTTATCTGAGACAAGTGTTAGTTAGTTGTTAGTTATATGTTAGTTACTAGTAAATATTAAATTGTTATTTATGAAGATTTTTCTGATTTTCTAAAAATGAGTTTACGTTTTTATATAATGCGTTGCAGTTATGACCACAGGAGCCGCAATGACCGCCACAGGAGGGGTGACGGCCACTGCGCTTTTCTTTAATTAAAGAGGCAATTACAAGAGTAACAATTCCTATGAGTATTAGAGTGATTATGATTGTTCCCATGTAATGCCTCCTTGTAAATTATTTTACAATTGCCTTTGGTCTTCTAAACAAGGCCCAAACAAAGGCTGCAAGAGCCGCAATAGCAATAATAAATCCAAATATATTTCCATTGCCGCTGAACATGCTGCCAAACTGGTAAACTACAAATGAAACAACATAAGCAAATCCACATTCCCAACCAATTGCAGCCCAGGTCCATTTGCGATTGTTCATTTCGCGCTTGATGGCACCAATTGCAGCAAAACAAGGAGCACAAAGCAGATTGAAAATCAGGAATGAAAGTCCGGCTGGTCCAGTAAATGCAGCGGCCATATTAGCCCAGGTTGTTTCACCACCATAAAGAATACCCATTGTACCAACAATGTTTTCCTTAGCAACAAGACCTGTAATAGAAGCAACGGCTGCCTGCCAGTTACCCCATCCAACAGGAGCAAAAATCCAGGCAATAGCACTACCAACTTTTGCAAGAATACTGCAGTCCATCTGGTCTTCTTCGAGCATTCCAAAACCGGCGTCTGTCCAACCAAAGAAAGAAAGGAACCAGATTACGATTGTAGAAAGCAAGATGATTGTTCCGGCTTTCTTGATGAATGACCATCCGCGTTCCCACATTGAGCGCATAACGTTTCCGAATGTAGGCCAGTGGTAAGCAGGAAGTTCCATAACAAATGGTGCAACTTCGCCCATAAATGGTTTTGTCTTTTTAAGAATAATACCAGAGCAGATGATTGCTGCCATACCAATAAAGTATGAACCGGCTGCAAGCCATGCATTACCACCAAAGAGGGCTCCAACAACAAGACCAATAAATGGAACTTTAGCTCCACAAGGTATAAAGGTTGTTGTCATGATTGTCATACGGCGATCTCGTTCATTTTCGATTGTACGGCAGGCCATAATACCAGGAATACCACAACCGGTTCCAATAAGAACAGGAATAAAGGATTTTCCTGAAAGTCCAAAGCGGCGGAAAATTCGGTCAAGAATAAAGGCAATACGAGCCATGTATCCACAAGCTTCAAGGAAGGCCAGGAAGATGAAGAGTACAAGCATCTGAGGAACAAATCCAAGAACTGCACCAACACCGGCTACAATACCGTCCAGAATCAAGCCTTTGAGCCAGTCTGCACAATTAATTGCGTCCAGACCACTTTCTATGAGAGCAGGAATACCTGGTACCCATACTCCATAATCTGCAGGATCCGGGCCTTCTTCGCCATATTTTTCTGCCATTTCATTAGCTTCGGCTAAAACATCAGGAGTGATTTCTATAGGATCAGAAACTTCCATTGTTTCGTCATCAACAACTACATATGTAACATCGCCGTTTTCGTAAGCTTCAAGGATTGCGGCTGTGTCTCCATATTCTTCGGCAGCTTCTTCGTAAGCGCTTGTTCCAATTCCAAACAAATGATATCCGTCTCCAAAGAGTCCATCATTTGCCCAGTCTGTTGCGGCAGCTCCAACTGTTACCATTGCAACATAATAAACAAGCCACATAACCACTGCAAAAATTGGAAGAGCGAGCCAGCGGTTAGTTACAACACGGTCAATTTTGTCAGAAACTGTAAGCTTATTGCGATTCTTTTTTGTTACACATTTATTGATGATTGATTCAATATATTTGTAACGTTCTGCTGTGATGATAGATTCTGAATCATCATCAAGTTCTTTTTCGCAGGATTTAATATCTTCTTCGATGTGCTGGAGTTTGTCGGCGCTAACACCAAGAGCCTGGATTACTTTTTCATCGCGTTCAAAAAGTTTAACAGAATACCAGCGGTGCTGCTCTGCAGGCAAATCATGAACAATAGCTTCTTCAATATGAGCAAGAGCATGTTCAACACAGCCTTCAAAACGATGTTTATACATCATAGGCTTTTTCTCGTTTGCCTTGTTTACTGCAATTTCGGCAGCTTCAAGACAACCTGTGCCCTTGAGAGCAGAAATTTCTACTACCGGGCAGCCAAGTTCTTGCTGCATTGCATCAATGTGAATCTTGTCTCCATTCTTTTTTACAACATCCATCATGTTTACTGCAACAACCATTGGTATACCAAGTTCTGCAAGCTGGGTTGTAAGATAAAGGTTTCTTTCAAGGTTTGTTCCGTCTACAATATTCAAAATTGCATCAGGACGCTCTTTTACAAGGTAATTACGAGAAACAACTTCTTCCAAAGTATATGGAGAAAGTGAATAAATACCAGGTAAGTCCATAATTACAACATCACCGTTGTGACCTTTAAGCTTACCTTCTTTTTTTTCTACAGTTACTCCAGGCCAGTTTCCAACAAACTGATTTGAACCTGTGAGTGCATTAAAAAGAGTTGTTTTTCCCGAGTTAGGGTTTCCGGCTAAAGCAATCTTAATCATTTACTCTACCTCCACCATTTCGGCATCTGCCTTGCGGACAGAAAGCTCGTAACCACGAACAGTTACTTCTACAGGATCTCCAAGTGGTGCAACCTTACGCACGTAAATTTCTGTGCCCTTGGTAATGCCCATGTCCATAATGCGGCGTTTTACCGCACCTTCGCCATTCAGTTTTTGAACAACAACTGTCTGACCTTTTTTAACTTCTCTTAAAGTCATATATATCTCCTTTACACGATTATCTTTTGCGCCATTTCTCTGCTTATGGCCACGCGACTATCCTTAATCTGGACAATTACATTTCCGCTGATTTTTGAAATAAGCGACACTTGTGCCCCGGCAACCAGTCCCAGGTTTTCTAAAAAGCGTCGTACTTCTTCTTTTCCATTGATTTTTTTGATTAAAAACTCTTCACCGTCTCCAACCATAGTTAAAGGCATAGTAAGCACTCCTATTTATGGTTAGTTTAGACTAACAGTAGAGGTAAAAAAGAAGTTAGCTTGCGCTAACTTAAGATTCAAAGCATGTTAGCCCCCACTAACCGTTAAGTATTATAGTTAGTTAAGTCTAACATGTCAACAGATTTTGAAAAATATACAATTCTCTGTTAATGTGAACAGTCAGGCACAGCCTGCCTGTGCGCATTTTGTCGGAGAATCCTAAAACGACCCTTTCGGCTCGTTTTTTAACGGATTTCCGATAAGAGCGTATTCCCCAATTTTTTTTATTCTGTTATGATTATCCATTATGTCAGATATTAAAGAACAAAATAATGCCCCTAGAGCAGAAAACAAAATGGGGTACATGCCTTTAGGAAAGCTTTTAATTTCTATGTCGCTTCCTATGATGATTTCTATGTTTGTGCAGTCCCTTTATAATATTGTAGACAGCATCTTTGTTGCACGAATTTCTGAAAATGCTCTTACAGCAGTTTCTATGGCTTTTCCTGTACAGAATCTTATGTTTTCGGTAGCCCTTGGTACGGCTGTTGGTATTAACTCTTTGCTTTCGCGTCGTTTGGGCGAAAAGAATTTTGAAGAAGTAGATAAGGTTGCAAATAACGGTATTTTCCTTGCAGTCTGCGGCTTTATTGTTTTTATGATTGTGGGATTTATTGTTCCTCGTCCTTATTTTCAAAGCCAGACCGACAATGCCGAAATTATTGAATACGGCGTTACCTACATGAGAATCTGTCTCATCGCATGCGCCGGAGTTTTCTGTTCCATTACCTTTGAACGACTTTTGATGTCTACAGGTAAAACAGGACTTTCTATGGTTTCGCAGCTTACGGGTACAGCTTTTAATCTGATTTTTGATCCAATCCTGATTTTTGGTTTGCTGGGCTTTCCTGCTATGGGAATTGCGGGTGCGGCTGTAGCAACTGTTTTTGGTCAGTTTGCGGCTATGACTGTTGCCCTCATTTTGAATATTACAAAGAACAAAGAGATTCGTCTTTCCTTCAAGGGCCTCAAGCCGGAAGGCCAGATTATCGGAAAGATTTATGCGGTTGGTATTCCATCCATTATAGTAATGTCAATCGGTTCTATTCTGGTTTACTTTTTGAACATCATTCTTGGTTCTTTTACAACAACAGCCATTGCGGTTTATGGCGTTTACTTTAAGCTGCAGAGCTTTGTATTTATGCCGGTCTTTGGTTTGAACAACGGTTCGGTTCCAATTGTAGGCTACAACTTTGGTGCCAGAAACAAGCAGCGTGTAATGCGTACAATTAAACTTAGTTGTGTTGCTGCCATCCTTATCATGCTTGTAGGCCTTGTGATTTTTGAACTTTTCCCGCGCCAGCTTTTGTCTTTGTTTGCGGCTTCAGATGAAATGTACAAAATTGGAACTGTTGCTCTGCGCATTATTGCAGTTCACTTTCCGATTGCAGCCTTTAGTATTATTTTGAGTTCAGTTTTCCAGGCTCTTGGAAAAGGCATTCAGTCAATGGTTATAAGTTTTTCACGCCAGCTGATTTTCCTTTTGCCGGCAGCATGGCTTTTGTCGCTTACAGGAAACATCGACAACATCTGGTGGTCTTTCCCAATTGCAGAGTTCCTTTCTCTTGTAGTCTGCTGTATTCTGCTTAAAAGAACTTACGACAAAGAAATAAAGAATCTGGGGTAGTGTCATTGTCGGGCTTGACCCGACAATCTATTATATGAAACTATACATCTCTGATTTACATTTTTACCAAAGTCAACTCAACACACAGCTGGACATGCGCGGCTTTGAATCTGCCGAGGCTATGAACTCCTATATGATAAGGCAGTGGAATTCAAAAGTTCAGGGCGGCGACATTGTAATTGTTATCGGGGATTTTATCGGTACGCGCAAACCTCACGAGGTTAATGCCATTTTGCGCCGGCTCAACGGAAAAATCTGTCTTATAGAAGGTAACCACGACAAGGACTGGCTTGGCCGCGATGGCGTAGACTACGACCGTTTTGAATGGATTAAGCCCTATGCCGAGCTGGATGACCACGGTAACACAGTAATCCTTAGTCATTACCCAACCTTCTGCTACAATCATCAGCATACAAGAAAGTCGGATGGTAGCCCGCGAACCTACATGCTTTATGGCCACGTCCACAACAGCCCAGATGAAAAATTAGTAAATGAATTTCAGGAAATTACAAGGCGCACTGTTGTTACAAATGCCAAGGGTGTGACCGGTCCCATTCCCTGCCAGATGATAAATACCTTTTGTATGTTCAGTGATTATAAACCGCTTTCGCTGGAAGAGTGGATTAAAGTGGATGCTGAGCGTCGAGCTCGTTTATCAGCGCAGTAACTTCTTCCCAGGTGAGCGGAATATTGGCAAGATATTCTTTGCGGGCGGCCTCTATTTCTTCGTAGGTCCAGTGGCGTCCGTCTTTGGCCCGCATTCCGGGGCATTCTTGTGCAACGTCGTCCCAGGTTTCGCGGTCTTTTACAATCCAGGCCCAGAAAGGGTAGGTGCGGCACTGTGACGGGCGGTGTTCGTAAAGTGAGCAGCCCTTGTCCCAGAAAATGCAGTCATAGTTAGCCTTTTCTAACAAAGAGATAACAGTTTTTCCTTCGTAGTATTGAACCTCGCGGCAATATTTTTTTACAAAATCTTTAATACTAAGACCTGTGCCCTTGCAAAGTCTGTCCAGATCCGGGCGCGAAAGGTAGACATATCCCGGTGAGTGTCCGCAGCAAAAAGAGCAGCGCTGGCAGGAAAAGTTGAGTCCGTCTTTATAAAAGCATTTTTTATCCATGCTTATATTATAGCATATTTTTTTGATAATGTGAGGCTCTTGTAGTTTCCGCGTAAGCCTATTACAATTTGAACCATGAACATCTATGTAGACTTTGATGATTGTCTTTGCGAAACCGCGCGATATTTTTCGACTCTTGCCGCCCGTCTTTTTGGTGTCGATGTGCCCTACGAAAAAATCAAATATTTTAATCTGCAAAAATCTTTTTTGCTCAACGACCAGGATTACGACAAGCTCATGGTAGAGGGCCACAAGCCGGATGTGCTTTTATCTTACGAAGAAACTCCGGGTGCCGTAAAAACAATTAAGGGCTGGCTGGATCAGGGCCACGATGTAAAAATCATAACAGGCCGCCCGGTAAGCACTTATGATGTTTCCCGCGAATGGCTGAATTTGCACGGGCTGGAGAGTCTGCCTCTTTTTTGCCTCAACAAATATGGCCGCGAAAATTTTATAAAAAACTCAACCTTTAATCTTGAACTGGAAGACTACTACAAAATGCATTTTGATTATGCTGTAGAAGATTCTCCCCATGCATTTAAGTTTTTTGATCACCTGCCAAAGTTAAAGGTTCTTGTTTTTGACCGTCCCTGGAATAGAGAATGCCAGTTTCCAAACCAGAACTACACCAGGTGCAGCGGCTGGGAGATGATTAGCAAGGCATTTGAAAATCCAGGCAAGCCCGGCTTACAGTAAAAGGCCTTACCTTGCTGTCGGCAACGGCTACATGCTCCGGGTGCTTTGAATAGCCTTTACCGCCTCTTTTTGAGCCTCGTCCATTTCTTTTAATGTCCATAAAATGATGTGCTTTACCATTTACAATTCCTTTTATTTTAGTATGTATTTCTGCAACTCTTCAAATGGCGAACACTGATAAACTGCAAGCTCGCCAATAGCTGCATCCAGAGGCAGAGTAATTTCCCCGGCAATTTGCAGGGTCTTTTCAAACTGGCTGGGATTCAATCCGGTTGCAAGCGTTGTGTGTGGGAACCAGATATCTGGCAGGTAGTAGCCGTTTTCTGCCTTTGAAAATATCGGAAGGAGAAGGTTGTGGAGTTCGGCATTTATTTTTGTAAGAAAGTTGTTTTTTTCTGGCCGTAGAAAAAGTACTTTGTTATTAAAGTTTCCCACTTCGCAAAATTGAACCGAGCCTGCCTGCTGCCCCCTGGTAAAATCTTCTACCAGACCCAGCAGTTTTCTTTCATCCTCCTTAGCAGCATGAAAAGCCCCGATTGTAATATGCGGCGGAACTTTATTTTCAAGCATAAAGCTGTTTCCCGTCTGTTCCGCAATTTTTTTCATGGCTGAGTAAATAATTTCATTTACCTCCCGCCCAAAGTGAAGAGAAACCGCGTATGTAATTAAGGATGAATCAAACATTAAGGTCATTTTACAATGGCTGGCGTTTCAATTTCAATCAGTAGAAATAAAATTTGCTATTTTCAAAAAAGTGCAATATATTGCATATATACCTTTGGAGGATATAAAAATGAAATCACTCGTAATTTACTCAAGTCAGACAGGCTTTACCAAAAAGTACGCAGAATGGATTAGCCAGGCTAGCGGTGCCCAATGCGTTGAGTTCAAAAAAGCAAAGAAACTCAAGCTGGCCGATTATGACGCAATCGTTTTTGGCGGCTGGTTCATGGCAGGCGGAATCAAAAATCTTGCCTGGTTCAAAAAGCAGATTCCTGCCCTTGCTGCTGCCGGCAAAAAACTTATCGTCTACGGAGTTGGAGGAAGCCCTGCCGAAAGCCCTGAAATCCCTGCCGGCCTCAAAAGAAATTTCACCGATCAGGAATGGAGCTTAGTCAAAACCTTTTACTGCCCGGGCGGTTTTAATTACGAAAAAATGGGTGCCATGTCAAAGTTCATGATGAAGATGTTCACCACAATGCTTGCCAACAAAAAAGACGCCACCGAGTCCGAACGCAACATGGCTCAGATGATCACCCACTCCTACGACATTTCCGACAAAAAATACATCGAGCCGATTCTCGCAGAGTTAAAATAGATGGAGGTAAAATATGGAAAAATTAAACGAACATTGGAGCAAAGAAGTTCAGGAACTTACTCTTAACAAGTTGGATTTATTTTCTTGTGTGAAAAATTATAAGGAACCTTTTAACGGCATAATCAGCGATTGGGAGAATCCTGCAAGTATCACAATTTCTAATGTTGTGGTCGAAAATTATATGCCTCATCCTGGCGATAAGATAATTGCAAAATATGAAAGCATACAGGATATGATAAAAGACGGTTGGGTAATCGACTAAAAACAGATACTATTAGATATTCGGAGGATTTTATGACAGACGAAATTTCCAGAAATTTTGATCTAACACACGAACGCATACAAAGTCTTTTGTCTGAATATATTTGCGGCGGTTATGTAAAGACTCTTACCCAACTGCTGATTTATATGGACAAAACAAAAGCTCTGGAATTGCTGACAAAAATCCCCGAGCCTTTAAAAAGTCAGCTTGAAGAATCTTATGATAAACTTGCAGATAAAAAAAATACCGATCCTGAAATTATAGCTGCTGCCCTGAGGATTTTAAAAGACAATGATTTTTATGGCGAGACAATCTGCGAATTTATAACAAAAGATTTAAACATGGTTCAAAAAGAAGAGCTTCTTCTTTCTACAGATGAGCTTTTTAAAAAAGATCCCCTTATTTCTATTGCTGTTGAAGAAAATATCAGGACTTTTGATACTATTTTAGAATTAGATAACAGGGCAATACAAAAGCTTCTTCGAGAGTCTGATCAAGTTACGGTTGCAAAGGCTTTGAAAAACAGTTCAGAAGCAATTAAAGATAAAATTTTTAGTAATATGTCTAAACGTGCCGCCACTATGTTAAAAGAAGATATGGAGTTTATGGGCCCTGTATTATTTTCTGATATTAAAGCAGCACAGGAAGAAATGGTACGAACAATGGTAAAATTGGAAGAGTCAGGCGACATTGTAATTTCAGAATTTGGATTGTAGTTTATGATTACAGAAGATTTGTTTTATAGAAAATTTCTTTCTCCAGATTTTGTTCCTTTAGAAACAGAAGTTAAATTGCAGCCTGTTAAAATCAAAAATTTTTTCCAAACACAAGATCAGTTTTTTGATTATGAAAACAATAAGTGGATGCCCCTTACAGAACAAACAAAACTCGATGGGTATCCTGTAGAGTTTGTTGAAAATGTATATAATTCATATCAGTATTTAAACAGGGCAAATGAAGAAAAATTTTATATAGACTATATAAATGTAATAGATGATAGAGATGCAAAAGAGGTTGCATCTTATTTAAAGTATAGAAATTTTTATAAAAGGTATAAGTTTAATAAAAAAAATTTTTATGACAGCAGGAATATTGAAAAAGATTATGTAAAGGCAAAAATTACCTGCGATACAGATAATCTTACATTGAAAATATCTTTCTACAAATTTCTCAGAGATGAAAAAGTTTTTGTGGATTATGAAACTCAGATTCCAGAGATTACAGAAAACATTTTACTCTTTGACATGAAAAAAGGCATCGTAAAGATAGAAGCCTTGCATCCTGTTTGTGATTTAGATTTTGAAGAAGAAGATTTGGATGAAAAGTATTTTTACAAACTTCAGAAGAAACTTCCCCAGGAAGTTATTAAAAAGGCTTATGAGCATTTCTTAGAACTGGCAGAAAAATTTACAGGGATTTCTTTTGATTTCTATAGAGAAAAAATGGAGAATAATAAAGTTGATTTGTTTGATTTTTACAAAATTACAATGATTCCATTTTGTCCGGAGCTCTTTCCAATTTTACAAACTAGAGAACTAAAAGGTCGGCATGTAATTTTTAATTTTAAACGTTCCGATTCAAGAGTTTTTAAAAAGTTCTGCCGCAGGTATAAAATTAAAAATACAAAAACAGTACGCAAATGTTTTATGGAAGATCCTACGGTTTTACTGACTTTTCTTCGCTTAAGGGATGCGGGTTTCCGCGATATGAATCTTTATAATCGTGTGATAACAAATAAAGAAATCTCAAGTTTGATAAAATCTGTTAATCCAAAAGACCTTGCATTCTTTTGTAAATTCTCTATAAAAAAGCGCGGACAAAAAGCCACCATGAATACACTGTTAAAAAATCATGAAGATCATTACACATATTACGATGCCCTTGAAATGTTCTGTAAATATTTTAAACACCTTTCTGATGTTTTAAAAAAAGATATTCTTGAAGACGGTTTTACAGATTTTAATCATAATGCTTTGTCTACTCTTGCTTTTCGTTATGAAAATAAAAACATCACTTTTTCTTACACACCACAAGAAAAGATGCTGGAAGATAATATCCAGGGTTATGATTTTTGTTTACCGGAAAACTCGTATGAGCTTTGCGAAATTGGGAATGTTCTTCATAATTGTGTAGCAAGTTATTCTGAATCTGTAAAAGAAAAAAGCTGCACAATTGTTTACGCTAAGAAAGATGATGAATATAAAATTTGTATTGAGTTAAGGGGAAATGAAATTTTTCAGGAGCGGGTGGATCATAACAAAGCACCGGATGCTCTGGAAAAAGAAATCCTGGATATCTGGCACCAGAGACATGGGCTTTTAAAATAAATTGGGGCCCCTGAGCTTGTCGAAGGGCCCCAAAACTTTCAACTTACTTACTCAACAAATTATTCAAATGCTCAACAAAGGCAGCCGGCTCTTTCAGTTCAACGCCTGCAATAAGAAGGGCTTGGCTCAACAAAACTTCGCTCACATCTGCAATCAAAGCTTCGTCGTCGCTGTCCTTAATCTTGGCAAGAATAGGGTGGTCGCCGTTTACTTCAAGGATTGGCTTGAGTTCTGGACCGGTCTGGCCCATAGCCTTCATCATCTGAATCATCTGGTAGCTTGGGTCGTTTTCGTCTACAACGATACAAGAAGGGTTATTGCCGCTCAGGGTCTTGCTAAGTTTTACTTCCTTAACTTTGTCGCCCAGGGCTTTCTTGATTTTATCGGTTACAGGCTTAAAGGCTTCTTCCTTCTTTTTGGCTTCTTCTTTGTTGTCTACAAGGTCGTCGTCGGCGCCGCTGCGGTTTACAGCCTTGAGCTCGTAGTCCTTGTATTTGCCAAAGCCCGGAATAACGATGTCATCAATGTCGTCATCCATAATCAAAACTTCAAAGCCCTTGTCGGTGTAAGCCTTAAGCAGTGGGTTTGCACGCAGATTCTTTTCGTCACTGCCGCTGATATAGAAGATAGCCTTCTGTTCAGGCTTCATTCGTTCAACATATCCGGCAAAATTTGTGTAGTTGTCCTCTCCGGTACCACTAGCATCGGTACTCTTAAAGCGGACAATTTCTGCAATTTCGTCGCGGTTGGCGTAATCGCTGTATAAACCTTCCTTCATAGGACGGTTAAAGGCCTTTACAAACTTGGCCCATTTTTCAATAGCCTTCTTTTCTTCGTCGGTGCGCTTGTCTTCGGCAGTTTTTTTGGCGTTGTCGGCAGCTTCACCCATCTTCTTAAACTCGCCTAGCAGCTTCTTTACAGAAGAAGTTCTGATATTATCCAGAATGCGGTTCTGCTGCAAAATCTCACGGCTAACGTTCAAAGGCAAATCTTCGCTGTCAATAATACCGCGTACAAATCGCAGGTAGCTTGGCAAGAGCTCGCGGTCATCATCAGTAATGAAAACGCGTTTTACATAAAGCTTAACTCCGCTCTTGTAATCTGCCTGGTACATATCAAAAGGAGCAGTCTGAGGAATGTAGAACAAGGTTGTATACTCCTGAGTTCCTTCTGCATGAGTATGAACATAGTGGAGCGGATCCTGTCCATCGTGGCCGATTGTCTTATAAAACTCGTTGTAATCTTCCGGCTTGAGCTCGCTCTTAGGACGCTTCCAAAGGGCCGACGCGCTGTTTACCTGGTCAACCTTATTTTCGCTTCCGGTAACATTACCCTTGTCATCATATTTTTTCTGCTCGTAATGCAAATAAATTGGGAAGGCAATGTGGTCGCTGTAACGCTTAATCAATTCTTCAATCTTCCAGCGACTTGCAAACTCCTTGCTGTCATCGTTCAAATGCATTTCGATTGCAGAACCTGTGAGTTCAGGCTTATCAAAACCATATTTTTTTGCAGTAGCAGAATCTACTGCAATTTCATCAATATCATAAGAGTTTGTACCGTCGCTCGACCAGTGCCAGATTTTTCCGTCGCCTGCAGCCTTGCGGGTATAAACATCAATTTTTTTGGCAGCCATAAATGCCGAATAAAATCCAACACCAAACTGACCAATAAGGGCAGAATCCTTGGCAGCATCCGAAGACAAAGCCTCCATAAAAGCCTTGGTTCCGGAGCGGGCAATAGTTCCCAGGTTGTTGGTAAGGTCTTCTTCGTTCATACCAATACCCGAATCCTGAACAGTTAGTACGCCGTCCTTTTCGTCAAAAGAAATATCAATGCGCGGTTCAAACTTAATGCTCTTGTAAGCGTCATCCGAAACCGTCAGATACTTAAGCTTATCCAGCGCATCCGACCCGTTAGAAACAATTTCCCTCAGGAAAATATCCTTATTTGAATAAAGTGAATGAATAATTAATTTAAGAAGTTGATTTACTTCTGTCTGAAATTCGTGTTTCATTTTTAACAAAACCTCTTTTTCTTCTATATATTAGTTTTAAAGATAATAATGTTTTGGGGAATCGGCAAGTAGTTTTTTATTATACGGGCTATACGGGCGGTCCTCCAGGGGCTACCAGCGCTACCGCAGACCATATAATTAAGTTTACCTGAATTCCTTCCAAATTACATAGAAAACCGCCAAAAAGCGCCAAATTCTATGTAATTTTTGTGAAAAAGACCTTCATAAAAAGCAAAAACTGCCTGTTTTAGCCCAAAAAAAAGGTTTCTACCCGTTATTTACATGATTTTGACCTGATAATCAATGAATTTCTTTGAAAATTACATAGAAATTTGTATATAAAGGCGGTTTTCTATGTAATTTAACGAAAATTTCCTTCAAAAAACAGCTTTGACCAGAGTCAATTTCTGGAGCAAAACAATATTAATTGATAAAACTATAGAAGAAACTCTGCAATACTCAAAGTTTTTCGTATGTGATGTGTGTAATATTCGTATTTGTGAATAATTAAAAAACACAAATTGGTAGTACAATATAATAAAGGAGAAATTTTATGAAACTTTTTAATCGTATTTCTTCCAGTATTTTTCTTTTCGCAATGATTGTTTTTTTTGCTATTCCGCTAACTTCCTGCGAGATAGATCCCGAACCAATTCTGACAAAACCAACAATAACACTCAAACTTTCAGAAGAATCCCCCCAAAACATAATTATTCTTTCCTGGATTCCTTCCGATGATGCGGATCTTTATCATATAGAAAGAACTATGGTACGCGATGGAAAAACAAATTCTCTATGTTTTGCTTTCGATGCAGAAGAGACAGCAAGCGATCCAAATGTCACGCTTGATTATCCTAGAAATGTAAAAGTTGAGCCTGCCGCAAATGTATCAAATGCGCTTACTGTATCATGGAATCCGGTTACAAATGCACAAGAATATGAGCTCTATTTTTCTGTAAGCCCTAATTCAAATCATAGAGAAAAATACCAGAAAATCGCAACAACAACGCAAATCTCTTACACAAAAGAAAACTTGACAAATCTGAATTATTACTATTTTATGATTAAAGCGATTAATGGCGATGAATATAGTTTATATTCTGTTACGGCCGGAGGGTTTGTTCCTCGAGAATAATTTTATGAATATGCTTACTAAAAAAAAATTACATATAAGTCTGACAATTTGTATTCTACTCTTTTCTTCCTGTATTGCAATTCCTGGTTATGTTAATGACAATGGAAATATAACTGCGCCTTATTCAAAAGAAATTGTTATTGAAGCGGTATCCGGGGAGCTTACAATAATTCCGGCAGAAACTTCAAAAGGTCGTCAAAATATAAATCCTGCAAAATCTGATTCTCTGCGAACTCAGAAAAAAGATACTGTGTATCTTCATGAAACCCAATCCTATACTTATTCTCTGAACGGAAATAACAGTCTAACCCTTGCTTTTAGAACAATATCCGACGAAGCTGTATTCAAAATAACCTACAGGAATAAAACTTCAGAATACATAATTCACAAGGCCGATTTATGTGATAAATTTGTTTATATTGAAAACTATTAACTTATCGATGAAACAATTATGTTATAATTATTACATTGTAAAATCTCATCCCTATGCTATAATAATCTCGTGAAGACCCCGAAACAGGAAAAATTACGCATATTTGGGATTTGATTATACAAGATGAAATAGACTGGGACGATTAGCCCAGGCGGTAGGGAAAGTATAATACGCCTGCAGACGGATCAGGCTTACTTCTGGGCATATTTTGACCAGCTTATGAGTACCTTTGGTTTTTATCCTGTAGAAGAATAATAGGCACAAGCCTACCTCTTTCCTCTAACCAGAACCTTTCTGGCAACAGTAATTGCGGCTTTCATGTACCAGGGGCTTACTTCGCGGCCGGCAGATTTTATCATCTGGCGAATCGGGATATTTTGAGGGCAATGTTTTTCGCACTTACCGCATTCTATACAGGCTGTAGAAAAAGCAGATTCTTTACGAAGTCCAACCGTCTGAAAATAATCGTACATGCCGGAAAACTTTGATTCTGAATACATGAGGTTCCAGCCTCGGAAAAGACCCGGAATATCAATTCCTTTTGGACAAGGCATACAATATGCACAGCCGGTGCAGCCAACTTTTTCGGTGCGTTTTATTTCTGCAATTATCTGGTCTATAAAGGCAAAATCTTCTGGAGTAAAATGTCCTGCTGCAGCGTCACTTGCAATACGGCAGTTTTCCTGAACCATTTCAAGACTGTTCATTCCGGAAAGTACACAGGTAACTTCGCTTTGATTATATAACCAGCGGAAGCCCCATTCTGCTGCAGACCAACCGTGAGCATTTGAAGCAATCATTTTTTTTGCAGAATCAGGAAGCAGGCCAACAAGTTTTCCGCCACGCAAAGGTTCCATTATCATAACAGGAATGCCCTTTGCAGCCGCAGCCTTTACACCTTCTTCTCCTGCCTGAGAAACCTTATCAAGATAGTTGTATTGAACAAGACAAAATTCCCAGTCGTAATCATCAAGAATCTTTTTGAACATTGCTGTGTTTCCGTGAAAAGAAAAACCTATGTTACGAATCTGGCCGCTCGCTTTTTTTTGCGCAATCCATTCTTCAATTCCCATGGCCTTGAGCCGTTCCCACTGGGCAAAATCGGTGAGCATGTGCATAAGGTAATAATCAACATAATCGGTACGCAGACGAGCAAGCTCTTCATTAAAAATCCTTTCTACGGCCGCAATGTTTGAAACAAGATATTGTGGAAGCTTTGTTGCAATATTGATTTTTTGACGCAGACCATTTCGCTCAACAATTTCTCCAAGAGCTGCCTCGCTGCCGGAATACAGATAAGCTGTATCAAAATAATTTACACCCGCATCTACTGCTGCAAGGATTTCTTTTTCTGCTTTGCCAATATCAATGCGTCCGGCCTTTGTTGAAAAGCGCATGCAGCCGTAACCCAAAAGAGAAATATCTTCGCCTTTTTTGTTTTTTCTGTATTGCATATTTTTCCTTCCTTCAATAATTAAGAGTAACATAAGAAATAATCAAATTCTATAATCTGATCAAGTTTTTAATTAAGAGTTTTTTTGTCATTTTTGCCTGTAATTAATTTTTGTCTTCATATTGAATCGTAAGATATTTATCAATCTAATCTATCTTCTAGACTTTATTTTGAAACTCTGTGATATTTATAAGATAGGATTATTAAATGAATACTCACGAAATAAAAAAAACTATGAATATAAGTTCAAAGCTAAACTATAAAAAAACTTTGCGCGCCTGCTACTTAGGCTTTATTACTCAGGCAATTGCCGCAAATTTTGCCCCCCTGATTTTTTTAAAGCTTCACAAGGATTATCAGATTCCGCTCGGACTGATTGCCCTTATTCCAACGACCTTCTTTTTTACCCAGCTGCTTGTAGATATTTTTTGCGCTAAGTTTGTAGATAAAATTGGTTATCGGATCAGCATTGTTGCATCGGAAATTTTTTCTGCGGTGGGGCTTATTGCTTTGGCTTTTTTGCCGGAGCTTTTATCATCTTCTTTTGCGGGAATTATGATAAGCGTTGTGATTTATGCAATTGGAAGCGGTCTTATTGAAGTTCTCTGCTCACCGATAGTAGAGGCCTGCCCTTTTGAGAATAAAGAAAAAACCATGAGTCTTCTTCATAGTTTTTATTGCTGGGGCTGGCTTGGTGTTACTGTAATTTCAAGTCTGCTTTTTACGGCTTTTGGAATTGACAACTGGAAATGGGTTGCCTGCTTTTGGGCTCTAATTCCTTTATACAACATTTACAACTTCGCTACCTGCCCAATTGAAAAACTGGTAGATTCCGGTAAGGGTATGACAATTCTTCTGTTATTCAGATCACCGCTTTTCTGGGTGGCTGTTATGCTTATGATTTGTTCCGGGGCCTCAGAACTTTCTATGGCTCAGTGGGCTTCGGCCTTTGTTGAGTCTGGGCTTGGGCTTTCTAAAACAGTCTGTGATTTGGCGGGACCTTGCCTTTTTGCAGTTACCATGGGAATCTGTCGTGTCTTTTACGGAAAGTTTGGTGAAAAGGTAGAGCTCACAAAATTTATGATTAGTTCGGGATTGCTATGTCTTATCTGCTATATCATGGCGTCTTTGTCACACAATGCGGTGGTGGCGCTTACAGGCTGTGTGCTCTGCGGATTTTCTGTAGGCATTATGTGGCCTGGAACACTCAGTATTTCTTCTAAAAAAATCCCGACCGGAGGAACTGCAATGTTCGCGCTTCTTGCAATGGCCGGAGATTTGGGCGGTTCGATTGGTCCGAGCTTAGTTGGAATGATTTCTCAGAAGGCTGGCGATAAACTGCAGTATGGACTTTTGTTTGGAGGAATCTTCCCCCTTCTTCTTGTTGTCTTTCTTATAATTTTAAAGTTTATGAAAGGAAAAGAAATTAGTCCCGTTTCTGACTAGGACGTAAACCAGTCCTCCAGGCGCAGAAAGGCTTTTTCTTTCATGGGTTCAAAATCTGCAGTGTTATGGGTTACAAGGATCATGCCGTTTGAAATTGCAGTGGCGGCAATCTGGGAGTCGTAGTTGGGAATAGACTTGCCTTCTTTTTCGGCATTGGCCTGGAGTTCGCCACAGATACTGGCAGAGAACTTGTCGTAGGGAATGACTTCGAAGCATTCATCATACTTTTCAAGACAGCATTCAAGATATCTTTTCTTTCGGCCATCCGGAAGACGGGTAACTCCTCGTTTTAATTCCTGCCAGGTTACAGCAGAAATAGCACACATATCTCTTCTTGCTTCATAAAAAGCAAGAACCTGTTTATTTGGGTTTTCTTTTGAAAATTCCGAAACGATATTTGTATCCAGTAAATAAGTTTTTTTCATAGTACATTCTCCTTAAAAATTAAGCCCACGGATCCTTTGAATAATCCGGGCATTCACGAGATGGAGTAATATTAAATCCTTTATCATCCACCACATCAGAAAACTCTTTTTTGAGTTCAGACAATTTATCCAGCAGCGAAGGCTGATTTTGTCTTTTTTCCTGATAATCATCATAACTCATAATCACCGCTACCGGCTTATCATAACGGGTAAGTTCAACAACCTCACCTTCTTCTGCCAGTTTGACCAGAGACGAAAAATTATTTCGGGCTTCATAAATAGATACGCGCATAGAAACCTCCTTTGCAGGGCCCTTCGACAAGTTCAGGGACCGCATTATACAATCAATATAAGCCACAAAATCGCTATAGTCAAGTTTAAAAAAATTAGCCAACAATTTGTGCAATATTTGCCGCGCAAGCTGGTCCAGTGGTTGGTTGCATAAAAATCCGCGATATGTTATAAGTGAACTATACTAATTACAAAGGAGGTTGAGATAAGATTTATGATTTTAATGACTAACAATTCGACCTCCGCTATTCACGCCTAGAACATTTCTTGTCCTGAAAGCGGAGCTGCGTTGGAATATCGTCTCTGATATTTAATCCCGCTAGAAGGAAATTCAAATTGAAAACAAATAATATTATTACTGCGCGCGTGTCATGTGTGCAGAAAAATCTTTTTACCCTGCTGCCTTGTGCAGAGGATGGGACTGTCATCTTTGAGGCGGGCGCAGGCGGCGACGGCAACATAACTGCCCTCCCGGAAATTACCGGCAAACTCAAAGGAAAATTTTACAACCTGGGACTTGAGCCACCAGTTGTCGGTGACTATGTAAAAGTTTTTACAAATGAATATGGCGACGCGCTGATTGACCAAGTGCTGCCACGTAAAACTGTATTCAAGCGTCCCAATCGCAGCGGCCACTCAGAAGCCTATGTAAAGAACTTGTTAGAGGAGACTATCGTTTCTAATTTTGATTATGTTTTTATTGTGACCTCACTTAATCAGGATTACAGCGAAAACAGAATTGCGCGATATGTTTCTATTACTCTGAACACCGGTGCCAAGCCTGTTGTGATTTTATCCAAGGCAGATTTGTGCGACGACGTGGAGCTTAAGGTTGAAATCACCATGGCTGTATGCGACAAGGCAGATGTAATTGCGATAAGTTCGCTTACGGGTTATGGGCTGGAAGGGCTGCAGCAATATCTTCAGAAAGATAAGACAATTGCGATTGTAGGCTCTTCTGGTGTTGGCAAATCTACCCTGCTCAATACTTTGAACGGCGCAGATTTGATGAAGGTAAATGCAATCCGCGACGAGGATGGAAAGGGCCGCCACACTACAACTTACCGCCAGCTTTTCCGTCTGCAAAACGGTGCCTGGATTATGGATACTCCGGGGCTTCGCGAAATCGGTGTGCTTGATATGGAAGAAGGAATTGATGAAACTTTTTCTGATGTAGTTGCCCTTTTTGATCAGTGCAAGTTTAATGACTGTTCACATACAAGTGAGCCGGGCTGTGCAGTCCGCAAGGCTCTGGAAGACGGCACTTTGAGCCAAGAGCGCTGGCAGACTTATCTTCAGCTTCACACCGAAAATGAATGGGGTAAAGCCAAAATGATGCAGATTGCCAGGTTTACACGCGAGTACCAGAAGAACAGATACAGCGGGTGGGATTTATAGGAGAAAAAAATGAAAATCACAACTAAACAAGCCTAAAATCGAAAATCCGTTAAAAAACGAGCCGACAGGGTCGTTTTAGGATTATCGAAAGAACGGCTCAGAGGCAAGCTATGCTTGCCGACTTTTATAAATGGAGAAATAATTATGAGAACCAAACAATTTCAACTCTTAACAGACATAAATCTCGTCTGGGATTTTATGGTCGACACTTACGACTGGAAAAATGACTGCGGCCGGGCGGCACCATTTTTTGAATATGCAATAACTTCCTCGTGGATGGATACTTCATATTCATTTTTGGACAGACTCTGGTTTGACGGAGACAAAGTTGTAGCCTTTGTTTATTACGAAAATCCTGTAACAGACATTTATTTTAATGTCCGCAAAGGCTATGAGTTTCTGGCAGACGAGCTTGTAGATTACGCAATTTCAAACATGCCGCATTTTGGTGGCGAGCAGCAGTTTGTTTTATTCGGCGGTCAGCAGTTCATAAAGGATGCAGCGGCAAAACGTGGTTTCAAACAGGTTTACGAATGGGATGAACTCGTCTTTGATTTTAAGAGTGAATTGAATTACGAGTTGCCGAAAGGTTATCATTTTGTAGAGCCCAAGGATATTGATATCGTAAAATGTTCCAAGCTCTGCTGGTATGGTTTTGGTCATGGAGAGCGCGGCAACTTTGTTAATTGGGATAAGTACGATGATACACTTGAGTGGACTCCGGCAAAATCTCACAAAAGCAGTTTGAGCCGAATCCTGTCTCCTTCTCCGCATGATAGCTCACAATACAACATTGTAATTGCAGATAATGATGAAGAATATGTCTGCTTCGCCGGCATGTGGTGGGTACCTCAAAATAAGCTTGCCTACATGGAACCACTTTGTACACATCCGGACCATCGTAAAAAGGGACTTGCTTCTGCCGCACTTTCATTGCATTATAAAAGAATGAAAGCTTTGGGCGCAAGTCACATGACCGGCGGTGGAGATCCCTTCTACCAGAAGCTGGACTACGGCAAAGGCTACCACTGCACAATCTGGAGAAAAGATGACAACTAGAAACATTGTAGTTCTGCCCTATGACCAAAAGTGGCAGCAGGATTTTTTGGATATTAAAAAGGAACTTGTGGCGGCGCTTGGAATGTCACCTGAAGGACTCGCTCTGGCAATCGAACACGTTGGAAGCACTTCGGTCCAGGGCCTTTCCGCCAAACCAATTATTGATATTGATGTAGTTGTAGCAGCCCGTGATGTCGAGGCAGCAATCCAGGCACTGGCTGGCATAGGCTACAATCACGAAGGAAATCTTGGAATCTCCGGGCGAGAAGCATTTGGTTATTCCGGCAAGGAACATTTGCATGAGCACCATTTGTATCTATGCCCGGAGGATTCGCTGGAGCTCAAGCGCCATCTTGCATTCAGAGATTATTTGCGCGAACATCCTCAGGCAGTGGAAGAATATAGCAACATTAAACTTGAGGCAGCGGCTCTTTTCCCTCACGACATCGACGGCTACATAAATCACAAGTCGCCGGTGATTGAAAAGATTTATAAAGAGATTGGATTAAATTAAAAAGCTTTATCCAAAAAATAACTGAAGCTTTGCAAAAAAATCTTCCAGAATAAAGCGGGAATCTATGCCGGTGTAAATGCGGATTT
>CAMNDY010000018.1 GCA_946535985.1 uncultured Treponema sp. | reverse complement strand
TGAGCAAACAGAATTTTTCCAAAATCAGGAGCAAAACAGATCCTAATTATCGTCCCAAAAAAGAAACAGTGCTCCAGCTTATAGTCGGTTTACGGCTCACACTTAATCAGGCAGTCTCAATATCTCAAAAGTACCTAAAAATACTCAATGCAATTCTGCTTATAAATCTATTATAAGGTATTATAACGAACTTCTCAAGTTAATTTTATTGACTGTTATTGAGTTAGATTGAGTGTTATACAGTTTTTATCCAATCGTTTATCCAATCGAATATCCTTTTTATTTATTGAATACCCTTCCAAATCACTCGCTCCAGCAGTGCTGCGCACAGCTTCCGCTCCTTTAGTTCCCGTAGTTCTCCAAGCGTCGTTTTTCAGAAGGTAGCAAACACAGTATTCGCTCTTGTCTTCCGTGCCTGCCGTCTCCCAGTCATTGTTCAGTCAATTATTAAAATCCGCCTCGCTCCGTTATCTTCGCGAACTCCGCTCGGCCACACCCTCAAGAATGCAGTTAGTTTTTATAAGGCAGTCACGTAAGTCATTCGCTCATACAGCGTTTGCATTTACTTGTAAGCTCGCAAGTAGCACCGCAAAGAAGCAAAGCACGCTTTAATCCAAGTCCAGTAACAGCCAGTCGCTACACGCATCTGCTTCGCAGTAGCGTTTCGCTTTGTGTCTGTTTCTGGTTCCGCACGCGGGCAAAATATCGAGATGCAGGGAATACAGCCCTGCATCCGCATTATTTGGTTTTGAAAATACACGTTATCGAGGCGGTTGTAGTAAGCAATCTTTTTGTGAAAGCCGCCTAGTGCAGTTTGTTCGCGCGGAAGTTTTTCTGAAAGTGAATCTGTTTTCTCCGCGAGGTCGCAACTTAAAACGGCGGGCACGCAAAAGCGTTCCCCCTTTCCCCCCGCCGCGGGGCATCCCCCTTTTCCCCTTTCGTAAAAAATAAGGTATGGTATTGAACCGCTCTTGGGGGCAAGGGGGCACCCTTTTGCTCAACATTCCAGTTGTCCCGCCGTTTTTAAATGCTCAGTGCCACCTGCCAAAGGCGGCTTTTGGGAAATCGTCATGTGTGGGAAAAAGTATTGCCTCAATCGCACAGGGCTGCCGCAGGCGTCACCCCTGCGCTCAATCGGCAAGGCGGCAACGTCCTTGTTGCCGCCTATAGCAAGTTATTAGATAGAACTTTCCTTATTGGATAAAAAATGTGGAAAAATACAAATTATCTCATTATAATCCAATTATGAATATTTACGCAGACGAATCAGGCTCAATAAATAATAAAATTGGAAAACCTTTCATCATTGCCTTGGTTCATGTTCTTGATTTCAAAAAATTGAATACAACTTTCAGACGATTTATTTCCTCTAATATTGCAAAACTTCATGAATTGGATCAGGATTTTTATAACTCTAATGGCACACTTACAAAGAAAGGTGGGCTGATGTTTAAGGGTGGTAAATTTCACGAAATAAAGGGCTCTCAACTTAATCAGCAGATGAAAACTGATTTTGTAAATTATCTTGCAAAGAAAAAGTATTTTGAACTTTATTACATAAAAATCAATAATGATCTTCTTACAGACAAGATATGTGAAAATACTGCAAGAGCTTTTAATTATTCAATTAAGCTGGCACTTTCATTCTTTCTTGAACATACCCTTTTATCAGATGAAGATTGTCTTTTGCAATTAGATGAACGCAACGAAAAAACAGAGGCAAAGTTCTTTTTAGAAAACTATCTCAATACGGAATTTTGCTTAAATAACGTAACAGAGAAACATTATTCAGTAAAATATCTTGATTCTGCAGATAATCCTTTTATTCAGATTGCTGATGTATTGGCAAATCTTTATTATTCGGAATTGATTACAGGCTCATATACCGATACTATCAATGTATTAAAGAAGCAGGATATCTTAAAAGCAGTTTTTGAGTTTCCTCCAAGAGCTGCCAGAAAAAAGAAAAAAGTTTGACATCATTCCGGAATATGTATATACTTATAATGTCAACAGTAAGTCTTGGGGCAAAGTGCCGTGGTCTAGGTAAGCGTCATGTAAGGGCGTCACTCTCAAGCAATTGATATTTCAAGTCCTCCTTTTCAGGAGGATTTTTTTTTATATACGCCGGGGGGAGCGCGCGCGGCGGTCCAAAAATCAACGCAAAAAAGTTTTATCTGCTTAAAATAATATTTAAAGTACAGTTCGCAAGTTCAGAACTTTTCGTACACTTTTTCTATATATAAATTACATACTTTCTTATTATCTATATTTTTCTTTTTAAAGAAGTGAACTTAAGAAAAAATATAATATATATAGAAGAATCTATGCTACTCAATAGTATTCAAACAAACATAATAATACACAATAGAAAAGTACAGACACTTAAAAAATACTGCACTTTCACTGTATCAAAGAACACAATTGTGAACTCAAAAAGCTTTCTGCGCATTTGTTGAAATCAGGACATTATAAAATCTTGGCGGCAGGGAGTTCATTTTCTGTACTTAAGTACACATTGGGGGGAGGGGGGAGTAAAAAAATGTCCTTTCTTTTACTTTTCTGCCTGAATTTTGTCCCCAAACTGATAGTGAAAGCACACTTTTCATGAAGAATCCGCTAGAGGACGTGCTTTTTGTCATATTTTTATAATTTGAAACAATCAAACAAGCTGCTTATACCAGAATGTGCAGATGATTTTTTTGCAGCAGGCCTATTTTCGCTTTCGATTGTAATGCCTGAATACTTTGAAGTTTTGCCTCCGTCTAAAGCGTCAGCAATTCGCTCAAGAGCCCGGACTTTGCGGACTTCGAGGTCATCCATGTCCGTCTGGCTCAGGTGATTTCCGCCACCCCAAGGGCGCGGTGTATTTTGGATATCAATCATAGTCATTTCTCCTGGAGTCTACTTTTCAAAAATAATTTCTACACCTTTCAAATCTTTTTTACCGTCGCCTTTAATAGTTTTCCATTCTTTTTTTGTTCCCTGGTAGATGATTTTTTTTAGATTTGTACATCCATAGAAAGCCATATCTTCAATCTCCTTTACACTTCCAGGAATTGTGAATGTTGTTAATTGTTCACACTCATAGAATGCACCGGCACCAATCTCCTCAATACTTTCAGGAATTGTGATTGCTTCCAAATTTTTACACCTGCAGAAAGCACTAACACAAATCTTCTCTACACCTTCAGGAATTATGACTTTCTCTATTTTTTTACACTCTGCGAAAGCCTCATCGCCAATAATCTTTACCCCTTCTGGAATCGAGATTTCTGTCAATTGCGAATTTGTTCCGTAAAGAACTGTAAGTCCGTCATCTGTCATAGCACAGCCATTTTTAATTTTTAAAAGTTTACTTTCACAATTATTAATCGCGCAACCGGCAAAGGCAAAATCTCCAATCTCTTTAACACTTTCTGGAATTGTGACTGAAGTCAAATTTTCACATCTATTGAAAGCCAGAGCTCCTATTTTCTTTACACTGTTTGAAATTATCACGCTTTTTATGTCTTTTTTATCAAACGAAAAATCTTTTTCTAAGATTTCCGTAACGCCATCGTCTATTGTTAGAACGCCGTCTTTTAATGTGTACATATCTGAACTCCTTTTACAATAAAATAATTATATCACGGTTTTGCGAAGCGTGATTCAAAGACATCATAATTCTTGGTATCGTTTCTGCAGAAAACTGCGAATTCTACAGTTTCAAAGTTGTAGTTTTTGATTAAGCTCGCAAAAATGTCTGCAACAACTTCCGGCGGGTTTTTAAAGGCTCCGCATCCAAAAGCGCCCAGAATGAGAACTTCGACCTTTTCGTTTGCCGCTAGGTCTAAAATCCTTCTTATTCGTTCTGTCATAACCTGGCGATATTGATTCTTATCGTATTTGTCGTATAAAGCTGGTGCTGCGGAAACAATCACGTCTGTATTAAACCAGGAGGTCTCGTCCTTCAATTTTGGAATTGATTCATCGGTTTTAAAAACTGTTACTCCCGGAATATAAATCAGATCATGGCCACCCATGTCATCTATTTCGCCTTTGCCTTCTTCGAGAAAATGTTTTTCATAATAGTCTTTTCCTTGAACGTGCAAACAGGGGTACAAAGTTGAAATGCGGCACATAGACTCTTCCTGTGCACCAGCACTCCATGGAGCCCCTCCCATACTGTAATAATTCGCAAAATCAAGGCAGCAGATTTTTTTGCCTTTATAGGCCTCGGCCGCTTCAAAGGTTCTTTTTTTAGAAACAAGAACCTTCATTTCCGGATTTTTTTTGATCTCTCCTGCATTAAATGCCTCTGACTGATAAACCAAATATTCATTTTTAATGGAATTGTCTATAGATTTTTTTAATGAATCCATTTTCCCGCACAGTTCCATTGTATTATCCATTACGTTTTTGTTGATTTCTCTGTAATTTACAGTTCCTTTCATAGATTTCCTCCAATTTATTATGATTAGTTCATCATGCCTTCATATCTTACATAATTGTACACAATAGCTATTCCCAAGTTAAGGGAAAAGAGTGTCTTATATGTAAGATAGTCAGCAGGCCGTATTTGGCCTGCTTTTTAATTAATTAGCTGGCAAGCTGTTGAATATTTTGATTTTGACGAAGATGTTTTAGAGCATTTTGTTCGATTTGCTGCATACGAGAACGAGTTCTGCCTTTTATAGCCCCGATTTCTTCAAAGGTATGAGCTTTCTGGTTATTTAAGCCGTAATGTAAAATTAGGACTTCCTGTTCATTTGGCTTTAATGTATTAATAGCAGCCATAAGTTTTTCTTTTTTAATGTTATTTTCACACTCTTCATCAAGTGAAAGATTAGATGTATCTGCAAGATTTGCTACGAAAGAGTCCTGGTCACCATCAGAATTATAGGTGGCATCTAGTGAAAGTAAAGAGAGTTTTTTTCTGCGACTCCCTCCTGATTTTTGCATGAAGGAGTTGATGTAGTATTTACCGATGGTAAGAAGCCTGGTGCCCATTGTAAAATCATATTTCTCTATGGCTCTCATTAAGCCAAGAGAACCCGCTGTTATTAAATCACCTTCAATTTCTTGATTGTACCCCGGAAAAGATCTTGCACATTTGATGATAAAAGGAATGTTTGCGACAATAAGTTTATTGCGGGCAGCAAGATTTCCTGCTGCGGCAAGCTTAAGATACTCAAGTTCTTCTTGAGCTGAAAGAATTTTGGTAGCTGGGAATTTAAACATATTGGCCTCCTTAAAAATAAAAAAACGACAATTTAAACTTTTTTAAATTTTGAGTACGAATTTAGTTGTTTCCTTCCCTGGTTATGTCAAAGAACAGTTTAGTTAGGTGTTTTTAATTGAATTTTTTAATATATATGTAATAGATAAAGTCCCTCGCAAAAAGTGAAAAAGTAGGGCATTTTTTGGGTGAATAACAAAAAATTATAATTACACCACGATACAAAAATGGTGTGAAGAAGTGAATGTAACAAAAAATTCTAAAAATTGTTATAAAAAAGGTATTAACAAAGATGATGGGTTGGTTTTCGCTCCAAATGATGCTTTATTTAGGGTTATAAATAGATACTTGCTTTAAAAATGAAACAGGCTCCGTCTTTTTGGGCAGAGCCTGTGAAATATGTTCAAATTTATTATGCAAAATCCTTTTTATTTAGTTTTCAAATTAGATATGGCCTTTTCTATTTTTTTTTCAAAATAACTATTGCGGTATTTAAAGAACCCTTTCATGTCTTCTACTTTTCCAATAGGTTCTGCCCATTCAAAATTGCTAAAATGCCAGCGCTCAGAAATCGGTTTCTTTAAATGCATGTCGGCAGGCACTATATTGCAGCAGTCTTTATACAAATCAAATACTTTTTGAAAAAGAAGATTTCTTAGTGACCCGTTAAAATCTGTTGGACGCATAAGTGCACTTGGAACATAGGCTGCATTTGTAGGACATGAAAAGAGTCCGCATAGAGGTTTTTGGTGTGAACCTGAGGGGAAATCAAATTCTTCTGCCATGCGGTTTCTTTCTCCTTTATGATCTATAAGATGTGCAAGACTGTATCTATCCGGTTGGAATGAATGTAATTTAAATATACTTTTCCAAAGATATAGTGGGTAGAAATTTCCATCAGGATCAATAATAAGCGCGTTATCGTTTTGACGTTCTTTATCTCCTCCGTCTGCTCTTTTTACACCAGGAAATGCGCATGGAGAATTTTCCCAAAGATATAGTTCTGGGTCAATTCCTGCTTCTGATAGAATAGCTTTGTAATGAGCTTGTTTAGAATTATTGTCTTCTGTTATTGCATGCACTACTTCTGGGGAAAGGAAATGAGTATATTTAGTTATTGTTTTTGCAAGTTCGTAAGATTCGTCTTCTGTAGGTTGTTCCCATGGACTCCATACTTCACCTTTTTTATTGCGAGTATTACGTTGTATGTTACTAACTACAAGCTGATTTATTTCTTCTTCTGTTATTTCCGGAATCCCATGGTCTTTTAACCAGCGGAGTAAATGAGGTCTGTCATTATTAGAAGAAGTCTGGTACCATTCGCTGGTTAGGAAGAAACTCTGTCCATTTACGGAAAGAGGTTGTGCATAATAACGATTCGGTTTACCGTTACCTTCATCTTTTAACAATACTGGAAAATTTACACCAAAGTTTGTTTTACAATAATCTCTGTTTTGTAAATCTTCTAAAAGTTCAGAACTTATTCCTTTCTCTATAATTTCTCTAAGTTTTTGATTTGCCAATTGACCAACACTGTAATCCTCAAACATAAAAATCCTCTCGTATGTTTAATTTTTTTTTACTTTTATTTTACCATTCTATTTTATATCCCGCCATTGAATAGTAACGACAATTTTGTCCTTACGCATGGAGTAATCCAGGGTGTGCCAGGTGCCGCCGGTGTGAGGGTCAGCCTGGTCGAAAATGGCTACGACAAAATCGCTTTTGTCGACCATGTACTTGTTGCGGTCGAGGTAGGCATCGTTGCGGCGTTCTTTTGTGGAAACAGGATGCACGAGGTCGGCTTTTTCGAGGATGGGTTTGATTTCCTTGCGTCGGGCATTGTGGCCTTCGTAGGGCTGGGCAATTTCCAGAATGAGGCCTGGGGTTGTTTTCTTTTTTTCGAGGACGATTTCACTTGCCCAGGTGTCGATGCCGAGTGCGTTGCCGGCGATGAAATGATTGCAGCCTTTTGAAATTAAATCGTCGATGGCATCTTCAAGGCGGCGGAAAAGTACCTGGCATCTCGGGTCGGCTTTGTCAGTTTCCCAGGGAAAAGCTTCTGGTCTGTGACCGGTAAAACAAGTGATAAAGTTCATATAATTTCCTCCATAATTAATATAATTGTAAATCTTTGCTATTCCCAAGTTAAGGGAAAAACTTCTTATTCTCCGGCCAATCGTAAAAATTCCTTACAACTCCACGAACAAGGTTTCCACTTCACGGCAAAATTTGTTAAAAGCTTCATCATCCAGACAGGTCACTTTTTTCCTATTATTTGTCCAGCAGATTCCGTAGCAGGAACAGCGGAGCTTTCTTATTTCAGCCAGCCAGTTTTCAAGAAAGTCATAATAGTCACTAATGATAAAAATCTTATCATTTTCGCTGCAAAAGCGGCTGGCGGTGTATCTGATTGCGGGGGCAATTTCGGTGCCGCAGCCGCATGGGATTTCACTTATGCCCTGACTAAGAGAATCGATTTTCTGCAGATCTGAATCCCAGAAAATCACTTTACTTTGCTGACCAACAAGGTTTTTAATTTCAGAAAATAGATCCAGAAGCTGGGCAAGGCGTTCTCTTCTTACAGAACCGCTTGTGTCAACTATGATGTAAACGTTTCCCTGAGTGTAATCACTATGCTCGATTGATTTCCCCCGCAGAATATTGTCTGTTTTACCCCTGTTTGCAAGATAGAGATAATCAGTTCTGCTATCCTCAAATTTATCAATTGCGCGTTCTGTGATAAAAGTGCGGACATCAGGACCAAGCTTACGAATTGTAAAGCATCTTGTTTTTCCATAGCCTTCTTTCGAACTCTTTCCGTCACCAGAGCTCAAAGCCTCGGCAATGAACATATCCTGATTTTCAGCCGCTTTTTTTATTACCTCTGCCGGAATCTTGCTTGTTTTTTCTATAAATTTACCTTCTTCATTACGCAGCTTTTCACAGATTTTAGGCATAACCAGATCCGGAGCTAAAATGATTAAATCTATATACTGCTGCCAGGAAAGTCCTCGGGAAAATCCATAATTTTCTGCAAAAACAGGAGTTACAATTGTCACCTTTGGATTGTCCCGCTTTGCGTAAGCATATCGGCAAAGTCTTCTATATGCATCCGCATGTCCTGCAAGACGATTTTCTGAAATGTATGAAAGCCTTTTGTATTCCGCCTGATTCATATCTTCAATAAGGAACTCCTCTTCATCCTTATCGAAAACCTTGCTGTTTACCTCCATATCCATAGCGTAATTTTTCAAAAGAACGATTAAACTAAACATTGTCCTGTCTTCGTCCTTTTGCGTAAAGGAAATATATTTTGAAAAGCTCTTCCAGGCTCCCATCAGTTTGTCGTAAATCTGTTCGTTATTAATATCTTCAAAAGAAAGATGGTGTAAAAGAATATGGCCGATTTCATGCATAAAAAAGGAATGACCGCTGCAAAACTCAGAGGTGTAAATTTTGTAACAGGCACCTGCGTTTTCATCCCGCTTTACGTATGCAAGCGCCTCGTTTGATAAATCATGCTTTGAAATCTTGTTATGAGTACAAACCACAAGGCGCATTTTCTTTTTCAGCTCCTCAAAATGTCTGTATTCGTGTTGCATAAGTCTTTTTACCCCCTATTTAAACTTCTTTTATCTGAATTCAGATAAGCAGAATAGATTTTGAAAAATGCATCTGCCGGTACATTTTTTACGTCCCCGTTTTCAAGGCAATAAATCCCGGAAACATCTGAATAAGGGACAGTTTTCAGAGAATCAAGAGAGCGGGAATTTTCCTCTTCGAGAAGAAATAAAAAATTCCCCCTGATTCCAAGCTTGTAATAATCCTTGAATTTGCCTGAGTTTTTTTCTCTTTTGGCAAATCTTGAAGTATCTTTGATTTTTGCAAGAACGATTTCTTCCATGTCGTTTTTAATCATTATGCTGCCTCCGTTTGAATACATGTGTTCATGTAAAATTTGTAAGTAGTTATGATTTCATTCAGCTTTGATAAAGTTGAGTTCTTTTTTGAAGCCGAAAGAGCCTCTGATGCAATTAAATAAAAGATTTCTATTGCGTAATAATCCTTGCGAAGCTTTATAAGCTCTGCTTTAGATTTTTTATTGATAAAAAGAAGCTTTGATATGCTGTCGGTATCTGTTTTGAATTCTGCCTCAATTTCAGAAACGATTTGCATGCAGGCTTCTTCAGCCTCTTCTGATTCAAGCTTATCCTGAAGGGTAATAAGGGCGTCTATATTTTCTGCAAGGCTGAGCTTGGAATTGTAAGAGAAAGTTTTCTGCTTCTTTTTCTTGCCCCAAAGCTCATTCAAAGCGTCTTTTGTAAGCTCCCGGATAAACTTTCTGTAAGCATTGAGCTCCTGGATATCAGAAAAAGAATTAAAGCCAAGCCCAATCAGTCCATCAATAAATTTTCCGATATATTCTGCATTACTTAATCCGATTGAGTACATAGCGCAGAAAATGTCCCAGAAATAACCGATGGTTCTGCCCGAAATAAAATTATAAACCTCACCGTTTTTGGAATATTCACCGGTAAAAACATTGTTCAGCCGCTTATTTGCAAAATTTAACTGGCTTTTTGAGCTGTCTTTTGCGTAGTAGGTTGAATTAAGCTTTTCAAAAATCCCGCGGACTGCAAGAGAGGCTTTTTCCTTGATTTCTTCTGAAAGCTCGCGATGATCGAAATCCGGTAAAAACTTTTCTATAGCATCAGCTTTCTGAAGGAATTCTGTATAAAGGCCTTCAAAGGACTGAGGACCGAAGTTTATAAGGCAAAAGCGGTTAAGATTCGGTGCTGTAATATCGCACATTGAAGGAAGATTATCCTTGTAGTTGCTGGCACTTGCGATAATTGTTGATTCTGGCAACTTCTGACCATTGCCGATTGTACGTTCAAAAATAAGGCGGTAGAGGCTGGCCTGAACATCCTTTGGAGCTCCCGCAATTTCATCAATAAAAAGAACTGATGGGATGCCGTTTTTTTCAAGCTCGGTGATTGTATGAAACCATTCCGGTGCCTTTGTACGAAGATATTCACAACCCGCACCGTCATTTACCATATAACCAAGAATTTCGCTGCGGTCGAAGGCACTACCAATAAGGCTTTCTACGTGATAGCCATTATGCTTTGCCCACAAATTAACGATTGTGGTCTTACCCATACCAGGGTTTCCAAGATAAAGCATTGGTACACCCGAAATTCTGCTTAATTCAAAGCCTGTAAGCATCAGGTCACGCATGTAATTTTTGTTCATTAAAACCTCCGATGTAATATATGTATGAATATAAGATTTGTATAATTTGATGGCAGGTCGTATTTGGCCTGCTTTATTAATTAATTAGCTTGCAATCTGTTGAATATTTTGATTTTGACGAAGATGTTTTAGAGCATTTTGTTCGATTTGCTGCGAAAGAGTCCTGGTCACCATCAGAATTATAGGTGGCATCTAGTGAAAGTAAAGGGATTTTTTTTCTGCGGCTCCCTACTGATTTTTGCATGAAGGAGTTGATGTAGAATTTACCGATGGTAAGAAACCTGGTGCCCATTGTAAAATCATATTTCTCTATGGCTCTCATTAAGCCAAGAGAACCCGCTGTTATTAAATCACCTTCAATTTCTTGATTGTACCCCGGAAAAGATCTTGCACATTTGATGATAAAAGGAATGTTTGCGACAATAAGTTTATTGCGGGCAGCAAGATTTCCTGCTGCGGCAAGCTTAAGATACTCAAGTTCTTCTTGAGCCGAAAGAATTTTTGTAGCTGGGAATTTAAACATATTGGCCTCCTTGAAAATAAAAAAACGACAATTTAAACTTTTGTAAATTTTGAGTACGAACTTAGTTGTTACCTTCCCTGGGAATGTCAAAGATCTGTTTAGGTATGTAAATATAATAAGAAGTCATTCCCAAGTTAAGGAACCAGTTTTTTTTAAGAGAATACTTGTAATGTTGTTGCTTTAAAGATGTGTTTTTATTGAATTATAATTCGATTTTTTTTACTTTTTCCCGTCTTTCCAGCCAGTCATCTACCAGCTCTTTTGGTGCAATAGGAAATGCTTCGTCTGCCCATTGCCAGGTCCAGCGGCGGATGGAAAAAAGCTGGTTACTGCGGAAGCTTAGAATTATGCCGTCTCCGTCGGGGCCGGGATTTTTTTCATCAGGAATTATGGTCTGGTTTTCGCCCCAGATGCGGTTTTTAGCGTAGCGGGCTGCGTATCCGTGAAGGTGGATTTTGAAGTTTAGAAAATCGTCGTGGCACATACAGCCGAAGGAACCGCGGGTCATTTTTCTAAAATCGTAGTCTTTCGGGAGCGTGAAAATCTCGTCCGTGAGCTGAATATTTTTCATTTCGCTAAGGGTATAGCGGCGCTTTCCTTTTTTTAAAATGTCGAAAGCATGAAGATTCCAGTTACCGTTATCGTAAATCAGCTGCCAGGGCTGAACTCTGCGGTTCGAAGGCTTTGTGTCGGTAAGCGACTGATAGTCAAATGTAATTACGCGGTTTTCCTGCAGGCCTTTGTCGATTAAGCGCCAGGTTTCAGCAGGGATGTCTTTGTTTGGAGCTCCAACAAAAATAATTCTGTCGTTGTCAGGTTTTTTGTTGATTCTGATGTTTTCAATTGATAAATCACGAGTTTCTGTAGAAAGCGATTGAAAAACTTCCTGAGCTTCCTTGTAAAGAGGGTTACCTTTTACCATATCCATCAGCGTTTTTATGAGTTTTGCAGCTTTTGCGGCATTTTCATCTGTGTAAAAGCGTGGCAATCGATACTTTGGATCGGTGTAAAAATATCCTCTTGTTTCAAAATCAGTATCTATTGGTGCCTGATATTTTTCTTCCATTGCTTCTATATCGCGGAAAAAGGAGCTTTTGCTTGATTTGATATTATATTTTTCACCAAGCTCAGAAACTATCTGATTCCATTTTAATCTTCTTCCCGAAGCAATAATTTCATCCATTGCCTGATAGCGTTTTGATTTTTCAGTAAAGTCTACTGCCATAAAAAAACTCCTTCTATTCCCTTGACTTGGGAACGCTACAGTATTACATTTTATATCATCAGGATAAATTGTCAACTTTCGGGTGTAATAAAACACTGTTCCCTAAACGTGGGAATGAATATGTATTAAAATATAACATAGTTAAGGAGGTACGCCTTATGACAGAATTCCTAACACTTGTTGTTCTTATAATTTTTATAGGAGCATTTATTGTAAAGTTCGGAGAGCTTTTCATTGCTCTTGCTAAAGTACTCTCTTATTTTGCATTACCACTTACTATTGCGGGAGTTATTTTCTTAGGCCCAAAACTAATCCACTGGATTCTCAACTAAACGTTAGGGCATAAATCATTATATTTACAGGAGGCACTATGAATTACATTGACGGAAAAAAATGCCTGAAGGAAATCCTTGCAGCAGTTTCAAAGGAAGATGAAAAAAATTATCTTCTGGATCTTGAGTATGTGAAACATTACAAGGGTGTGGTGCTGGGGCCGATTCATAAAGATGGTTATGGCAACTGGGTAACCGTCTTCAAAATAAAAAGCGTCACTCCTCATTTATCTGAAGATGATACAAGCGATGACTACACCTGGAATAGTTTTAAGGAGGCAAAGAAAAAGCTGGAAAAATGTGAGAATTCCAGCAGCCGTGTCTTTCACATAAAAAAAGGGCTGAAAATTGCTTTTAAGCATGTCATGTATCTGGATGGTGATATGCTGGACGAAATAAAACCCAGCTGGTATTGCTTGTACAACGAGTGGTTTATGTCTCGAGGTGAATACATGCAGGCTCATAAAAGTGAATGGGAAAAACAGGCAGATAAAATGCGTCCGATAGGCGTTGCTGATGCATCTGCATTATTTGGGAGGTGATTTATGCAAAATTTTATGAATTGGCTGGGTGCGGGGCTGCAAACTCCGGGCTCAGTTGTTTCAGTTAGCTTCAAGATCCTGCTTGTTCTGGTGCTTGTTTGGCTTGTATGGACATTACTGGAAAATGTCTGACAGGTCCGTATATTAATAATAAACAAACTTTTGGAGGTAATGCTTATGTCAAATTTCGAATTAAATCTGGATAGTGTAATTCAGAGCTTTGGTCACAATTCTCATATTGTGAAGGTAAACGAAAATTCTAGTCTTTCTGATTTGGAATGGCAAATTAACCTGATAGTTACAGATATGGATAAGGCCGGTTTCTTCCCGTTTAATACTTCTATTACTTATATAGAAGCAAAAGACAGGTATCTGGCAACAATCGTTTTTGCAAAAAAATAAACCTGCAGCGAGGGGGGGCTTGCCTGGCTTACCCCCGTCTTAGAGTAGTAAGATTTTTTAAGAAGGAGAAATTAATATGTTAGGAAGAAACAGAAGAAGACTTGGAAGACTGGATAATAAACTTTATTGCATGAATATTGAAGATATCTCAAAAGAAGATATTTTATGTTCGGTAGCATATCTTTTCCTTCTTACTCAAAAATCAAATAACGGAGCATTGGATTTAATTTATCCTTTTATGGAAAAACTTGTAATCAGGCTGGGATTATGGGAGCGTATGGAAGAGGTTTTGCAAAAATACGTTGATTTTCTGGAAAGCAAAAAAATCCTTCGTCTTTGCGATTCAAAAAACGCAGAAAATAAACCAAGGTCTCTTAGAAGCTGTATTGAGGATGATGAAGCTTCTGAAGCTCCTAAGTATGAAGTAGATAAGCAAATAGAAATATACCAGGGAGACCTTGTTGGTGAAGAAAAAAATTTCTACCGCATCATGCTCTCCAAAGGTACCGGTATGCTCTCCCAGATTCTATATCATATTTTTTTCAATAAAAGAGAAATAAATCTGGAAAGATTTCAGAATAAACTTCCAGTTCGCTTTAACTATATGGTGTCAAATACATCAAAGCTTGATTTCTTAAAAAAAGAACTGGAGCTTTCAGAAGAAGAGGCCCGCTATCTCATTTTTAGATATCGCAAATTGACAATTGAAGGCTTTGCCGAAGTCCTGGATTCTTTTGGCTATAATTCACTGTACTTATACAAGACAGTCCTCGGTATAACACAAAGCCAGTTTAAGCAGATTACAAGAAGTGATTCAAAGCTTCGTCAGTTTGGATTTATTGAAGATGACAGAAGTATAAATCCTGTAGTTGTTGATATAATTGAGAATCAGGACTTAAGCCTTTATTTTTCAGATTATATTAAATCTCAAAATCTGGAGAAAGCTTACCCCATTAACAGCTTTCCTGTGCCTGAAAAAAATTCAGCTATTTATAAGGGATTATTACGGTCAGAAACTCCTGTGTCCTTACTTTTGTACGGCGCCCCGGGGTCAGGAAAAACAGAGTACGCAAAGGCTCTTGTTAAAAGTACGGGCATGAAGGCACTCATCTTTAAAAATGAATCAGAAGTTATGAGCCGGGATATTGCACTCAGCAGATTAAACTGTCTGCTTTCTCTGAATCGAAAGGATACAGTTCTTATTGTCGATGAAGCTGATTCCCTTCTTTCAACTTCCAGGATGTCTTTCTTTGGTCCTTTAGATTCACCAAAAACTAAAGGTACGGTTAACAAAATGCTGGAGATGTCTCAGAATAAAGTAATCTGGGTTGTAAATTATATTTCTCAAATTGATGAAAGTACTTTAAGACGTTTTACGGTTTCACATAAATTTGAGCCGATGTCTGTTTCTATGCTGGAAAAGATTGCGGAAAAGAAGCTGGAAAAACTTGAAATTGAAAATAACTCTAAAAAAGAAATTATTAAGCTTCTTTCAAAGTATAAAGTTACAGGAGCTTCTGTTGAAAATCTTATAACGACGGTAAACAGCATGAAGGACAAGAGCGAAGAAACAGTTCTTGAAAATCTGGAAATTGTTTTAAAGGACAATTCATCGCTCTTACATGGAAATTCAAAAATGCGAATTCATGTAAAAAAGTCTTATGATATGTCCGTTTTGAATACAAGCCTTCCCGCAAAAAAAATCATGGATATGCTTTATAATGCGAAAAAGTTTGCAGAAAAAAATCCCGAGTCAGGGGCTGTAAGAATGCTTTTTTACGGTCTTTCGGGAACCGGTAAAACGGAATTCGCCCGCTATATCAGTGAATCTCTGGGAAAAGATTTGCTTTTAAAACGCGCCTCTGATATTTTTGACAAGTATGTTGGCGGAACCGAGCAGAATATCGCTGCAGCTTTTGAAGAGGCCGCTAAAAATGACCAGATTCTCCTCTTTGACGAAGCAGACAGCTTTTTCAGTGACAGAAAAAATGCGGAAAGAAATTTTGAAAGAACTCAGGTAAATGAATTCCTCACCCAGCTTGAAGAATTCCCGGGCATTGTCATCTGTACTACCAACCTCAGAAATATTATGGACCCCGCAATGCTGCGCAGGTTTCATATAACGGTTGATTTCAAGGCTTTGAAAGAGGAGGGTGTTAAAAAGCTTCTGGAAAAATTTTTCAGTGATTATGCTTTTGATGAAAAGCTTATCCAAAGACTCTGTGCTTACGGTACTGTAACCCCGGGTGATTTTGGAAAGCTTTCCGACACAATCAAATTTATGGACCCGGACGAAATTACCGCAGAATACATAATTGACCAGCTGTGTGAGATTCAGGAGGAAAAAGACGTAGAGGGCAGGGCTTCCAGAAAAATCGGCTTTTGCGCATAGGGAAAAAGGCGCGCAAGAAAAAGCTATGGTATAATATTTGGAGTAAAAAATGCAGAAAATGATTGAGTTTTTATCTCAGTACAAAAGAAAGAAAATGCCGGGTTGGTTGAAGAACCTGAATCCGGATGACGACCGAAAACCGGATATTCAGTACATTCTAAACGGACGGGTAGTTTTTTACCCTGCCTGTTATTCTGACGGTTTTATGGTCCAGGTATTTAATACTTCTCACAGTGCCTTTGTTTATCTCTATGCGGACTATGCAATGACAGAAGAAAAATGGACCAAAATCTTACATACATGGGAATTAAACGAAAGAAAAGTTGATGGTCACATTACCTGCCAGACTTCGACTGGGAATTTCAGAGGCTATGATGAGATAGCCCATTATGATTATTCTTTTGATGAAATTGCCGGCCCACAAGACTGGGAGCCTCATTATGAATATAATCACGGTCCTCGGCATGGAAAACGCTTTTGCAGACTTTCTATTTTTGAACGCCAGGAAATATACAATGAAAACTACGGAGCAAAGCGCTTTGCACTTTTATATATCAATGATGATGGAATAATGATTTATGATGCCCTCTGGGGAAGTAAAAAATACAAGGCACCTTTTGCCTGTCTTATGGAAGATTATGGACTTGGAGGAACTTACGACACCTTGGGAAAAGGTGGCCGTATGGAAGCAATTGCAAAAGAAAGTGGCGTATATCCCAAGTTTATGATTTTTGGAGAAACGGCGACACCATGGGATAATACAACCAAAGTTCCGGAAGTTTATGCAGAAAAAGGTGGCTGCTGGGGGCATCTGCGAACTTTATATATGAAAGAAGAAAAATAAAATATAAAAGAGGAAAAAAATGAGAATTGATGCCGCCGTCTGGAATATTGATGACGATGACTGGGACTGTAAAGGAATATATGATATATAATATAGAAAAAAGAGGAGATAAAAAATGGGTGTAGAAAAATTCACATTAAAAGACGGCGTTCTGACAATAGCCAATGGTGTTACTGAAATTTCAGAAAAAGAGTTTTGTAGGAATAAAGAGATAAAAAGCGTTGTAATTCCTGGAAGTGTAAAAAAAATTGGAGCAGAGGCCTTCGCTGGCTGTTCTAATTTGACGACAGTTACAATTTCTGAAGGTGTCAAAAGAATTTGTGAGCATGCTTTCAAAGAGTGTACAAACTTAGAGGAAGTAAAAATACCTGATAGTGTAGAATGCATTGAAGATGGAGCTTTCTGGTTATGTGCAAATTTAACAAAAATTAACCTTCCTGAAGGGATTCTGTCTATTGGGGGGAGCGCTTTTTCGTTCTGCAAAAGTCTTGCCGCAGTAGAAATTCCTCAAAATGTCCACTCGATTGGGGCGCATACTTTCACGGGGTGTTCAAAACTAAAAACAATCAATGTTCCAGAGGGAGTACAGTCGATTGGATATGCAGCTTTTCGTATGTGTATAAGTCTAAAAATAATTACTATTCCTCGAAGTGTAACATTTATTGATGGGGAAGCTTTCGGCGGGTGTAAAAAATTAAAGAAAATCATCTACGGAGGAACAAAAGAAGAGTGGAAAAACATAAGAAAACCAAAAGACGAAGATGGACGGGTCAGCGAGTATGTCTCCCCAGAGGAAGATTTTAGTGGCCCCACAAAAATTCTCAAAGAAGATTTGAGCAATGTAGAAATTATTTTTGAAAACCCGAGTCATGCTAAATGTGCAAAAAACAACAAGAAGGACGGTTCAATGACAATCAATTGTCTTGAAGGTCTTATTGAGAGTATTGCAGGAGGTTCAAATACAGATTTTGACCAGCGTTTGCATAAACTTGCAGAGCACATGGTTTCACATTCTTTTTTCTTTCCAAAAGAGATTGTGGATGAACAACATGAAAAAATGATTTCCGCGTTGAAAAATAAAGAAGTTCTTCCAGCCCGATATTCGGAGTCCGACGAATGTTATTGTTATGCTGACGGAACAATGCCAAAGTTCAAAAATAAAGACGAAGCTGTTAAAGAATCTAAAGCATCTGACGTGTTTTTTAAATTCATTGATAACAAAATCCCTGTGATAATTGATAAGGATGGAAATTATTCTGTAAGACAGCTGATTACAGAAACGACGGGGCATAAAATTAGTCAGGGCGCAACAAGTACAATTACTTATGCAACAATTTCTCATATATGGGGAAAAGCATTTAATCCTATCTTTTTTACCAGCTTATGGAATATTGTCATTGTACCTACCTATTGCAATCCTATTCTTGATAAAGACGATGAATCAAAAGGTGACGATATTTTTGCAAAGGAAGTCGCTTATATTAATAAGGTGTATAAAAAAATCTGCTACGAGTATTATGATGTAAAAAGCAAACTTGAAGATTTTAATAAGTTGGGGTTTGATATAACGCCTGATGTTCCTTGCGACGATGTTGATTTTTCAATAGAAGAGCTTCCATTTATTCCAAAGTTTGAAAAGCGAAAAGTTGCAAAGGCTAAATCTCAGAAAGGAGTTAAATCTACTCCACAAAAACAAGTTTCCACTGCAGATTCATTACAAAAGTATTTGAAATCAATCGTCATGGGAGTTTTTGTAAACTTCTATGAAAACTTCGCTGACCCTCAATATACAACAGCTGATATAAAATCATTGCTTAGAACAACATACGGGCATTTGTATTCATCAAAAAGCATTAATACAATGGCATCTGTTGGCAGAAGTATTATTGACAATGGTTTTGGTCCGAAAGCACTTGAAAGAATAGCTAAATCTACAAGAGTTGATGAAGATACTCGTCAGAGGGCAAAAGAGTTGCTTAGCTTGGAGCCATAAGCAAATTAGGATAATGGGAGTTAAGATATGAAATTGTATTATAGTCCAACTTTTACAGGTTTTGTTTATACTGACAGTAAAATTCTAATGTTCAATGAGCGTATTGTTGATACTGCTGCTCTTGTTGAAGAAATAAAGTTGCATGCAGGTTTGAGTTCACAGAAAAAGGAAGAACTTGAACGAACAGTAAGTTATTACAAGGCTATGAAAAAGTACATGGAAAAGAATCCTTCTAATGTACTAAAAGCCTCTTTTGATATAGATGGACTTAGTGTTGCAAAAGAATGTCTTAAATGGCGCGATACTCTTGCTTTTGCGGGCTGGAATAAGAAAATTGCTTCGCCGAGCGCTCGGTTTGAAGCGCTTGCTGGCGTGGAAGAGTATTTTTCAGACTGCGCTCTCGGAGAAGAACTTAAAACTGTTATTGAAGCCGTAAAGTCTGGCTGTCTGCTTCCTGAAAATCTTGAGATTGAAACCCTTATTGACTGGCATCTTTTTTCACCGCTTGAAGTCGAACTTCTTGAGGCTCTGGCTGGACGTGGCGTAAATATATCTGTCAAAGAAATGCCTGTCCATAAGGATTGCGCCCTTTCATCAGTTCTTAAAGCGCTAAAAGCCACAGATGAAAAGAAGATTTCAATTCAAAAAGATGATAGCTTTAATATCCTTCATTTTGAAGAACAGGATGAGGCTCTTAAGTATTTAACACTTCAAAAACCAGAATCTTATGATGTATGGATAAACTCAGACAACAAAGCTATGGACGACTGGCTTAATCTCGAAGGAAAGCCGTTGAGCGGCTCTCGTATTCAAGGGGGGCTTCCACAGGTAACACAGCTTTTGTCTATCGGATTAAGCACTCTTGCTAGTCCAATGAGCCTTAAAAATATGATTGAATGGCTGAACGTTCCTTTAAGTCCGCTCAATTCTTCTTTGAGAAATAAACTGCAGAAAGAAATTACGAAGAAAGGCGGTTATTACAATGATAAATGCCGTAAAATCATCAACGATTACGTTGCCTGTGCTTCTGATTTTTCAGAATTGGAAGAGTCTGAAAGAGAAAAGAAAATTGAGAGTGTATCAAAAAAAAGGGAAGAGACCGTTAAAAACTTCCTTCCGGATATTAATGCAGTAGAAACATTGACAGATGAAACAGTAAGCGTGCAGCGCGCATTCAACTTTACAAAAGCGCTTTATGACTGGTGCGAAAAAGAAATGGCTGTCCTTAGTGATGATATGCAGAGAGTCCAGTTGGGGATGGTTAAGAATGAATGTGCCGCAGTCCTTGATATGCTGGAAATCGAATCAAAGAAACGAATTAGTTATAATAAGCTTATGGCCTTTGTTTCAAACCTTAAAGAAGGTGTGGATATGCTTCAGTACGAAGCAGAAGAGGGTTCTCGAACTGTCATAAATAATCCTGGACAGCTTTCATGCAATGTAAAAAGCCTTATCTGGTGTGATTTCTACAATGACGCAGAAGAAACTCTCAAATATGACTTCTTGTTTCCTGGTGAAAAGAACGTGTTTGAGAAAACCCTTAAACTCTGGGATGAAGATATTGAACGTGAATATAATCAAAAAATTAAACTGCTTCCATTTATGATGGCTGATAAGGTTACGCTTGTAGTAATCGACAGAAAAGTTACTGAAGACGTTGAAAAACATCCGATTTTCATTCAGCTTGAAAACAAAATAGAGAATCTGAAAGATTTTATTCAGGCCCCAGATGTAAACAGGGAATTTAGCTCTCTTTTGAAAGAACCTCTTCCTTTTAATAATGGTATAGAAGACTCTGCTGAAGGTATTTTCATTAACAATGCAATCTCCATAAAATGGCCGGATCACGAAACTTATTCGTCATTTGAACAGATTGTTTATAATCCTTTTGACTATGCATTCTCATATCTTGCCGAAATCAAGTCTTTAGGAAACCAATCTTTACCGAAGGTAAATCAGGCCTATGGAACTATTGCGCATGCCGTAATAGAAACGCTTTTCAATAAGCATGATGGTATTGTAGGCAGCGGTACAGTTCCTTACATAAAAGAAAACATAAAGAACAACTTTGAAAAGGTATTTGTTGATATGCTAAATGCCTGTGGCGCAGTTCTTCTTTCTAAAGAAAATGTCCTGTATCTTCCTAACTATAAATCTAAAGTTTTTGACTGTGTAAATCGTCTTGTAAAAGTAATTGAGGATAATCATCTTCATGTACTTGCCTGCGAGCCATGGCTTGAAAATACGCAGATGAATTTTGAAGGTGGTATCAAAATCGGCGGCTATGCAGATATGATTCTTGCTGATGACCAAGATAATCCAGTTGTATTTGATTTTAAGTGGTACCCGGGTAAGGAAGATAAGTTTAAGAAGACAATCGAAGAAAATAAGTCCATTCAGCTGGAGCTTTATAAATATCTGACTAAGGAACTTGCCGGAAAAGAAGCTAAAGCCGTTGCTTATGTTGTCCTTCCTGAAGTTACTGTAGTATCAGCGCAGAATTTTGCTGGTGAAAATATATTACAAGTTTCTGTCCAGAATCCTGGTGACGAACTTCTTCCAAAACTTAAGAACTCATATGAGTATAGAAGAACAAAGATTAAGAACGGATTTATAGAAGAAGCTACAGGCTTTGCTCCATCTGACATTGCTTATCAGAGAGATGTTGAAAACAAAAATCTTATTCCTCTGGAATTTGACGGAAAGGTAGAACCTAAGAAACATCCTAAGGATTATCCAGAGTATGAATTCTTTAAGGCAAGAAAGTAGGTAAGGGAGAGCAGGACAATGAAGAATATTACATATATCAGTGCAAGTGCCGGAAGCGGTAAAACATATGAACTTACAGAAAGATTAAAAAAAGTAATTCTTGAAGGTAAGGCAAAGCCAGAAGAAGTTATCCTTACAACCTTTACAAAGGCTGCCGCATCAGAGTTTAAGGAAAAAGCAAAAGCCAAATTTTACGAAGTTGGCAAAGTAAAAGAAGCTAATCGTCTGGACCAGGCTTTGATTGGAACGGTAGACAGTGTTGCTAATGTTTTTGTGAATAAATACTGGTATCTTCTAGGAATCAGTCCGAAACAGAATGTGATTAGTCAGGAGGACGAGGAAATTTATGTATCAGAAAGCCTCTCAAGTCTTCCTACAGATGAACAGACAAAGTTTTTTAACTTATTTGCAGAAACGTTCAAAATTCCAGAGGAACACGAAGATGGCAAGAAATATGGTATTGATTATGGATTCTGGAAAAAGGATTTGAAACAAATATTTGATGCAACAAGAAATTTCAGAATCAGAGATTACAAAAAAAGCCTTGCGACAAGCAAAAAACTGATAGAAAGCGTTACACAGGGCTGCTGTAAACTGAATTTTGATAGGGAAGAACTGCTTGGGAAACTTGAAGTTGTAGACCGTATATCATATGCTGCTGATCAAAGTAGTACACGGGACACTAGAATTAAAGAAACTGAACGTTTCAGAAGACTTGTAAATAATCAAAAGACAACACAACTGGAAATTGGTTTTGGCCTTTTTGAAATGATTAAAAACGGTAAGTTCACTACTAGGGATTATCAGCAAAATGATGATTATCTTTCTCTCGCACTTCAATCCAATAATGTATGGGGCTGTGAAGAAGTAAGAGATTTGCAATACAAATATGTCGAGAATCTCTTTGAGATTGCAAAGCGCTGGCAGGAAGAATACATCAAGTATAAGAAAGAGCAGCATATCATCGACTATACCGATATGGAAGAATATCTTCTGGAGCTTATTACAAATCCAAAGTATGAGTGCGTTCAAGAAGATATACAGGCATCTTATAAATATCTCTTTGTTGATGAATTTCAGGACTGTTCTCCGACACAAATTAAAATCTTTGACCGCTTGAGCGAACTTGTTGACCAGTCTATTTGGGTAGGAGACTACAAGCAGGCAATTTATGGATTTCGCGGTTCTGATACAGCTCTTGTAAAAGCTGTTACTGACCGTATTGAAATCCTTAACGGAAAACCTAATGATACTCTTGGAACAAGTCACCGTTCCTGGCCAGAAATTGTAAATGTTTGTAACTCAGTATTTGTTCCTGCATTCAGTGATATTCTTAGAGAAGAAGAAGTAAAGCTGGAACCATGGGATAAACTCGTAAAGAAGGCAGCAGAAAGTGGCAAAAAAGACCTGCTTAAATGCTGGACTATAACTGAGAGAACAAAAGCTAAAAAGGCAGCTCAAATAGCAGGTAATATTGCAAAAATGGTGCAAGAAGGTATTAAGCCAAAAGATATTGCTGTCCTTGCGCGCACAAATAATGATATCTTTGGTCCTGGTGAACTTACATCAATTGCACTGGCTCTAAAAGAATATAATATACCTACACTTATTGGTGATAATGAATTTAAGGTTAGTCGAGAAATCAATCTTATTAACTCACTTCTAAGTCTTGTTGTGAATCCTGCAGATACAATGTCCCGCGCAACTATCGCTTTCCTTACAAAAGAAGGTTATGGAGCGGCGGAAATCCTGGATAGACGTTTTGAAGATTTGAAAAAAGGTAAGAAGGATTCGGATTATCTTGAAGATGTTCCGCTTGTTAAAGAGCTCATGGCGAAACGCGATGGATACAAATCTTTAAGTGTAAGCGCTCTTGTGGAAAATATTATCATTGAGCTTGATTTATACAACATTGTAAAAAGCTGGCCGGATAGCGACAACAGTGTTAATACTTTCCATACAGTAATCAGTATTGCAAAAGCCTATGAAGACCACTGTATTCAGATGAGCCTTCCTTGCACAATTTACGGATTCATTGATTATATTTCGACAGTAAAAATAAAGGCTGCTGGAAAGAGCGACGGAGTTCAACTCTTTACATACCACGGTTCAAAAGGTCTGGAATGGAAAAATGTAATTCTTGTAAGCCTTGAAGATGATATTCTTGATGATACTAAAATGATTTCCCGTGAGTTCTATGGAGTTCATATATTCCATGAGGTTGAGCCAAATGCGGATAATCCGTATCCTCCTATGATGATTTCTGTTCTTCCATGGATTTTCGGTTCTCTTAAGAAAACGCCAGAAAACATTCAGAAAATGATTTTTGAAAATCCTAAATATTCACAACTAAAAAGAAAAATCATTCAGGAAGAAAAACGTCTTATGTACGTTGCAATGACCAGACCAGTTGAAAGTCTTATTTTAGTTTCAAATAAAGATGAAGGTTTGGTGCGTTTGAAAAAACTTGGCGTAAGAGTTGTCGATTCTATTCCTGAGCAGGAAAGAGCTGATATTCTTGGAATTGGCAAAAATTTTGTAATTGAAAATCCTTGTGATATGGAAGGATGGAAATTTAATACTCCAGAAAGTAAAGTTATAGAACTTTGTGGAGCGCAAAAGACTTATCGAAAGCGAGATCAGCAGCCAAGTACTTGCAAACCTTCGAAGACCGTGAAAGCGGAAATCCTTTATGATTCAGGTTCACGTATTACTTTGAAATCTTCAGAAGAAGAGATGAATAAAATCGGAACTTGCCTTCATAACGTATTCTGTGTTCTTGAACAGAATCCTACGGAAACTCAAGCTTATGAGATTATTAAGAATCATGAACTGGCAGCCGCTCTGCCTGAGGCGGCTGAGATTCTTACTGCATGGAGAAATCTAGAAAAGTTTCTGACAGATAAATATGGCACAAAAAACGCAACATTCCATGAATTGCCTTTTAAACAGCATTATGACGGCCAGATTTTCACCGGAAGCATAGACTTCATCTGGGAGACAGCCGACGGCGTCGTGTTGGTGGATTTCAAATCCTACCCGGGAAGTAAGGATGATGTCGTAAATCCAGAACATAAGCATTATGCCGGTATATATGCGGGACAATTTGAATGCTATGAACGAGCTCTAACAGCTGCTGGCAAGAAGGTTCTTGCAAAGCTTGTCTACTACCATGTATTGGGCGTGGTTGTTAAATTGGATTAACATTTTACAAAAAGGCACTACCCCTGGAGTAACGGGTTAGTGCCTTTATACATCACGCCCGCCATTCTTCTTTTATGCTCAGGCCCAGCCACCAGCGGCTACCGTTGCTTGCAAGCTGTTGATAGTTTTTCTCCCTCATTTTAGAAGAAAGCTTTCTGTGGCTCATAACACTTTCGTTGTTTTTTTCACACCATTTTGTATAAGTGTTGTAAAGGTCTCCGTTTAAAAGCCGTTCTTTCTGACTTGCATCAATATTAAGGCATTCAGCAACAAAGCTTCCCACGCTGTCCATATCAAAGCGGTATTCCTCATTGGCAGTCCGGATTGCTTCAGGTTCTTTCAAGCCTTCTTTTTCCCATAAGCGGTAGCCTTCCAAAAGCCAGTTTAAGATTCCTGAATTTTCAGCCATAAGTTTATCCGTCAGATTCCTGTCCCGCTTTTCTTCCGGGATTATCACAGTAAAAGGAATAAGCTTGATTCTTCTCCAGATGCCGTTATCCCCGCCGGAGATTTTCGGCTTATGGTTTGTAGCCATAAAAATCTTGAAGGTTGGAATGAATTCAAAGAATTCCCCGTAAAGGAATCTTGCTGTAATCCTGTCGCCGCCGGTAATCTGTTTAATCAGGCTTTCACTCATAGGTTTATTTTCTTCTGCTTCACTTGCAATGACAAGCCTTGTGTTTCTTAATCTGGCCAGGTCGTTTGACTGTTCCGAAGTCTTTTTCATAAAGGTCTCGGTTCTTGTGGAAGTCGCATAATCACCAAACAGATTTTGCAGGACATTAAGAAAAGTAGATTTTCCGTTTGCACCAGTGCCCCAGAGTATGAACATACATTGTTCACTCATATCACCCGAAAGAGAATAGCCCATTGCTTTCTGCACAAAACGGATAAGCTCCAAATCATTATGAAAAATCTGCATCAAAAACATATCCCAGGTCGGGCATTTTGCGTCCTTGTCATAAACGAAGAGGCTTTTCTTAGTGATAAGGTCCTCCGGCCTAGGCTCATAGGTTTCCCCGGTTTTAAGATTCACAGTTTTCTCTTCTGCATTAAGAAGATATTTGTCCTGGTCAAACTGAGAATCCTTTACTTTTATTTCTCCCGCCATTTTCAAAAGATTAATCAGATACTGAATTCGTGGATAACTTTCGCTTCTCATAATTTGCTTTTCAAATTCCATCTGCATCCGGCGGTCATCCATAAACAGCTCGGCTCTGTAAAGCCTTGGAATAAATTCAAGAACTGTTTTTTCTACAAAGCCGTCATTGTCAGCTTCCCAGCAGGTTCCGTTCCAGATAAAAAACTTTTTCCAGCTGTGACAGTAACGGATTTTATCCCCATAAACCTTTATGAAGCAGTTTTTGTTAGTTAAATCCGTAAACTGTAATTCTCCGGCTTCCAGCTTTGGAATCCTTAAGTCCCGCGCAAGCTCTTCAAGCACCTGCCGCAGTTTTACATTTGTTTCATCATTCTTGAACAGATTTCTTTCCATCAGCCCCTCCATCTGATATTTTATTTTGCGATTTCTTATCTTCCTGTTCTTCACAAGGTTCTCCGTACTTCTCGACTCTTATCGGTATAGATCTTCCTTTTTCAATCTTTACCGGATAGCCATCATGCATTGTGACTGTAACGGTAATTTCACCGTATCGCTGTTCCCTGCATTGTTCCTTAAAATACTGAAAAACCTCATAAGCTGTTTCATCAATTTCTTTGTACCTGTTTTTTTTCATTTGCTTTACCTCTCCTCCTTAGTGTTGGTAAATATAAATATAATAAACTTTTATGCAGATATGTAATTTTTCCATGCATCCTGCATAATGATTTTCATGTTATTCAGCTTTTCAATAGTGTTATGGTCAGAATAGTGCATAGACATCTTTTCTGTTTTATGACCAAGAATTGCCTGAACAGTTTTAATATCAGCACGCTGGGCAAGAATTGTTGCACAGAAGTGACGCAGACTGTGGAAAACAATATTTCTTTCCCTGCGCTGTTCTTCACTTATGCCGATTTCTGCCATAGCTTCATAAAATGAGTCCTGGTAGTAAGAAGGCCAGTAAGGCTGTTCAGGTTTTACATTACTGAAAAAGACATAACTTAAATCACTGTAATTAGGATTACGCCTTGCATGATTCATAAGACGAAGGGCAATACTGTGGTCAATAGGAACATCCCGCTCTTCAGTATTCTTTGTAGATTTTAAGCCATCCATTTCACTCCAGCTGTGACGGATATGCAGAATCTCAGCCTTCAAATCAATATCACAGACACGAAGCCCGCTGATTTCACCGGCACGCATACCACAATAAGCAGCAAGCTCAAATGCAAGCTTTCCAACCGCATTTCCCCATTCAAGATTCAAAAGAGCCTTTACTTCAGATTCAGTCGGAATACCGCGTTTAAGCTCATCAGTTCCGTAGCGTTCAATACCAGCCATAGGATTCACAGAGATTTTATGTTTGTCAAAAAGAAAACGGATAGCACGACTGCCACAGTTAATAGCCTTGTTTACTGTAGCACCCTTCAGCTTGCGTTCAGAAAAAAGATAGAAAAAGAAATCTTCAAGCTCTTCCTCATCCAAATCTTGAATAAGCTTGTCCTGACCAAAGTAGGGCAGCCAGTAATTCTTAGCAAGACTCTTCATGTTGTCTGCATGCTTTCTGGACATACGTTTACCTTTAGCAAGATAACGCTTAATGAATTCACTTTTCTCAAAATCCCAGAAGTTGAGCAGATAGTCAGCAAGTTTAATGCCTTCTTCGTTTTTAGATTTCGGTTTCGATGGATAATTTGGTTGGTTATTTGATTGTGTAGTTTGAGTGGTTTGTGAAGATTGAGAAGGTTGTGACTGAGCAGTAGAAAATCCGAACTTATCGGAAAGGAGAGAAAAAATCATATGAGCATCTTCTCTCGAAAGATTTTCTACCAGATGTTTGTAGTTTACGGGAATTAAAGACTTGGGGTTCGAAAAAGCACGTGAATTACTGCGACCATCCGGCTGACCATTTTGCAGCCACGAAGTTGCAATCATAGTAGCTTCTACTTTGTCTTTAGTGTGTGTGCTTTTACCAGAATCACGATTGCCAGTTACAGGGTCAATAAAATAAACTCTGTAATAGCCAGAACTGTTCTTGCCAAGATAAAACTGACGCATAAAAACCTCCCGCAGTTACATTTGAGTAACTTAGAGACAAGTTCATGCCAAAGTAAATTAGATTATCCGATTGTTTATCCAATCGTTTATCCAATCCGCATAAACCTGCTTAGTTTTTAACGCCCGCCTTCTATTGGCCAGGTAGTTAAAAATACCTTACTTTTGACTTAACTCTTGATATTACAAGTAGTTGTAAAAAATAAGCTCATCCGCAGATGAGCCTTTTTACTTTGAGACTGACACGATTCGAACGTGCGACCCCCACCTCCGCAGGGTGAAAGTCTTTTGGAAAGCGCGGGATATCTGTTGGATGAGAATAACCCGGTTGATTCAATTTTCAAGAAACATATTTCACATCTGGATTTTGACATTATGAAAATAAACAATGAAATATTTGAAAAGACAGGGAAGGCATTTTTGAAGGAGTAAAGTCTGGAATCAGCAGTGAAAGGAGTTTAAAAAGTCGCCTGCAAATTGACCAATAAATTATCAGTTGATGATATAAAGATGATACGGATGCATTAAAAATTAAAAAAGAAAGTTTGGATGCTCTGTTTTCATCATCAGAAGTAAAAGACAAGTCATTGTTATATGAAGAAGAAAATCAGCTGTCAAAAGAAATTGACTGTGCGTTCAAAAACAGAAGGAGGAATAAAGTGAAAAGACTTATTTTTACAATGCTCGCGTTCATTATTGCAGTTAATTCCTTTGCAGATTCCTTTACTGATGCAATTCAAGACCTTGCGATTCAAACTGCCTGTATAGGACAATACTCGGCGACACAGGCTGGCGGCGGTTGGTATGATGACCCACACGACTATTATACACCTGCAATGATGGCAGAGCGTTTTAAGGATATGTCTGGAAATATGACACGGACAACAACTTTTTATGGGGTCTGCTTTGATTACGCACAGTTTGCCTATCAGGATATAGAAAAATATCAGTCTTGGTATAACGAGCAAGGAATGTATGAAAATAAGTTTTGGATAGCTGGAACTCATGAAAACAACAATCTGACAATTCTTCAATATCCAGGAACGAAAAGTAATCATACAACTGTTCAGAACGGTGTTTATGTGATAATTCCGTCTGGTGGCGAGCGTAATGTAAAAACTCATGACGGAGCAACTCATCACGCTTGGATTTGGATTGAACGTGCAGATGGAGTTCAGTTCTGGATTGATCCGACCTGGACAGATAATCTTGGCTATGTTGTATATGGCTATGTAAAAAATGGTGAAGAAATTCAATGTCGTCCAGACATAAAGTTTTGTGTCAATTATCCTTCATCCTTGGATAATCTGCCGCTGCCACCTTCAATGGGACAAAGAAAAGCTCCTAGTAAATCTGCAAATTCAACTAATAGGAATGAGATTCTGCAGGACTCTGGTACAGACTGGACAGATGTTGTTGCAGAAGCAATTGTAGATACATTAATCAGAAAGCCATTTATTGATGTTGATTACAGTCATATGAAACATCATTATATTGCTTTGATAGCTTCGGCAGATATTCCTTTTTCAACTATAACGGGAAAATCTCTTAATATAAATAAAATGGCTTTTGGTCTTGAAATGCCAGTATTTTTAGATTCTATAGCAATGATTATAGGGCTTGACTATCTTCACAATCTTGAAGCAGAAAACAATCTCCATGGAGGGCTTTTTGAAGTTGATTTTGTAAGACGTCTATTTACAAATGTCGCTTGGTATGTTGGCGGCGGTGCAGGACTTCGCTTTGACTTTTCAAATAGGTATGGTAAACCAAATGAAATAGCCGGTATCCCAGATACTGGTTGTTTTGCATGGAAAGCAGAAACTGGATTTATAATAAATATTTCGCACCTTTTTACAAAAGTAGAAGTTTCATATAACAATGTGTTTGGTTTTTCTGTAGGGGCTGGTGTTGGTTTTGGATTAAAATTATAAAATGGAATAGCGGTGGTGCAGTTTTTGGTGATATTTTTTTTCTAAAAGTCGCCCGCAGGTTGACCAAAAAAAATATGAATGATGTTATATTTTCAAAAGAAGATTACAGTTTTGCTTCAACAAGTGCAGCAAATTCACTAAGCGAAAGGTTGAAAAATTGGGCGATTCTATAAATTACAGCCAGGGAAGGTGTCTTTTTACCGTTCTCAATCTCAGAAATATAAACCTGGTGTGAATCTATTGCTTCCGCAAGCTTTTCCTGAGAAATACCTTTTTTCAGGCGAAGCCCCCTTAGAGTTTCTGCCACGGCAATATTAATCGACATGGCTAATAGTATAAAGATAAAATAATTGACTTATTATAAGCTATAGTTTATAATTTTCAAAATATAAGCAGTTGCTTATGTTATATAATAATGGAGGAATTTATGAAGAAGATTTTTGGTATGTTGGTGCTGATTGCGGCTTGTGTATGCGGATTGTCCGCACAGTCTCTTAACGCTGATGCTTATGGTGTTGATATGGTAATGCCTGATGGTGTTACGGCTACAATTGCATTTTATAAAAAATGGGGGACCGCAGACGTAGACATCAAGGCCGCTCAGCCAAAAGACAAAAAGCCGATGGTTGGAACATCTGTGACCAAGGCAAAGACTGAAAGTGACATTGGTTATTTCAGAAAAACCTACAAGGAAACGGATTCTGCTGACATTGCCCGTATCTGCGAAGAAATGAAGAAATGCGGCGCAAAGTACGGTGTTGCCTGGGTCGATTACGGAAATCGCGTAACCCGTTGCATGTTCACTTACAAAAGTGGAAAGCTGACTTTCGACAGAATGGATTTCTTCGATGAAACAAATGCTGATTATGCTGAGTTTGTTGCCAACGAAAACGCCAAGCAGGAAAAACTCAACAGAGTTATGGACGAAATAAAGAAAATTGCAGAGTAAAGCAAAATCCCTGAATTCATTGTTATAAGTTTGACTTTATAATCTGGTTAATGAGGAAAATATGGATATTATTTCAAATATAGTTGAAGATATAATGCTTGTCAGCACGAGTGAAAAAGTCATCAGTTCTCGTGGCAGTGTTTTTAATGCAGGAAGAAAATGGTGGAAAGCAAATAGGGAAAAAGTTCTTCAGGCAGATTATGTAATGGTTGTTGTTGATAATATTGTACGGGAAGTTTATAAACCTGTAAAAAAAACATGGCATCTTGAAACAGATTCAGGAAATGATGTTTTATCTTTTAACAATGAACGATGGGTTTTTGGCACAAAGGATGATACAGATGATGGGGAATACAGTAAAAGCATGATTGCTCCAGAATCTATCAGAGAAAAGTACGTAGGAAAAAAATTAGGAGAATTATATATCATGGGGCAAAATCCAGTTAGATATTCTTTCTAGAAAGACTTATGGAAAAATCAAATATGAAAAAAATTTGATTTAGCAGAAAACGGGATTTTCCTTTTGGTCAAGACTCCAGTCCAGCATGGAAATGTATTCTTCCGCACTTGAAGGACAGAGGACAACAAGATTCGGGATATTTGTAAAAGCCGCAAGTCCGAAAATCCCCAGGTGAGTTACATCAGTAAGTCCGTCAAAAGAAGAATAGTTCATCAGCATGGTGACGGGAGTTTTGTTGATGCAGACATCCTGGGAAATCTGGTCGTAGGCTCTCTGCAAAAATGTCATGTTTGTAACTACAAGAGGCTTTGCTCCCCGGCGGGCAATTCCAGACGCAATGGCAACGGCCGCTTCTTCCGCAACTTTTCGAATATCTTTTGCGGCATTACGAGGAAGGCAGAGGACGCGGTCTATATAATCTTCGTAGCGGATATCAGCTTCTTTGCAAAGATCAAAGGCTCGGGCAAGTTTTATTTTATTGATTGGGGAAGAGGTTTTTTCTTTGTTCTTTGTCATACTGAACTTTCTTATTTGTCATGCTGAACTTGTTTCAGCATCTTTGTATATGAGATTCCGAAACAAGTTCGGAATGACACAGAACCACTAAAACTGATATTTAGCTTTAAGGCTTACAAAGCTGTTTTTGCGCCAGCCGTAAAACTCACTGTCTTCATTTGCGCAGTTGATAATCATACCACTGGCTGTGAATGTAAGATTCTGATCCGGCTTATAAGTAAGCTTTGGCATAACTACAAGGTCACCTCGTTCAATACCGTACATTACAGTTATTTCCGGTGCAAGTTTATCGTTCATAAATGATGTCGAAAAGTTCGCAACAATCTTATTGTTTGTATAACCTTTCTTTGAATAATCAACATCATTTGCTGAATATTCTGCATACTTTTTATGATTCTTATCACACTCATCCCCATTAAGAATCAAAGTACCAGTTTCCTGAACATTAAGATTTGCATTCCAGAAAGGAAGGTCTATATCAAAACCGCCAAGCCAGGCAATGGAATTGTTATGTACCCAGGGATCTGTACCAGCAATATCATCAGTCAGATTATATGCAAGCTCACCTCGTACATTAAAGTGCCAGAGAACTGTTGCACACTCAAGTCCGAAAGTCTGTTTACGGTCGTAAGCAAGAACAGGAAGACCAAACTGCCAGCCGTTTGCTACGGCAAGAGACTGAAGCACTTCAGATTGTGATTTACCCTGTGCAAGGAGGCCCTGATACAGGCCTAAAGATGTCGGATCCGCAGCAATTTGATTTACCATAGTTTCAATACTCTTAATATAGCTTGAATAATTTACAGAAGGCTGCTTATACCATCCGTAATAGTAGCTTGCACCTAAATCAACTGTTCCAGCTGTTCCGAGAACTCTAAGTCCATACTGACCATACTTAAGATTCTTTACATCAGGATATATTGAATTCGGATTAGCTGAAAGCTTATTTGCAAAAGTCAGATATTCAAGATATGCTTTGTCAGCAGCAAGAGCTTCCCGCTGTTTTGCCGCTTTTGTACTTGTTGTATCTGCGGCAGCCTCAGCATTTGCGGCAGCAGCTTTACCTTCAAGCCCCAGAAGATTCATAGAAACTATTTTTCTTGCACCTTCTGTAAGAGCTGTAACCTGTGCCGGAGTCCAGCAGCCCTCAGTTGCAAAACGATCAGTTGCAAGAAGCGGAGTATAAACGCCTTCAATATTGATATTTGCTACAGGCAGACTGTAAACTGCACGAACCATTGGAGTGCTTATACGGCGGTCAATGTAATCTGGAATGATAAAATCTGAATAATCGTCCGCATTAAAATTATCGATGACATGAAGCTTGTCTCCCTTGCCCCAGACGATTTTCATTTTACCCGCTTCAACTGTCAGATTATCGAAATAGCCGCGCAGAACTGCTTCATCAATAATATCAACAGGATGATTTTTTACAGTATCCTCATCAATCTTAAGATTAAGCTGAACATCAGATTTACTTCCGCTGTATTTAAATTCAAGAGCAGCTGCGGGATTTACATCCATTCCGATTTTTTCTTCAGTAGAGCGGTTGTCTCCTGCTTTATCCTCAGTGTCCACATAAGCACGGATATCTACATCCGCACTTCCGTTTACTTCAAGCTTACTTGCGGCACCGGAAGTTCCATCATCTCCAAATGAGCCGAAGTCCCCGAAGCTGTCAAAGTCATCAGCATAAGCAACAGCACCCATTAAAAGAGCCGAAGCTATAAGAATGTATTTAGAAAGTTTCATGATTACCTCGAATTTATGTCATGCTGAACTTAGGGAGCGGCACTGCAAAAGCAGGGCAAAAACAGTCCAGTGGACTGTTTTTAGCGAGTCTCCGAGCAGCTATGCTGCGAAGGTTCAGCATCTTCGTTATTGATTCCGAAACAAGTTCGGAATGACAACTTTATTTTCCTGTAGTAAGGAAGTTCTGTGTAAACACTCTGTCAGGGAGAGGCTTATCAACCTCAACCTTGAGAATCTTAAGAGTTGTACTGTGGCCGGTCTGAACATTCTTGAGTTTGTTTTCCATCGGCATGTCGTAGCCGTTGATTTTCTGAATTTTCAAAACTTCGAGAACCTTTACCAGCTTGTCGTTCTTGTCGTACATCTCTGTGTGAATCGGGTACATTGTTTCCTTATCAACCCAAACCATGCGGTAGTTGTACTGAGTTCCTTTTTTGTCGAGAGGAACTTCTTTGATTACGTAGCAGTCATAAGACTTGCCGCTTTCAACAGTCATCTTTTCTTCGCGAAGATACTCGTGGTCATCTTCAGAAACATCACGTGTAGAAAGGTCATCGTAAGTTGCATCTGAACCCATGAAAGATTTTGAACCTTCGCTTGAGTTTACACGGCGAACTGATTTCAAAGATGGAAGATAAATAAACTTGTCATCCGGACCCTTGTCATTTGTAATCTGAAGGAAGCGGGTATCCTTTACGTTAGCAGGTCCCTTGAAGTCCATTACAACGTAAGTTTTTCCGTCGGCTTCTTTTCCGTACTCAATAATCTGGCGGTCTTCTTTTGAACCGCTCTTGTCCTGCAGGCTCATAATTACCTGACTGCGGGAGAAGCTAGGCTTTTTGAAATTTGCTACAGTTGTCATGATTTCAGTTCCCTTTGTGTCGGCGAAAGCTGAACCAGCGAAAATTGTGAGTGCAGTCAAAACTGCGAATGTCTTTGAAAGTTTCATATAAATCTCCTTTGAGATCCCCGTGTCAAGCCCGGGGATGACGTTTTTGCCATTCTCCGGCTTGACCGGAGAATCTTTTTATTTTGTTTTCTTACTAATAAACCGAGGTTCGAACACATTCAGTATTCCCGGAATGATTGTCATTGCCAGGTAGCTTGATGTGAACATTACGATTGCAACCAGTACACCGATGTAGCGGAGTACGACGAACTTAGAGAAGCAGAGAACGAGGAAGCCAAGTCCTACTGCCAGTGCGTTTGTTACAATTCCATGACCGCTCTTGCGGAAGGTTTCGCGGGTAACAATTTCCAGATTGTCTGATTTTGCACGCTCTTCCTTGTAAGTTGTAAGGAAGTGAATTGTGTAGTCTATGCCGACGCCAACTGCAACTGAAGCGATAATGCTTGTTACAAGGTCAAGGTTGATTCCGGCAAAACCCATTACCATGTAGTTCAAAAGAATTGCAAGGGCAAGTGGAACTGCACCAACAAGTCCGGCCCAGCCTGAACCAAAGGCAATTGTGATGATGATGAAGACAGAAATCAAAGAAATCAAAAGGCTCTGAACCTGGCTTGATACAATCATCTTTGTCATTGTGTATTCCATTTCGCCGGCACCTGTTGCTTCAATTGTATAGCCTTCAGGGAAGTGCTCTGCGGCAAAGTTCTTGGCAGCGGCAATGATTTCGCCGGTTTCTTCTGTTGAGTGGTTGCGGAGCTGGCAGGTAACGCGCATTACCCGAGGGCTCATATCATCATCTACAAAGCGATCGAGAGAACCGCTGAGCAATGTAAGATAACCGTTTACGACACCTGCGAGTTCTTCACGAGTTGGAACCGGATACTTTGCAGGATCATAAGGAATCTCATAATATGCCATTCCGTTGTAGTTGCACTCTTTTTCGAGTTCTGTAAGCATTTTTTCCGGTGTGGCATTCTTTGCTCCGGCAGCAACATAAGCGCGGTTGAGCATGGCAAGAACTTCCTGGGTTGTCATTGGCTGCGAAAGTTTCTGAGCGTATTCGATGTTAGGGTCAACCCAGTCTGTATCTACAGTTGCGGCAGTTGATGAAGCCTCTTCTGAATCACCGAAATCTCCAAAATCATCGAATCCGTCATCTGCGGCAAAGTCGTCTCCAAAGTCTCCAAAATCACCGAAGTCGTCAAAGCTGTCAAAGTCATCAAAACCTTCGCCCGCATCGGTGTTTGCAGTCTGCGGCAAAAGCATGGAGTCATCACCTGCAGCCAGACCCGAGTCAGCACCCGCCAGTGCATCACCAGTAGCCGGCACATGCCAGACCTGATTGATACGTTTTATGAAGGTTGTGAAAGAAACAATCTTTCCGATTCCATCATAATTTTCTGCAAGGTAAGTCTGCATATCATCAACAGCCTTCAAAATCTCAGGCTTTGTAAGGTCACCCTTTTCCTGGCCTTCGATAGTAAAATACAGGCTGTTAGTTCCGGCAAAGTTTTTATCAATAGATTTAATATCCTGACGAAGCTGGCAGTTCTCAGGGAAGTAATTTACAATCGCAGTATCAATCTTGAGCATACGAAGGCCGGCATAAGATATGCCCAGAATCACAAGAGTAAAAAGAACAAGACGAACACGGCTGCCACAGAAGAAGTGATAGATGTTATACAAAGTGTTACCACTGGCATCCTTCATCTCCTTACCACCGGCAAGCTGGCGGGCACGTTCAAGACGACGCTGTACTTTTTCTGTAAGATGCTTCATCTTCTCACGACCGGCCTGTACTTTCTTATAATCCTTGCACAAAAGCAGGGCCGGAATAAATGTGATGGAAAGAAGAAGGGCAATACCAACACCAATTGCAGTGAAGATTGCAAAACTGTGAAGAGGTTCAATAGGACTTGAAACCAGTGAGATAAAGCCCACGATTGTAGTAATGCCGGCAAGGAGGACAGCCTTCATTACTTCTTTAAGTCCGGCAAAAATTGCCTCTTCATATTTTTCACGGGTAAGCTCTCCTTCTACCCCATCAAGTGCAACATAATAATGTGTAAGAACGTGAATACCGTAAGCAGAACCAACTGCAATAAGGGCAACAGGAATAACGCTGGAAACCAGAGTAAAGGTGATTCCAAGCATAGCCATAAGTCCCATTGTCCAGGCAGCAGACATAACAACTGTAATAAGAGGAAGCAGTGTGCCGTCCAGTGTCTTAAAGCTGAAGAAAAGTGACAGCAAAACAACAATGATTACAAGAGGAATCAAAGCACAAAGGTCCGAAATCATAAACTTGCGGGCACTTTCTGCAACTACAGGGTCGCCGTAAATCTTAC
>CAMNDY010000017.1 GCA_946535985.1 uncultured Treponema sp. | reverse complement strand
AATACAAGATTACTATTACTGATGTAATGCTTGAAAACATTCATAAGGGTGGAGAGATAGAATCGGTCGGAATTGTTTCCCGGAACTAATATTAAAAAAATGCGGAGCGAAGTTTTGACTTTTGCGGAACGTCCTCTTCCTTTAGTGGAGCAAAAGGCAAAACTTCGCGGGAGCATTTTTTTATATATGATCCAATCACATTTGTGCAATTGTATTATTTCCCGCAATTCATTATAATATTTATTCAAAAATACAATACATATATGGTGAATTTGGTTGTATTTTAAGGAGTTAAATTATGGCAGTTAATGAAAAATTGCAAATCATCAGGCACTCATGTGCACACGTAATGGCGGAAGCAATCTTAAAGATTTATCCGGGAACAAAAATCGCTATTGGTCCAGCTATCGACAATGGCTTTTATTATGACTTTGAATTCCCAACAACCACCAAATTCACCGAAACAGATTTCCCTGCAGTAGAAAAAGAAATGCGCCGCATTCTTGCAGGTAATCATGACTTTGTACGCAAGGAAGTTTCTAAAGAAGAAGCTCTTAAACTTTTTGCAGACCAACCATATAAGGTAGAACTTATAAATGATCTTCCTGCAGATGCAGTTATTACAACTTACGAGCAGGATGGCTTTTTAGATTTGTGCCGTGGTCCTCACGTTGCAAATACAAAAGAAATTAATGGACAGGCCTTCAAACTTGATAAAGTTGCCGGCGCCTACTGGCGTGGAGATTCAAGCCGTCCAATGCTTACTCGTGTATATGCAGTTTGTTTTGAAAAACCAAATGATCTTCAGAATTACATCAAGATGATGGAAGAAGCCGAAAAACGTGACCACCGTAAAATCGGTCAGGAAATGGATTTGTTCCATCTTGATCCTGAAGACCCGGGTCAGATTTTCTGGCATCCAAACGGCTGGACTGTTTATACAGTTATGCAGGATTATATGCGCAAGATGGTTCGTCGCGACGGATATCAGGAAGTTAATACACCTGCAATTATGCCAAAATCCTTGTGGGAACGTTCAGGTCACTGGGGACACTATCAGCAGAATATGTTTATCACAGAAAGTGAAAAGCGTATGTTTGCCATTAAGCCTATGAACTGTCCGGGAGCCCTTGAGATTTTCAAGAGCCGTCAGCGTTCTTATAAAGATCTTCCTCTCCGACTTGCAGAGTTTGGACATGATGTTCGTAATGAACCAAGTGGAACTCTTCATGGAGTAATGCGTGTCCGCGGCTTTGTTCAGGATGATGCACATATTCTTTGTACAGAAGATCAGCTTGGTGCAGAAGTAGCAAAATTCTGTAAGCTTTTGAAGAATGTATATCACGACTTTGGTTTTAATGACCTTGTTGTAAAGTTCTCTACAATGCCTGAAGATCACGTTGGTGACCTTGCAACCTGGGAAAGGGCCGAAAAACAGCTTAGCGATGCCTGTCACGAAGCAGGACTTGAATATGAAATTCAGCCGGGTGAGGGTGCCTTCTACGGTCCAAAGCTTGAGTTTAAGCTTTATGACTGTATTGGCCGCGAATGGCAGTGTGGTACTATTCAGGTAGACTACCAGCTTCCAAGTGCAGAACGCCTTGATGCAACCTACATTGGTGCCGATAACCAGAAGCACCATCCGGTAATGCTTCACCGTGCTATTCTGGGCTCTTTTGAACGCTTCATGGGCATTCTTATAGAAAACTTTGCAGGCGCTTTCCCAACCTGGCTTGCTTTTGAACAGGTTGCAGTTGTACCTATCAGCAGCGACTTTGATGATTATGCAAAAGAGATTAATGATGCACTTCTTGCTCATGATATCCGTTCAAATGCATATCTTGAAGATGAGAATATGAAGGCTAAGATTAAGCGTATTTCACAGGAACACAAGACTCCATATATCCTCGTAGTAGGCCAGAAAGAAAAAGACGAAGGCACCGTATGTGTCCGCTACCGCTACTCCAGCCAGAAGCCACAGGAAACAATGAAGCTTGATGACTTCATCGCCTACGTTGAGGATAAAGTAAATACACACTTTATCGGGATATAGTTTAGATAATATATAATAAATATTTTGTTCAGTTTGTAACAGATTAGATTAAAAAAATACCGGATACGGAGTAGAAAAAGCCCGAGTGCAACGCCCTTTGTTGCGCGAGGGCTTTTTCTACGGGAGTGTCCGGTATTTTTTTTATAAAAAAGACCTGTTAAGCTATTGAACAAAAATGTGATTTAGTATATATTATATAAACCAACGGGCAATAGCGCAGCTGGTAGCGCGTCTGGTTTGGGACCAGGATGTCGGGGGTTCAAATCCCTCTTGCCCGACTTAGCTCACCGAATAGGTGAGCTTTTTTGTTTAACCGCGGGCATGGGGCCCCCGACATCCTGTCAGGCCTCGCTCGCCGGCTCGCTCGGAGCGCTTGGTCGGAGAATCCTAAAAAATTGCTGGCGCAATTTTTTTTAACGGATTTCCGATTTAGCGCATGTCGGGGGTTCAAATCCCTCTTGCCCGGTGCCTTCAGTATCAGTGAATATTTGTTTTAGTGGAAATGAACTTGGGGGCTGGCCGCCCCCTTGCCCCCTGCTACCTGCTACATGCTAACTGCTAACTGCTTTTTTTTACTCTGTTATATCGTATTTGTTTTGTTTGAAGCTTTCGGTGACGGCTATGGTTTTTTCTTTGATGTTTAGGAATTCGGTGGCTATGATGGGGTCAAAGTGGGTGCCGGCGCTGGTGGTGATGATGGCGAAGGCTTCTTCGTAGGACATTGGAGATTTGTACACTCTTGGAGAGACCAGAGCATCGAAAACATCGGCTACGGCCATGATTCGGGCGCATAGAGGAATTTTATCTCCTTTGAGGCCGAGAGGGTAGCCGGAGCCATCCCATTTTTCGTGATGGTAGGTGGCGATGTTGGCTGTGATTTGAATGTATTCGGTAGATTCATATCCATCTAAAATTTCATGTACAATTCTTCCACCTTCCGAAGTATGTTTTTTCATTAATTCAAATTCTTCCGGTGTAAAACGTCCCGGCTTTTTTAAAACTGAATCAGCTACAACAATTTTTCCAATATCATGCATTGGAGCTGCGCGTTTTAAAAATCTTATATAGCGTGGTGTTATTGTTTCTGGATATCTGTTGTTTTTCATAAGCTGAACTGCAATAAGTTCAACATAGGCTCTTGTTCTTCTTACATGTTCACCGGTATCTGCATCACGGTTTTCAACAAGGTTCGAAAGACTTTCAATTGTGTGATTCTGCATCTTGATAACTTCGAGCTTTGTATTTTGCGCCTCATGTACCTGGCGGATAAGTTCAACTTCTTTTTCACTTAGCTGCGATTCTGTGCTGTCAAGAGTTTGTTCCAGATTTCTGTTAGCCTCAATAAACATTATCAGAAAGGCAATGGTATAACCTGTGTTTACAAGAGAAATTCCATAATATAAAAGTTGGATTATCTGGAGAATCTGGGGGAAAATTAAAAAACTTAAAATTGGAAAAACTTTATCTCGATGAATTGTTTTTCTGTTGATAATCATATAGGCAAAGCAATGAAAATATAAAAGAGTATCAAGGATTATTGGAATTATAAAATATTTTCCTCTTGAATAAATATTATTTTCATCAATGCTGTAAAGTATACCAAAGAAGGGGGTGAGCAAAAGTGTTATATAATATATAACTGCACTAACAATTAAAGAGATTTTGAATACTTTACTGTATTTGTCTTTATTAAGGGAATTGATAATATAAAAGCCTGAACAGAATATAATTCCAAATGTCATTATATAAAAAATGAACATTGCAATTGGCAGGATAATAAAATTGTGAGGGTTTGCATTTCCCTCAAAAATCCAGGTAAAAATATCTGCAAGAGACATAATGATATTTGCACTTATCATTAAAAGAAACCAGATTCGGACTTTGCGTTTTATTACATGTCGAATAATTGTTGATATGATTAATATAATACCAAGAACGGCATTATATATATCTAAAGTGATATTCGCAATTATTAACATATCTTTTGACATTTTTTTACTTTTTTCTCTACTTAATATTTTACTATAAAAATGCCAAAAAACAACTTTTTTTTAATAAAGTAATTAAGTAAAAAAAAGGACCTGACGCTTTAAACATCAGATCCTTTTATAGTTCAGTTTTTACACTGAATTAATTATTCAGCTTTTTTTGCCTGTTTAGCGAAAGTCTGAACACCTTCTACTACAAGAATAACTGCAAGTACAGTCATTGCCAAAGCAAATATCAACTGGAACCAGTTGCCCCAGAAGAAGGCACCCTTAGCACCTGTAGCCATTGCCTTAATCTTGTTGATGATTGTCATAACAAGAGAAGTCAATGTAGCAGCAAGCATAAAGATCATTGGAATAAAGAACATCTTGTTGTTCTTTCCTGCTTCTCCAAGCCATGCAGCAACTGCCATCAAAGCAATACCTGCAAGGAGCTGGTTGGCAGCACCAAAGAGTCCCCAGATTGCGCTGAGCTTAAGTCCACCAAGAATACAACCAATCACTACCATGATAGCTGTACCAAAGAGTGGGTTTGCAAGAAGCTTACGGATTCCCTTAGCATCTTTCCATGTAGCTTCGTCTTCTTTAAGGAAGAGTTCACTGAACATAAAGCGGCTCAAACGTGTACCTGTATCAAGAGAAGTCAAAGCAAATACAGAAACTGCAAGAGTAAGCAAAGCAAAGATTGTGTTATAAACTGTAGAACCTTCTTTTCCAAAAAGAACTGCAAGACCGGCACCAAAGGCTGCAGAAGGAGAACCAAATCCGCCTGCCTTATATTTTTCGAATACCATACCAACAGCAATCAAAGAAATAATACCAAGGGCAGATTCAATAAGCATTGAACCATAACCAATAGCCTTAGCATTCTTTTCGTTATCAAGCTGTTTAGAAGAAGTACCTGTAGAAATCAATGAGTGGAAACCAGAACATGCACCACAAGCTACAGTAATAAAGAGAGCAGGGAACATTGTTCCAATACCAGTTTTCCATCCTGTAAAGGCTGGAATATTAAAGGTAGCGTTACCAGTGAAAGCTGAGCCAACAATACCAATGATTGCAAGCAGCATCATAGCATAAAGAAGGAATGATGAAAGATAATCACGTGGCTGCAGCAAAATCCATACTGGAACAAGAGAAGCAACGGCAATATAAATACCAATGAATACAATCCATGCAGTACGTGTCATTGCAAAACCAACTTTCAAACCAATGATAGTGATAGCAACAATTCCAACAATACCAATGATTGTAGCAGGAAGAGTCTTAAGACCACACTTGTTTGTAAGAATACCGTATACTACAGCAAGAACAATAAAGAGGAGCGAAATCATAGCTGTTGACTGAGCACCTGTTGGGTTTGTTACAAAGCCAAATGTTTTTGCAGCATCTGAAGCTGTAAAGAAGGTACCTGCAACTACGTTTACAAATGAAGCAATTACAAGAATAAGGACGAGGAGGGCAAAAATAATGAAAAGCTTTTTTGCTCTTGAACCCATAGAATCCTTAATAATTTCTCCTACAGATTTTCCGTCGTGGCGGATAGAAGCAAAGAGAGAACCAAAATCCTGAAGTCCACCAAAGAAAATTCCTCCAACTACACACCAGAGGAATACCGGAACCCAACCAAATACGGCAGCCTGAATAGGACCGTTAATTGGACCAGCTCCTGCAATTGATGAGAAGTGGTGTCCCATCAGTACGGCAGGTTTTGCCGGAACATAATCAACGCCGTCTTGTTTTTCAAAGGCAGGTGTTTTCTTTGTAGGGTCAATGCCCCACTGCTTTGCAAGCCATGAGCCGTAAACTACATAGCCGATTACAAGCAAAGCGATCGCAGCAAGAATGATTAATAATGCTGTCATTTTTTCCTCCAAAAAAATTATTTTTGAAATATATTTTTTTCAATCAGCTTACGGTAATCCTTACCAAGTCTGTTGAAATAAATAATCTGTGTTTCAAGATCCACTACCACAAGCTTAAAATTGCTCCAGCCGTGAAAACTGAATTTATATGATTTATAAAACTTTGTTTTTTTGATTTGTTTTATAAGCTGATTTTTGTCTTCTGCTAAAGTATCTGTAAGGATTATAAGTGTGATGTCTGAGTTTCTGTGTCCATTATAAGGTTTGACTTTTGAAAGTCCCTCTTCCCAGGCCTTTTTTGAAAAATCTTCTAACTCTTTTTTTGTAAGGGAGGCTGTTGTGGCAAAATAAACAAATTCATTTGAATCAATGTCTGCAATATGAGCTGAACGGACAAGAAAGTATTGTTCGTTATGCGAACGAAATTCCGCCTGAGCACAAAATGGCGGTTCTGAATCTTTGTTAACTGTGTAATACCGCTCAAAAGCCGGCAGTATTTTTTCAAGCGCTTGGGAAGTCTCCATAGCAAACACCTTTGTAATATAAATAGTATATTCCTCGTTTTATTAAGTGTCAATAAAAAAATGAAGTATTTTTAAAGTATGGGGCAGTGTTATATAAATTATAAAACATAGGAAAATAATAAGAATAAGTCCGAAAAAAAAGCGGAGCGCAGGTTCGTGTTTTGTGAAGCGTCCTCTTCGTTCAGCGGAACAAAACACGGTTCTGCGCGTGAGCTTTTTTTTCATACCTATATTAGTAGTAGATTATGGATGTTTAATAGTTTATAATAAAATCAGGAGTTATAAAAAATGTATTATTTAACATATGTCGTTTACGCACTTATTCTTTTTCTTTTAATCTGGGGTGGAAAGTTCGCAGGTTTTAAGAATACACACTTTCACCAGGATTCATCTTCCCTCGAAGTAATGAAATCTCTGCGCGGATTTTCTGCAATAGGTGTAATTCTTCATCACATATCACAAGAAGGGGCTTTCCAGCGTGCAAACATGACTGGCAGAACCTGGATTCCCGGAGAATTAAACATATTTGTAAACGCCGGATATCTTTTTGTAGGAATATTCTTTTTCTGTTCAGGCTACGGCCTCATAAAAAGCTATGATAACAAAGAAGATTATCTTGACGGCTTTATGAAAAAGCGCGTTGTTAAAACTCTTGTAATTCCTTTTTATGTAAATGTCCTTTTTTATGCTCTTTATCATCTTATCAAAGGGACCCGCATGCCTCTTGCCCACTGGATTACAAATTTCTTAGGTCTTACCCTTATGAATGAATATGCCTGGTATCCGATTGTAGCTGTTCTTTTATATATTGCCTTTTATCTTTTCTTTAAGAATATCAAAAATCAAAAAGTCTGTTTTTCGTTAATGGCACTTGTGATTTTCTTAATGGGAGTATTCTTCTGTGTAACAGGACATTTTGCATGGTGGGCCGGACCTAAAAACTGGTGGCTTAAAGGAATGCAGAACGCAGCCTGGTGGAAACAGCAGGGAATCATATGGTTCTTTGGAGAGTGGTGGGTTAATTCAGCACCGGCAATGCTTGCCGGTATGATTTTTGCCCGCAGGGAAGAAAAAATCCGTGAATGGTTTAAAAACTATTATTGGTTAAAACTGATTGTAGTAATAATTCTTGTTTTTGCATCAATGAGTCTTTCTATTTTTGGACAGATGAAGTTTGGTTACTGGACAGAATGGAGTGGAAACGGCCCTGATATCCTTAAAAAGTTTATTACTTATCTTTGCCAGTTCCCGTCAGCAGTTATGCTTGCAATTTTCTTCTTTGTAATCATGCTCAAGTATTATGTTGTAAATCCTGTAAGCCGATTTTTTGGAAATATATCACTAGAAACCTATATGATGAACCTTATTGCAATTGAAAGTTTCAGATTCCTTTTATACGCAAAGTATGGTCAGCCAATATCAAAACCATGGCATTATAACCTTGCAATATACTTTGTGTCTGTATTTGCCGCTACAATAGTGCTTGCTTTAATTTATAAACTTGCAAATAAAGGGGTATTAAAATTATTTTTTTTCAGAGAAAAAACAAAGGATCCTGTAAAGCAAAATGAAACTGTTTAAAAAAGAACCTGAATTCTATAAGACAGTTTTTAGTCTGGCTTTACCAATTGCTCTTCAAAGTCTCATCACCATTGGTGTAAATATGCTCGATACCATTATGGTCGGGGAGCTTGGAGAAAAAGCTCTTTCTTCAACTTCGCTTGCAAATTCATTTATAAGCATCTATCACATTTTTTGCATGGGACTTGGTATGGGGGCCTCTGTTCTTGTTTCCCGCTTCTGGGGAATGAAAACTGCTCATCACGATGAAGAAAAGGCCAGTCTTGCACTTAAGCAGACTGTATGTTTAATGCTCAGACTTACACTTTCTCTTGCAAGTCTGTTTGCCCTCATAACTTTAATAATGCCAGAAACTCTTATGCGAATGTATACAGATGATCGGGAAATTATTGAACTTGGTGCGGTCTATTTTAAATGGTCCATTGTTACGTATTTCTTTTTAGGAACATCACTTGTTACAACAATTGTTCTTCGCAGTGTAGGGCAGGTAAGATTACCTCTTTTTGTTTCTATAGGCGCTTTTTTTATAAATCTGCTTGCAAACTATGCTTTTATTTTTGGAAAGCTGGGGATGCCAAGAATGGAAGTAGCAGGAGCAGCGCTTGGAACTCTTATTGCCCGTCTTTTTGAAGCCGGAATGATTTTAGGCTATCTTTTTATAAAAGATAAAAAAATCCTTTTCCGCCTGCGTGATATTTTTATGAAAACAGGCTCCCTGCTTGGAGAATATATCCGCATTAGTATTCCTGTTTTAATCAGCGATGGTATTCTTGCTTTTGGTAATAATTCTGTTGCAATGGTAATTGGCCATCTTGGAGCAACTTTTGTAGCGGCCAACGCAATTACCAGTGTTACGCAGCAGCTTAGTACCGTAGTAATTCAAGGTGTAAGTCAGGCAGGTGCAATTGTTACCGGACAGACTCTTGGACGGGAAGGCAGGGATAAAACAATGTCTCAGGGCTGGATGTTTCTGGGGCTGGGCTTTGCTCTTGGAACAATTTCGGCCTTATTCATAATGATTGCAAGTAATCCAATTATAAATACTTATAATGTCTCTCTTGAAACAAAAAAGATTGCCCGCCAACTTATGGATTCAATAAGTCTTATTATAATCTTTCAGGCAAGTAACAGCATTATGACAAAGGGAGTTTTAAGGGGCGGGGGAGATACCAAAATGCTCATGGTTACAGATAATATCTTCCTCTGGGTAGTAAGCATCCCTCTGGGTATTCTTGCCGGCTTTGTATTTAAGTGGCCTGCCTTCTGGATATATTTCTGCTTAAAGTCGGATCAGGTAATAAAAACTGTCTGGTGTGTATTCCGTCTTAAGAGCGAGAAATGGATTAAAAAGATAAGAACCGGAAAATAGATTGTATTTGAATTGAAAAAGTAATAAAATATAATAACGAACAACGACCATTGCGGTCTTAAAGGGGAACAAAAAAATGACTAACAAAACAGACAAAAAAACATTTAATCTTGGAATTATTGCAATTGTACTTTGCGTAATTATTTTCCTTTGGTTCAGCTTCCGTCCTGGTTTGATGGGAACTTTACACTGGCATCAGGGAATCTGTTTTGCCTACATTATGCTTTTGCTTACAGCACTTCTTCCGGCAATTTTCTTTGTAATAAATCTTTTAAAAACAAATAAAGCAACAACAATCCTTTCGCGCGTTTTCTCAATTTTTTCAATGTCGCTCTGGATTATAATTTATGTTGCACTTATGATTCTTCCTCGTCTTCCACTTGATAACTCGGGATTGAATCTTTTGTATCAGAAGGACGAACTTCCGGTTTCTACAAGCTCTGCCGATAAGGATTTACTTGCTCATTATGCCTTTGCTTCTGATCCACACTGGGGTTCAGGTAATTCAAATGCCGAAGCACGTACAAAAATTTTACAGCAGATTGATTCAAGAAATTATGATGCATTCTTCTGTCTTGGTGATGTTTCAGAAGTAGGTATGGTTCCTCCAATCATGCAGAGTGCCGTAAATGATATGCGAGATAATCTTAAAAACACCAAAACTCTTGTAATCCCTGGAAATCATGATTTTATTGTAAACGGCTATCCTTGCTTTAAGAAAGCTTTTATGCAGAAAGGAGATAAAAAATATTTCCGCATGGATAAGGGCACAATTCATATGATTTTCCTTTACATGGTTTGGGACGATGCTGAATTATCAAAGAAAGAAGAAAAGTGGCTTATAAAACAGCTCGAAGAAATTCCACAGGAAGATACTGTTATTGTTCTTTCTCACTGCTACATTACAGGTTCCGGCTACTATGACAGCGCTGCAAATAAAAACTGGGGAGATATTCCTAATGTTATTAAACGCGTATGTCCTATTCTTGAAAAATACGGAGTTGATTTAGCATTAACAGGGCACAATCACTTCTTTGAATTCCTGGAAAAAGATGATGTTGATTATATGATTCTTGGAGCAATGGGCGGTAAACTTGATAAGGATCTTGTTTATCCTTCTCCATATTCAACCTGGCTCGATAATGACAACTTTGGCTGGGTAGATATGAAAGTATATAAGAACAACCTGGAACTTACAGTTTATAAATATGACGGTACAGTTCTTAATACTAAATCTATTGCAACATACTGATGATTAAAGCAAAAATTGACACTGATTTACAAAAATATCTCGATACTCTTGAAGCAGACAGCTTAAAAGTATTTACTGCTGCAAATGGCCGCATTCGCGGTGCTATTTTTCATGGAAGCCGATTTGTAAATCAGTTACGTGCCCAGCATAATCTTGGAATTCTCGAAACTTATATTTTAGGTCAGGCAAGTCTTTGTGCTGCAATGACAATTCCAATGATGAAAGATCAGGAGCATGTTGTAATAAAATACGAAGGTATTGGTTCTGAACAGGGCTACTCTGTCGAAGCTGATTCTTCCGGCTATGTTCGGGGATATCTTTACACTGATCATATTCCCATTCAAAAAGAATTAGAAAACTGGAATCTTGCACCTTTCATGGGCCCCGGTTCCTTTACATTTTCAAGAGTTCACAAGGATGATAAATATCCGCAAAGCTCAACTGTAGATGTAGATGGTGAAAATATCGCAAAAGATTTCGCTACTTATTTTGCTCAATCTGAACAGATTAATACAGCCTTTAATTCAAGCATTCAGTTTGATAAAGAAGGCAAAGTAATTGGCGCCGGTGCAATGTACATCCAGATAATGCCAAAAACTGGCGGTACTGCAGGAGATGGTGGCGGAAGAGACAGCCATGCAGAAGAAAGTGATGAAGAAGAAAAGCTTCTTACCAGTGTAGAAAATGCTTTTAAAGCATGTCCAAGCCTTGGACTTTTGTACAGCGAAAAAGAAGTTGATTCAGAAGATATTGTAATCGGCTTATTCCGTGAATTTTCACCTGTTATAACAGTTACAAGAGACATCATTTTTGATTGTCCCTGCAGCCAGAATAAATTTATTACTTATTTAAAAACTCTTCCACCACAACAGTTAAAGGAAATGCTTGAAGAATCAAATGATTCAATTCAAATAGAATGCCGTAACTGCGGAAGCCTATATAAAATTTCAAAAGAAGATTTATAATTTAAGGAGATGATATGAAAAAATTATTATCAGTATTTACTATTTTATTGTTTGCAGGAGTTTCGCTTTTTGCAGCTTCTTCAAGTTTTATTAAGATTACTTCGCATGATGACGGGGATTATTTGTATGTATATGAAGATTCTCTCAACAACGAAAAGATTGCCATTAAAGGTTCTGTTTCATCAGATTGTGAAGCCGTAAGAGTTATCTGGAGTGGAAACAGTCAGGATGCTATAACCGACTATGTTCTTAGTAAAACAAGAACTGTTGGTATTGATGATTTTACACTTAAACAGTATAAAGCCGGTTCAACAACTTTTGAATATAATGTTGGCGGTAAACTCGATAATCTTCAGTGGGGTTCAAACTACTATCTTTTTATTGCAAAATTAAAAGATGGAACTTACAAAACCTGCAGATTAACTATATATGTACATCAGGGTGGAATGGCAGAAAAAGGAAAGCCTGTAATTTATCTTTATCCTACGAAAAAGACAAATGTTTCTGTAAAGGTTGAACCAAAAGGTGGAGTTACAGTTTCTATTCCGGAATACAAAAACGGCTGGAAAGTTACAGCTCTTCCGGATGGAACTATTACAGATAAAAAGACAAAAGAAAATTATCCATATCTTTTCTGGGAAAGCAATGATTATACACAAACAACAGATACAAGCGAAGGTTTTGTTGTAGAAACTGCAAAGCTTGAAGAATTCTTTAATGAAAAGCTTGAAATTCTTGGTCTTAATAAAAAAGAAATTGCAGACTTCAATGAATTCTGGATTGCAGAAATTAACAAGGAAGAAAAACCTTATACCTTCATAACTTTCTATTCAAGTCAGAAAATTAACGAAGAAGCTCCACTTACAATTTCACCAAAGCCGGATTCGATCATTCGTGTTTACTTTGAACACATTGGTCTTGATGCACCAATTGAAACAAAAGAACAGCAGCTTACTCCTGCTGCAAGAAACGGATTTGCAGTAGTAGAGTGGGGTGGTAAAAAGTTTAAATGAAAATAAAAAAAAGCTTTTTCCAGCTGCTTTTTATTTTGCTTATAATAACTTCCTGCACTTCCATAAAAAAGCAGGAAGTTATAACAAAAGCAGGTTATGTATATCTAAATGATACAAATATGTGGAATCACATTTTTAAGATGGCTAAGCCTTATGTGATTCCTCAGCTTTTACCTTCTTCCGTAATTCTTCCGCATCACGATATTACCGAACAAAGATTAAACAGTTTTTATAGTGCCCTGTCTTCTTTAGAAGAAAAACCTTCTGTAATAGTTCTTCTTTGCACTGATCATTTTGAGCAGGGTAAAAAAAATATAGTTGCTCCCAAAAATACATACTGGCAGACACCTGATGGGGATTTATTTGTAGACGAAGAGCTTTTGTCTAATGTTGTAAATGCTCCCCAGATGCAGGATAAAATTTCTTTGCAAAACCAAATCTGGAACATAGAACATGGAATATATATTCATACACCTTTTATCCATCATTATTTGCCAGGAATTAAAATTGTACCTTTTTTGTTAAAAGGCTTTTCTTCTGATGAAGAGTTTGAAGATTACAAATTGCTGGGAAAAGTTCTTGCAGATCTTGTCCCTCAAGATGCTCTTCTTATAGCTTCAATTGATTTATCTCATTATCAGATTCCTGCCTGGACAAATATTCACGATATTGTTACAGAAAATACAATCCAGAATATGGAAAGTCCAAGGCATCTTGAAATAGACAGCCCTGAAAGTATGACATGTTTATTTGAATATAATTTAAATAGAGGTTATACAAATCCTCTTTTAATAGATAAGTCTTCTACCTATGATTATATTCCCCAGGAAAAGGTTGTATGTACTTCGCATCAATACTGGACTTTTTATAAGCCTGAAAGTATTTCTCAAGAGCAGCTTGATGATTTTAAAAACAAGGCACTTGAAAATGGTCAGCGCGTAAATCAAAGCGATTATAAAAATACAGTGAATCAGACAATTCTATTACTTGGAAGCGGCGATATGAATGAAGGTATAAGAGATTTCTGGTATTGGGATAGATATAAAAAATCCAGTGATCCAACAGAAATTCTGCTTCATGACATGGCCGGTAGTGAAGCCCGTTTTCTTACTGGTTTTGATGCAATTGTTTTTGACCCGCCGGATGATTCTTTATATTCAAAAGAACTTCATGGAAGCAGGTTAAAAATTTATTCGACCGGCTATAAACTGCAAAACATTCCTTTGGACAAAAAACAAGCTTCACAAATATCTGGCCTTGTTGTAAATTTACAAAAAGGAGACCAGGAGCCGGAAATTACAAAGATTGAAGATTTGCTGAATTATTATGATTTTGTTTTAGTGCGTGCAAGAGATTCTTCAAAAGATGCATTAGCCTATGTCTGTAATTCAAGAAATGACACAGAATATAGGTGTTTCAATTTAGGAATACTATATTCACCAGAAAAAAAGGCAATAAAAGGCGCTGTTCTTTCTCTTAGCTGGCAGAACGATATTTTATCCACCTGCCTTTTGCCATACCAGGGCCCCGCCGGCATCCCCCCACAAATTGAACAATACTCAGGGGAACCATAAAATAGAAAAGGAGTTCGTTTACGAACTCCTTTTTTATTTTATGGAGGTGAGGAGAATTGAACTCCTGTCCGGGAAGGTAAACCAGGTACATCTACAGGTTTAGTTATGCGAGGTGATTGTCGGGAGCCGGTAGCAGCATAACAAGCGTCGCCTCCGTATTCTGATAAAAAGTCCCTGCTACATTACAGAAACTGTAACAGGCAAGTCCCGATAGGTGAAGGAAGTTCTTAGAACGCGGAACAGAGCCCCAAGGCTTCCTGCACTGCTATGCAGCGAGTGCTTCTGCAAAAGAAGCTTCTTCAGCTTCTTCTTCTTTTCTTGCGAAAATTGCAGTTATTTGTTTGTCAGTTTAAGGAACCTTCAGTCCTACTTGCAGTAAAAGATTTCTCGATCCCGTCGAAACCGGGACACCCCCAAGTACATGTTAATATAGTGTAAAAGATTTTACTCGTCAAGAAAAATATTTATTTTTTCTTAAGAATCAAAAGTGTAATATCATCAGAAACTTTAGCCCTGTTTGCAAAGGTTTTAGCCTCATCCACAATATTTTGAATCTGTTCTTCTATTTTAAGTTCTACACCTTTGAGGAAGGTTCGTTTTAATCGTTCAAGTCCAAATTCTTCGCGGTTGCGGTTCATTGTTTCTGTAAGACCATCTGTGTACAAAAGAAGCATATCGTTCTTTTCAAGAGGAACAGTAACGCATTCAAAGTTTACCGGAAAACCGGATATACCAATAATACCAGATTCTTTTGATTCCCCTCGTTTAATTAATTCGAGCCTATTTTCTTTTGCTTTATAATGAATTACATTAGGATGTCCTGCATTTACAAATTCAACATTATTACCGGAAACACGGCCCAGAACACCTGTAAGATAGTTTTCAACGTTTCCTTTTTGATTAATGATGCGTTCATTTGTTATTGTCATAACTTTATCGAGAGGAAGGTTTTTACCCTTATAGAATTCATCATTGATAATATTTTTAACAAGCATTGTAACAAGACCGGAAGAAATACCGTGTCCTGAAACATCGAACAAACCAAAACCTTCAAGCACATCCTTATTAAAATAAAAATCATATAAGTCGCCCGAAACTCCGGCCATAGGTTTATTGTAATATGCAACCTGAAAATTCTTAAAATCGGGCAGCTTTATATTATAGAAGCTCTGCTGAACAAAAGAAGCAAGTTCAATTTCTTTATCTGCACGTTCAATTTCATATTTAAGATGAGCATTAGTTTCTTCAAGTGCTGTGTTAGATCTGGTAAGCTCTTCGGTTCTGTTTTGTACAAGGCGCTCAAGATTTGCATTTAAGAATTCAACCCTGCTGCTCATTGTTGTAAAATTCACAATCAATATTGAAAGGAATGTAAAGATAACTATTTGCCAGCCAAATACAATTATGAGTGAATATGCTTTTCTGTTTAAGAGCATTAACAAAATTACTATGATGATAGAAATCAAAACAGGAGTAAATCCAAGTAAGAGTTCGACAACTTTCTTTTTCTTTGTTTTAAATGATGAAATTATAAAATGGATGGCATACAGCATCTGAATTGTTGTAGCAATATAAGTAATGCCCAGATACAAAAAGAAGTCATGCATATTTTGTGTAAAACCAAGAAAGAAGCATGGTCCGATTGTAAGGGCAGAACGATAAATTCTTCTTGCCAGTGGTTCATTAAAGCCAATGTAATCACGCATAAAAGAAACGGCAAAATAACTGGCAAGGGTTGCCGAAATTCCGCGTAATAGTTTTTGTATAAAAAGATATGACATATTTGAATCATAAAATAATGGACATTCACCTAATGCAAAATACAAAAGAAAAGCACTCGAAAATAAATTAAGAAGAGCAAAAGAAAAGTAATGTCTTTCCTGACGCCTTAAGAAAAATACTACAAAATATAAGAGGCTTATTAAAAACATAACACTGGCTATAACCAGATGCATTTTGGAATTTATAAAATTAAAATTTCTTTCGTACGCATCTACTCTTCTTTCTGTAGAAATGAAGGGAGTTTCGGACATGGTCCCTTCGCAATCTACCTGAATGTGAATTATAATTTCATTTTTTCTTTCTTCACTTATAAGAGAAGGGGGAAGGTTATAAGCAGTGGCCTTGCCTCCATTAGAAATAGGATTTTCGCCTAATGAACCAGTGTGTCCTATATAATTTCCGTTAAGAAAAAATTCATTTGCAATTTTAATGTTTCCAAGATAGATTTTTAGCTTCTGACCTTTAAGCTCTTTAGGAACCATAAAAGTTGTTTTTAAGTAAATATCACCTTTTCTGTTATTACAGATTTTTGCAAGCTTTGAAAATTCTGAATTATCAATTGGATTATAAATTTTGTTTAATCGGTCAACAGAATAAGACCATCGGTGTAATTTAATTTCAGGATCGTTACTATAACCACATGAAACGTTTAATAAGAGAATAAAAATTAATGTCGTAAAAAACAGAAACTTTTTCAAAGAAAATCCCAAGCTTGTAAATAAGAAGATACAAAAAAAAGCCCAAAAAGAATTTAATCTCTCATAAGATATAAAACTTTTTGAACTTTTATAATTTGAAAATTAAAAAAAGAAAACCAACTTGAAAGTTGATTTTCTTCTTCAAGAAACTATTCTCCGTCGTGATTAACGTTTCTGTATTTCTGCTGGTATTTCTTGAGCATTGCTACAGCATTTCGTTTTCCGTTGTAAACAAAACCACCGTTCCAATATTCAAGGGCTGCAAAAAGTGCGTTACCGCCATCCTGACTATCTGATTCCTTTGTGCGGAAAGAAACATAGTCAGCAAGCTGCAAGAAGTCATTGTTGTGAAGACATTCAAGACGCTTTTTGTTAAATTCATTCCATTTTTCCAGATCCTGGAAACCTTCTCCTTCATCCTGTACAATAATATGTGCATGTGTTGGACTGAATGAATACCATACTGTTACTTTTTTATTAATATCACAGTGATTTCCATGCTTTACGGCATTTTTAATAACTTCACTAATCTGCTGTTCAAGAAGGTTCAGTTCCTTGATTTCTGTTGGAGCTGACTGAACAATAAGTAATGTAAAATATCTGATCTGCCTGAAGTCTGAAGGGAATTCCTTCTTAAGCATATTTGTTTTGTCGAATAACGGATCGTTTTCGTCCGAGCGTAATTCTTTTAATTCCTGTGCCACGAGATTACTCCTTTAGAATTTTGTTTACTCTTTCACCATGAGAAGGCCTTCCTCTACGCTGTTTGCAATAGGGAAATAGCCCATAAGCTTTGTAAGCTCGATAACTTTCTTAACCGAACCATGGATGTTTGAAATGGCAAGTTTAAGATTCATCTTCTTAATAGTAGAGCAGATGTAAATTAATGCACCGATTCCAGAAGAGTCGATGTAATCTACCTGCTCAAGATTGATGACGAAATTCTTAACGTTCTTCTCAAGCATCTTCATTACAAGTTCCTTAAGCTTGTAAGAGTTGTAAAGATCCATTTCGCCGGTTACGTCGATAATATAGACATCACCATTCTTACGTATTTTAAGTTCCATAAAGAAGCTCCTTTCCTAGATTATTGGATTTTAATAACCAGAATACTCTGGTCGTCGTATTGCTGTGCAGAACCGCAGTATTTTTTCAAATCATCTTTAACACGACCTGAAATGTCTTTTGCATTTGCACCCTTATTCTTCAAAATAACTTTCTTTAAGTTTTCAGAAGAATATTGTACACCATTTTCATTAAGAGATTCAAGTAAACCATCAGTACATGTTACAAGAATATCTCCAGAAGCAAGTGAAATATCAATATCTGAATAAACCGAATTCTTTTCTACACCCATTGGTTCACTTGGGCTTGTAAGCTGTTTAAAGTCACCAGTAGAAGCAGAGAAGTGGAATACCGGATTATTACCGCAGGTAGAAATCTGAGCAGTATTTTTTGTACTGTCAAAGTTGATAAGAGCAACACTTGCAAAGTGGTCAATCTTAGAACTGTCGATACAGATACCTCTGTTGGCCCATGAAAGAATTGTTGCTGCTGTCTGTTCTGTGTTTACAGTAAGACGAAGAATTGCACGAATCATAATCATTACAACAAGAGAGTTCATGCCTTTTCCGGCAACGTCTGTCATAATGAAAGAAATTCTATCTTTGCGTGAAGCTATTACATCATAGTAGTCGCCGCAGACACCTTCTACAGCATTTGAGAAGCAGCCGATTGTTACATTTGGAATAACCGGAAGCTTTGCAGGAAGAAGGTCTTTCTGATATTTAGAAGCAATAGTACCGTCTTTGCTGAGTTCTGTGTGTTCTGCGTATGCAAGGAAGCTGTAAAGTGGAGTAAGGGCTGTAGAAACAGCATCTGCAAGAATAACTGCTGAATCAAATTCATCTTTTGTGAACTTTTCATTTGCAGGAAGTCTGGCAAGACCAATGAGTCCCATAACTTTATCGTGCTGTTTAATAGGAACAAAGATGTAGCTTCCACATTTAAGGAAGTCTTCCGGTCCGTTCTGATAAACACGTGGATCTTTTACAGAGTCTGCAATAAGAGCTGCTTCGCCACTTAAGAAAATTGCACCAAAAATGTTTGAATCGGCCAGAGGGAAAGAAGCAAAACGAAGGTTTGTTTCTACACGAAGAGGCTTATGTGGTAAATCATCAGGAAGCTTGTATGGAGGAGGAAATGAACCCATAAGTGACTTAACGGCAAGTGCGTTGTCATAATCATCACCCATAAGAATTACACATCCATCAGCGCTGATTTTTTCTGTAATCATTTTATTACAATAATCAAGGAAGTTTTCCATTGATTTATCGCGTGAGAAGAAAGTAGAAACCTGGGAAATAAGGGTTTTATTAACTTCAAGAAGTTTTTGATTTTTAGTTTCAAGTTCTTTGATAACGTTCTTTACAAAGTCAGAATTTTCAATTGCTGCATTTTGTTCTGCAAGCTTTTTCTCTGCCTTTTTCTTTTCTCGTTTTTCAGGATTATCAAAGGCCTTTATTACAAGGTAAGGAAGCGTAATGAATTCTGCAAGAATAACAGCAAATACATAGTAAATAAAATGCTGGTCAAAGAAAGAGAATACGGAACAAGCTGTTACAATGCCCGTAACTATAAAAAATGTAAAACTGATTTTTGCAGTATTTCTTAGCTTTGCCGTAAGAAGGAAAAGAAATACTAGTACACCAAGACCTGCTGCAACAAGCAGAGGGACTTTAATGTAAGTGTCTATTGAACCCATACTAACCTTACTCCTTAGGTATTATTTAATTTTAACATTGAAATTTTCAATCGTCAAGTTTTATATAATTATCGGCAGAATTTACAGAAATCGCTCGTCTTAATACGATTCTTGTGAAGAAATTTTTAATTCTTTTATATAAAGGCAGCTGGTAGTACCTTCCAAAGTCCTGAACAGCCTTGTCTATAGACACATTTTCGCCAAAACTCTGTTTAAGAGAGTCCCAGTAGCGCACAATCCATACATACATATCGCCAAGAGTTCGGTGCGGGAACTTATGAAGAATATGACATTCGCGTACAGAAGTGGTAATAGGAAGATAAACAGTGTTAAACCAGGAAAGAATTGCATCTGTCATAGAAACTTCTTCTTCTTTTCCCTGATTAAGGTAGTATTTATGGGTTAAAATATGGTTATAAATAACGTCGTAGCGGCCTGTTCTTGTAAAATCAAGACACCAGTAGTCTGTAATGTCTCCAAAATTTGTTTCGCTGTAGAATACGCGTTTTTCATAATTAATAATCTGTTTAATAATATCCGGCATATTCTTAGGCTTATTAAGCTTGATTTCGCTTTGAAGAGAAACTACCTCTGCATCAATAAACTCTGTTCCGCGGGATTTTGCTACAGAAACACGGTGATTTCCATCCCTTACAAAGTAAAGTCCCGAAATTTCGTATACTTTTATTGGCGGAAGGATAATATCTTTAATGGCGGCTTCGTCTACATGCTGCCAGCGGTTTCGTAAATGAGAGCTTTTTGGAAAAAAATGATTATCAAAGTCATTATATCTTCCTTCGCTGCCAACAATTTTGTCAATCGGAACAACCTTCATGCCAACATAAGTTTCGTTTGTAGGTCTTAAAAGCTGCTTTACATCATTAAGAGAGATGAGAGAGGCTTCTTCGGGCGAAAGAAAATGCTGTATTTCATTGACCAAGGCTTTATTTCTTGCTTTATTAAAGTCTTCTTCTGCTGTTTTATCTATTAATGTCATTAATTTTCTCCTGTGGCTGGAAATTCTATTATCCAGTGGGCGTAGGCATTTACAACAGTTGTATTTTCGCTAACAGTAACTCTTTTTTCACGCATATCATAAAGATGAATGTGGCCATGAATAAGGTAGGCGGGCTTGAATTTTTTTATAAACCAGTTAAAGCATTCAAAACCCTTGTGACATGGATCTTCTTTATCGTGAATGTGGCGTGGAGAGGCATGTGTTAAAAGAATATCAAGGTATCTGCCATATTTGATTTTATTTTTTATTAGGGAAGGTATCATATGAACAAGCTTTCGCTTCATCTGATACTCTGTGTATTGATTTAATCCTTTATTATATTCCAGGGAACCGGAAACTCCTGCAATTAAAAGGGGAGTTTTTTTGCCGCTTACCGGGTCTGTATACTGCAGGCTGTTATCTGTTATAACCTTAAAGCCTGCATATATTCCGCCATGACCAAAATTTGCATGTTTATAATTTGATTGAAGTGCTTCGGGAGTGTTTCTTGCAGATTTATGATAAAAAGAAAAATCCTTAAGGTTATGATTTCCAAAAATAAAATAGGTTGGTTTGTTGAGCATGGTAACAACAAAATCAATGTAATCTAAGGGAAGGTCTCCTGCGCACAATACTAAATCAACATCGCCAAAAACTTCTCGAAGGTTCTGGTTATAGATGAGAGGATCTACATAATCGGAAAGACAGAGGATTTTCATTTACTGTGCAGAGCCGGCTTGTGATAGAATTGATTCAAGCTTAATTTTATCTATAAGCTCAACAGGACGGCCTTCTGCAAAATGCTTTGCACTGTTAGAGTAGCCCGAAGAAGAGAAAAGGAAGCCTTTCTGGCAGTTAATCTTCTTCATTGTATCAAGAGTTTCACGGATAATATCATCTTCGACAGGATCAGGTTCACGGAAAAAGCGGAACAAGGTTGTCTGTTTACGCATGTTTCTCCAGCCTTCTGTAGAAGAATCAACTCCTGAAATCTGGCATCCCCATTTTTTTGCTTCGCAGGAAACCGGCTGATGTTTAAGGGCTTTTTCAACAGTAGCTTTACATATGCTTAGGAATTCTTCATTACTGCAGGTAAGATAATCCTTTAAGTAGTCATTAGCCTGCAGGTCTTTATATTCCGAAAGCTTTGCAGAAACATCGCGGAAGGTTTTGTTGCGTTTGTAAATCTGTTCCCACTGTTCAATTGCCTTATCAATTTTACGGTTTTTTTCATAGCAGGTAGCAAGAAAATAGCGGGCATAGAGGGTTTCGCCGTTAAGGTTTTCTTTATCAAGGTCAATTGCACGCTGAAAATCCATGGCGGCATTATCAAAGCGGTTGGCAAGCATAAAGCAGGAACCGTGTTCAATAATAGCTTTCTGCTTGATTTCCGGGTCGCGCTGTGCTTTTTCAAAGGATTTTATGGCAGCGGCAAGGTCTTTTGCATCCTTCTGGATTTTTCCAAGATAATAATATGAAGAATATGTTTCCGGACTGAGTTTGAGGGCAATATCAATTTCTTTTTTTGCTTCTCCAAAATTCTTTGTTCTGTAATGCATAAGGCCAATTTCTGCATGTGCTTTTGCGTGACGTGAGTTGAGCATAACTGTTTTCTGCATAAAGCCCATGGCAAGGTCATAGCGGTTGCATTCTTCGTAAAGATGTCCAACATTATAAAAGTTTTCCGGATTATTAGGATCAAGCTTGGTAAGCAGAAGGTAATTCTTAAGAGCTTCCTGCTGCTGGTTATATTTCATTAAAAGCTGGGCATATTCCTGTCTGAAATCCAGTTCATTCAGCTGAGGTCCAAAAAGTGCGTTTTCATTTACAAGTTTATATTCGATTATTGCAAGTTCAGATTTGTTTTCTTTAAGATAGGCTTTTCCCAGGTAATAATGGGCTATGTAGTTTTTAGGATCTTTCGTAAGGATTTGTTTTGCCTGCTTTATTGCTACTGATGTTTTACCCTGTTTGATTAGTTTTGGAATTGAATCTACTTTTTTAGGTGCAAGAGTTCCCTTAATTATGAAAATAAGGAGACCTATAATAAAAATGCCAAGTACACAGACTGCTACTATTGCAACGGGACTCATGGCTTACCTCAATAAAAGAAATTTAGTAAAATCTAATAAATCCGATAATAAACTTACTATAAGAATAATTAATTTATTTTCTTATTTCAAGGGGTTTGATTATGAAGACTAGACATTCTGTAAATATACTTACATTGCTGATTTTTGTTTTAACTTGTAATACATTTGTTTTTGCAGAATCAGAAGGTGAAAAGCTTTTTAAGAGTAATAAGCCTGCAGAAGCAATCCTTTTTCTTGAGGATGAAATAAAAAACGGAACTGCTTCATCTGCCGCATATAATTATCTTGGACTAGCATACTATCAGCTTGCTGATTATCAGAATAGTGTAGATGCCTTTGCTAAGGGCTTAAAGGTGCCTGCTACAAACAAAAAAATCCTTTCGTTTAATCAGGGAAACTCATATTATGCAATGGGAGACTATGAAAATGCAGCAAAAAGCTTTACTCTGGCAATTTCGGCAGATCCGAAATTCTCAAGAGCGCTTCTTAACCGCGGAAATTCATATCTGATGTCTCAAAAGTATAGTGAAACTATTAAGGATTATGAGCGTTTTATAATTATGGAACCTGAGGACCTTCAGCGTCCAAAACTTGAAGAACTGATTGCCTTGTTAAAACAGGAAGTTCTTCGTCAGGAAGAAGAAGCCAGGGTTATGGCAGAAGAAGCAGCCCGTCTTGCAGAAGAAGAAAAACGCATGGCAGAAGAGCTTGCACGTCAAAAAGAGGAAGAAGAAAGACTTGAAGCAGAGCGTAAAGCCGAAGAGGAACGGCTTGCCGAAGAAAAGCGTCAGGAAGAAGCAGAAAGAAGACGTAAACTGCTTGAAGATGTTGCAAATTCATTGCAGAATACAGATTCAACTAACATGACTAGTGGTACTGAAGATCTGATTGATTATGATTTTGAATCTGAATTGGATTAAGGTGTGGGAGGAATTAGTATGGCAGAAACAACAAAGAAGCCTGCAGGAGCGGGAACAAGTACTGGTAAAGTAAAAACTGGTACAACTGCAAGTGCAAAAAGGTCAGCAAGTACAAAAACAGCTGCAAGTACAAAAACTACTGCAACAAGAACAGCAGCAACTGGTGCAAAGCCGGCAGCAGCTAGTGTAAAGACAAGTACAAGTGCAGCTAAAACAAGTACAGCCAGAAGTACGACAACAGCAGCAAGAACTGCTGCAGGTGCAACAAAAACGACTGCTGCTGCTAAAACTACTGTTACAGCTGCAAAAGCGACAGCAAGTGCTCCAAAAGCAAGTGCCACTGCAACTAAGCCTACCGCTACTGCAACAAGAACTACTACAACTGCTGCAAGACCCGCCGCAACTGCACCAAGACCAACAACAAGCGTCACAAAACCTGCTGCCACCGCTACAAGAGCAACTACAGCTACAACAAGGCCAACAACTACTGCAGCAACAACAAGACCTGCTGCAAGCACTCCAAGGCCTGTAGCAAGCACTCCAAAGCCTGTGGCCACTGCACCAACAGCAATCCCAACACCAAAACCAGCTGCACCAAGCCCGGAATCTTCTGTAATTCCACCATTACCACCAAAAACAGATGAAAAGGCCCAAAAAACACCTGAAGAACTTGAAAAAGAGAAAAAACGAAAGCTCATAATTATCATTTCCTCAATTGTGGGTGTAATAATTCTTATTATTGTGCTTTGTGTAACAGGTTGTGTAAGTAAAAAGAATTCCGGGGCAAAAGCCAAAGCAAATGTCTGTAATCTTGCAAGAACCTACGCAGAACGCGGTGAATATGACCGTGCCCTTAATAAGCTTGATGATTATCTTGAAAAAAATGGTGATGATCAGGAAGTCTGGGATTTATGGAATTCAATTCTTGATATGAAAAAAGGAGCCGGAGAAAATGCTTCCGGGGCCTCTTTTGCAGGTGGAAATACATATAATTACAATTCCGGTGATACAAATAATCAAAACGGCGGATATCCCGACAGCTTAAAGATAGATGTTGATACTTCCAGTATTTCAAGTGCAATGCAGGATTCCCTTTCTTCAATGAAAAGTGCCCTTGAAGAATCAAATAAGCAGGCAGAAGAAAACCGCCGTGCAATGGAAAGTCTTTTAAAACAGCAGCAGGAAGCAGAAGAAAAACGTCTTGCAGATCAGCAGGCCGAAGCTGCACAAAAAAAGGCAGAGGAAGCCGCAGCAGCAGAGCAGAAACGTAAGGCAGAAGAAAAACGCAAAGCCGAAGAAGAAGCTCTTGCAAAGAAAAATGCAGAACTTAAAAAGAAAATTGATGATGTAAATAATGAACTTCAGCTTGGTCAGACTGCCCTTGCTATGGGAAATATCGAAGAAGCAATGAAGCATTTTAATATGGCAGACAGTTTGAGCCCGGGAGACGCCGGAGCAAACTTTAAGGCTTCTAAAGAGTCAGAAATTGCCCAGTCCCTTTATGAAGCTGCAGAAAAGTCAGATAATCCCGATAAAAAGCAGCAGCTTATGAATAATGCTGTAGCAATGGCAAATAAAGCAGTTCAGACAAATCCTAAAGATGCGGGAGCCCATTATATTCTTGCCCAGGATGCCCTTAATAAAAAGGATTACAATACAGCCCTTAAAGAGATGAAAGCCGCTGTAGAATATGACCCTAATAATTACCTTTACTGGTATAACCTTGGAAAAATTCAGTATACGCTTAAAAAATACAGCGAGGCAGCTTCTTCCTTTACAAAGGCCTGCGAATTGAATACAAAATTCGCTCCAAGCCGATATAATCTTGGCCTTACCCAGAAAAAGCTCAAAAATGATACAGCCGCTCTTGCTGCCTTCCGTAAGACAATTGATATTGATAACCGTCATGAAAAAGCATACCTGGAAGAAGCTCGTATTCTTGCAGATAGAAACGATTATTCCGGGGCAATAGATGCATATAAATCGGTACTTAAAATTAATAATATAAATGTTCAGGCGGCAATGGAGCTCGGAAATGTATATTATCAGAAAAAGAGTTATAACGAAGCCGAAGAAAGCTACAAGCGTGCTCTTACCATGCTTTCTCCAAGTGAAAATATGACTTTAACAAAATATAATCTTTCTGCAGTTATGTTTGATGCCGGAAAAGTTGCCGATGCCGAAAAATATGCACGTGAAGCCTACGAAGGTAAAGATTTTATAAAAAATGATAATGCAAAAGTTAATGTAATTTATAATTATGCACTCATCCTGGATAAAGAGGGCAAGGTTGATAATGCAATTCCTTTATATCTTGAAGTTTTGAAGGTTAATGCAGATCATGCCAAGACAAAAATCAATCTTGGTGTTATGTATATGACCCTTGAACCGCCTGATGTTGATACAGCCTTAAGCCTCTTTACCCAGGTTTACAACAAAGATAATAATAATATTGAAGCAAATAACAACCTTGGCAAGGCCTATCTTTTAAAAGAAGATTATGCAAATGCAGTAAAGTTCTACCAGAATGCTCTTAAACTTGATTCAAAGAATAATGCAATTCGTGCAAATCTTGCAAAGGCTTATGCCCAGGCAGGTGAATACGATTATGCAAAATCAACTTACACCGAGCTTTTGAAAACAGATAAAGAAAACTGGGATGCTTATATTGAGCTTGCAAAGGTTTGTATGCAGCTAAGCGACAACGCAAATGCCGAAAAATATCTGGTTTATGTTCAGGAAAAAAATCCTACGTATAGGAAGAACGAAATATCTGGACTTTTAAATACAATTACTCAGTAGAAAAAATCTATGTTCTTTTTACTAATTGAAATAATTGTTCTCTGGAAAGTACAGTATATATCGGTCTTCCGTGAGGGCAGTGGGGGTCTTCAAGTGTAAAGGCCTGTTCAACAAGGCGGGCAGCTGTTTCATCATCTAAAACATAGCCATCTTTTACTGCGGCTTTACAGGCTGTCATTGCCGCAATAGAACGTATGATTTGTTCAGGCTCAACATTCTTTACAAATATCAGAGAGCGGAAATCGTATTCTGTGCCTGTCCAGCGCTCAGGAATTGATGTAATTTCCCAATATCCTTCTTCTTTTTTTTCTGCATCAAAACCAATTTGCGAAAGCCTTTCTTTTAGTTTTTCAAGCTGATTATCCTGGCTTTTTGATTCTGTTCTGATTTTGTAAGGAATTAAAAGCTGCTGTCTTCCGCCCTGATTATTCATGATTTTATCAAAAAGGATTCTTTCATGAACCGCGTGCTGGTCAATTATGTAAAGAGAGTTGTTTTTTTGAGCCAGAAGAAATGTGCCAAGGGCAGGGCCTATGTACTGAACCTTTGACTTTTCTTCCTGAGGAGCTGTAAACTCCTTTGAAAATGACTGCATTGCCTCTTCTGCAAGAGATGAAGTTGGGATTTCAGGTTTTGAATAGGAAGTTCTGGAAGAAGAAGGCATGTATTTTGAACGCAGATCATGAACTTGAGACACCGTGGTCCCTGATGCATGAAATGCGGTTCCTGAGCTTGTCGAAGGACCATTCTTGTATGTAATATGCCTTTCATATGTAGGCGTTGCTTCATCCGCCGGCTTGTCATTAATAAAATTTTGATATGTATAATTATGATAAAATGTCCTTACGCTGGAGCTTATTGCATGATGTAAGTCCGAAATATCATAAAATCTTGCTTCTTTTTTTGCAGGATGAATATTAAAATCTACAAGTTTTGGATTTACACTTATATAGACAAGGGCAATAGGGTAAGTTCCGTTTGGAAAAAATCCCTGACCACCATATTCAATTGCCTGAACAAGTGAGTATTCCTGAATGCGGCGACCATTTACGTAAATAAAAATATCTTTTTTGTTGGAACGGCTTACAGCAGGCTCTCCTGTAATAACACTGAAAGACCAGTCCGGATCTTTTCCGCTTGCTGAGCTTTTTACTTCATAAAAAAGATTTTTATCATATTCATAGCGGTTGGCATCTACAAATCTGTCCCGTAAAGACTGGCCTGCATGTAAATCAAGCTTTGTTTCTCCGTCGCTTACAAATCTAAAGGCAATATCCGGGCGCGAAATTGCTTTTTCAATAAAAGTATTCCTGCACATCAGTCCTTCTGTTGCTGCTCTTTTTAAAAACTGTCTGCGGGCCGGAAAATTTTCAAAAAGTCCTTCTGACTGAACAATTGTGCCTTTTGTTAATGCAACACTTTCTATAATATGATCTTCAGTAATACTTGCCCGCATTTTAAAACCGCCGCTTGTTATAGAAAGTCTGGCTACTGCTGCAATAGAAGCAAGGGCTTCACCCCTGAAACCCAGTGTAGAAAGATTCATTAAATCTACTTCTGTTGAAATTTTACTTGTTGCATGAGGTCGGGCACAATTCTGCAAATCTTCTTTTGTCATTCCGCAGCCGTCATCTATTACACGGATTTTTTCTATTCCGCCACCAGTGATTTCAACGGTTATCTGCTTTGCACCTGAGTCAATTGCATTATCAATAAGCTCCCGCACTACAGCATTAGGACGGTCAATAACTTCTCCTGCTGCAATTTTGCGGGCAACTTGGGCATCTAAGGTTCTTACAGGACTTTCAAGACTCATTTTCTGGTTCCGTTTACTTCGCCTGCTTCAGAAAAAAGATCAAACTGAGGTTCGTTTCCTTTTTCCATAGGATTTGGTTCGTTCATTAAAATCTGAACTTTGCCTTCAATTTCATCAAGCTGTTTTTCCATTCCACCTGCAAGCTTAATGCCTTCTTCAAAATCCTTGAGTGCATCTTCAAGCGAAATGTCGCTTCTTTTTATATCATTTGTCAGTTCTTCAAGCTTTGCCAGGTTTTCTTCAAATGTGTTCATAGCTCTTACTCCTCTTTTGTCATTTTATTACTTTTGCTTTTATACTTCCTTTTGCAGGTGTAATAAGAAGTGCAGTTCCTTCATTAACCTGAGCAGAATCTCTTACAACATCTCCATTTTCATCACGTACCATAGAATATCCACGGTTTAAGATTGTCTGAGGGCTTGCGTTTTCTAAAATGGTTTTATAAGTGGCAATTCTTGTCCTGTAATCTTTTATTTTATCTAAAATGCCATCCTTAAGCCCCTGTTTTGCCTTGTCAAATCTGTTCAAAAGCGGCTGCTGAATGTTTCTGAATCTTACTTCAAGAGAAGAAGGATCAAAAGCCCTTACAATCAATCGTTTTTTTTCTATTTTTTGTTTTATTTCGTTATAAAGTTCAGTCTTATAATAAGAAATATCCTGTTTAATATCGCTTAAAAGAGGAACCGCAAGCTCTGCTGCTGCAGAAGGAGTAGCGGCTCTTTTATCAGCAGCATAATCACATAAAGCCCAGTCAATTTCGTGACCTACTGCAGAAATTACAGGAATTTCAGAAGCAGCTACAGCGCGAACTACATTTTCCTCGCTGAATGGCAGCAAATCTTCAAGCGAACCTCCGCCTCGTCCAACAATCAGAATATCACAGAGTTTATAAAAATTTGCAATTTCTATCATTTTCTGAATTGTCTGAGCAGCACCTTCGCCCTGAACAAGAGCCGGTAAAACAATTACATTTATATTTTTATTACGTCTACGGCTTACCTGCAGAATATCACGAATTGCAGCCCCTGTAGGACTTGTTACAACTCCAATTGTTCGCGGAAACTGAGGTAAGACCTTTTTGTTTTCTTCATTAAAAAGTCCTTCCTGAGCAAGGCGTTTTTTACGTTCTTCCAGCATGGCAAGAATGTCGCCGGAACCTGTTGCTTCCATTTTATTTACTATAAGTTGGTAGTTACCCTGAGGTTCATAAACCGAGAGTCGGCCTGTACAGCGAACTTTGTCACCATCTTTGGGTTTGAACTTAAGAGAGTAGAGGGAACCTTTAAACATTACTGCCTTAAGCTGGGCAGAATTATCTTTTAGGGTAAAATATACATGGCCTGAAGTTGAAGGCCTCCAGTTAGAAATTTCTCCTTCAACAGTTATTGTAGAAAAAGCACCTTCGAGAATTTCTTTAATATATGAAGTAATTTGAGCTACCGAAAAGACCTGGTTCAGCAGCATTTCCTGATCACCCATAACTTTATTTTATCTTAATTCCATTAACTTGTTCAACCAATTGCCGATAAAGAAGTTGATGAAAAGTATTGTTGTTTTATTTGACGAAAAAAATAAATATGAAGATGAAAAGGTTTTTGCAGGAAAAAGTGCAAAAGAATTATGCAGCCTTTCTGCAGCTTCCTTCGGTTTTGAAGTACGCACAATAAGCGGCTGCACTACAATCAGCTCACTTTTAGAAGAATTAGATAAAAATTGCCGCGAAAGTGGGGCTGATTCTTTGATTTTTGGCTGGGCTGACTGTCTTTTTATAAATAAATCGCTGGCCCTGGGGCTTTTAAGCACTCATGTTGACTATAAGGCCGAATATACCTTTGCAGAAGGATATCCTGAAGGCTTTGCACCTGAGCTTTTAGACAAAGGAACTATTTCTATTCTTCTTGAATTGTCAAAAACAACAGCAGCAGAACTTGGTTCGCAGAAAATCACCCGTCATTCTATTTTTGATATGATTAAAACAGATATAAACTCCTTTGAAGTAGAAACTGTTCTTGCTCCTGTAGACTGGCGCTTATTCCGTTTTGCTTTTGATTGCCGTAAAAAAGAGAATTTTATTGCATGCCAGAGATTGTTTGAAGAGTTTGAAAAAGATCTAAGCTCACAAGAAGCTTTTGCAAATGCAGATCCTGTAAAACTTTCTGAAGCAGCTGCAAAAAATCCTAAGATTTTAAAGACTATTCCTTCTTTTTATAATCTTCAGCTTGCACAAAAATGCCAGGGCAAATGTTCTTATTGTCCTTATCCAAAGGCACTTGCCGCAAAAGAAGGTACAGAGCCTGCTGCTGCAAGTAAAATTATGGATTATGATAAGGCCTGCCGTCTTATAGAAGAGATTGCAGATTTCTCCGGCGAAGCAGTTGTAGGGCTTTCTGCCTGGGGTGAATGCTTTAATCATCCTGATTTATTAAAAATTATAGAAAAAATCCTTTCTTATCAGGGACTTTCTGTATTTATAGAAGCCGACGGATCTTCAATTCCGGATAATTTTGCTGAAGAGCTTGCAAAGCTTGTAAATGCCGCCAAAGAAAGGACAAATAACTGGCAGAAAATCATGATTGTAGTTTCTATGGACGGATTTACTGCTCAAACTTGTGCTGCTCTTCGTGGGGCTGATTTTAGTCTTGAAAAATCAGTTGAAGCAGTAAAAAAATTACAGGAAGCTCTTCCCGATTGTGTATATCCACAGTTTGTACGCATGAATGCAAACGAAGCAGAACTTGAAAGCTTTTTCCGCTACTGGAAAGAAAAATCAAACGCAAGTAATGGAAACTTTATAATCCAGAAATTCAACAGCTTTGCAGGCCTGCTGAAAAACGAAGAACCTGCCGACCTTTCTCCATTGGAAAGAAATATCTGCTGGCATTTGAGACGAGACCTCACAGTTTTATGGAATGGAGATGTTCCTCTTTGCCACAGCCGCCTTCTGGACGACATACAGGGCAACGTTTTTGAAGAGGGCATTGCATCTGTCTGGGAAAAATTCAACGATGAACTTAATAATCATATAAATCAGAAATATTGCGATAAATGCGGAGGATGTGATGAGTTCTATACCTTCAACTTTTGATGAACATCAGATAAACATGACAGTAATAGGGGGAAAAGTAAATAATTCTCCTGATGTTCTGAATATATCTGTAATCCTTCTTCATTCAAGCGCAAGTCATCTTAAGCTCAATGTTTTTGAAAACCTCATGGGCTGTAATTTCCGTTCAATAATTTCCATTGAGCATGACAGCAGTAATTATTCTATTGAAGATATCTCTAAAAAGTTTCCAAATATAAAATTCTTTATTCCGTTGGAAAAAGCTTCTGACGGTGAACTTATAAACCTTGCAATGAGCGAAATTGATGCAGATTATGTTCTTGTAATCAGAGACAGCCTTTATATTCCAAGCGGAGTAGTGCTTGAAAATCTTGCAGAACGACTTACAAGTTCACAAATCTACTGTATTGTTCCTCGTCTTTTAGATAAAAATAAAAACGGACTTTATACCTTGTTTACACCGGGGGCCGAAAAATCTCATTTTGTAATTGATTCTTCATCTTTTGTAACAGACGGTAAAAAAACAATTTATCCAAAAGATTATGTAGCCCTTTATAACCGCAAAAAGTTTATTCAGCTTGGTGGCTTTGACCATACAATAAAAACTCCATACTGGCAGAACCTTGATCTTGCTGTTCGTTCATGGCTTTGGGGTCAGGAAACTAAACTTACAACAATGCTGCAGTTTTCATATATTGATGAACCTACAATTGAAGATCAGACAATCAATCAGGATTATCTGAAATATTATCTTAAAAACGAGGTTCCAAAATATAAAAACGAAGCAGCTTTTATTAAAAACTCAGCCTTTTATAAATTTTTATTCCATTCTTCCTGCGGATATCTTGAAGCAAAAAAGCAGTTTAAGGCCGCAAAAGAATGGGTAGAAAAAAATAAATATCAGTTTAAAATGGATCTGCAGACTTTTATAAAAAACTGGCAGGAGCCTCAGGTGGAAAGCAATGAAAACTAAAAGAGCTGTAATCGTTCAATGCCGTTTATCTTCTTCGCGTCTGCCCGGAAAAGCCTTAAAAATCCTTGGTGAAAAAAGTGTATTAGACTGGGTTTTAACTTCTATGAAAAAAGTTAAGGCAGATAAGTATTTTGTCGCAACCGATCATGAATCTTATGAAAAACTAAAACCAATCTGCAAAAAAAATGGTTTTGATTGTTTTGCCGGAGATTTGAATGATGTATTAAAGCGTTTTTGCGATCTTATAAAAACCCTCAAGGTTGATACAATAATCCGTGCTACTGCCGATAATCCTTTTTTGTTTTATGAAGCAGCCCAGGCCAGTGTAGAAGAATTTGAAGAAAGAAATAAATCAAAACATCCATGTGATTATCTTACCTTTACAGGTCTTCCTCATGGTTCGGGTGTAGAAATTTTTAGTGCCCAGTCTTTATTAGAAGCCGCAGAGCAGACAGATAATCCTTATGACCACGAGCATGTTGGACCTGCCTTATATAATCATAAAGACAGATTCAAATGTGAGTTTGTAAAAGCTCCTTCACGTTTTTATTACCCTGATTTACGTACAACAATCGATACTTTTTCTGATTACATGCGCGCCTCTTGTATTGTAAATTACCTTAAAGATTGCAAAGAGCCTTATACAACCGAGCAGATTATCGATGCCTGTAAATCAGACGCTGTGAATAATCCTATTGTTTTTGTACCTTCTGTTGTTAAAGGCCAGGGAACAGGTCACCTTCACCGATGTCTTACTACAGCAATTGAAACAAAGGGTTTTGTATATATTCCGGATGATTGTACCCTTGCAGAAACCTTTTCAATTATTGATGAATATAAAGAAAAGGGGCTGCAAGACTGGCAGATAATTAATCAGCTTCCTGATGAAACTTATAAAGCAGTTATCGTTACAGATAATTTTAAGCTTTCTCAAAAGCAGGCTGAAAGTTTTTCAAAAGGTAAAAAGCTCATTTCTCTTGATGAAGGCTCTGATTTTTCTGAATACTGTGATTATCTTTTAGATATAATTCCTTCTTACGATGTTTCTCGTCTTCCAAATCTTTTTGACACAAGTTATATTACCAAGCCTTTGAATGTAAGAAAAAATAAATCCCGCAATATAGAAAAGGTTCTGGTTTGCATAGGAGGAGAAGATCCCGCCGGTCTTACACTTCCTGCAGCTCAGGCACTTGTAAAAAATCTTCCGGGGGCCCAGATTACTGCAATTGTAAGTGATGTAGAAAAATACAGGAATATTTTAAATATCAATTTTATTCCTCCAGTTGAAAACCTTCGCGAAAAGATTTTTGAATATGATTTAGTTCTTTCTCATTATGGACTTACAGCTTTCGAAGCTGCATTTGCAGGTTGCGCAGTAATAATGCTTGCAACAACAAAGCTTCATGAGCGTCTGGCACAAAAATATGATTTTGCTTATATTCCTCACGGAAAAATTGATTCCCTAAAAATGCAGAAAGCTCTGGAGTCTCCTTTTCTTTATCCTGAAGTAAAAATGAGTCTTGAGCAAAAATCCCTGGGTTCTTATATTCAAAAGCTTGCCTTTGGTAAAAAGCTTTGCTGTCCTGTCTGCGGCCAGAATGAGGAGGGGCAAAAGGATTCTAATCCTGACCCGATTATTTCGCGCAATGCAGGACGAACTTACAGACGCTGTAAATGCTGTGGTCTTGTTTATATGTCTTTTACTGCCGAAGAAGAAATGCAGTATAAAAAATCCTATTTTTTTGAAGATTATAAAAAGCAGTACGGAAAAACTTACGAAGAAGATTTTGATTCAATAAAGGCTCAGTGCCTAAGAAGAATTAAAGTTATGAATTCTCTTCATGATAATCAGGGTGGTAAAAACTATCTTGATATAGGCTGTGCCTACGGACCATCTTTAGCTGCTGCAAATGATCTTGGACTTAATCCTTTTGGAACAGATATTTCTGATGATGCAATTCATTATGTAAAGACTAAACTTCATTTTCCGGCATCCTGTTCTGCTTTTCCTCAAATTGATGTTGAAAAAGAATTTGGAATTACTCAGTTTGATTGCCTTTCAATGTGGTACGTAATTGAGCATTTTAAAAATCTTGATTCTGTATTGTCAAAAATTTCTTCAATAATTAAAGACGGTGGAATTTTTGCCTTTGCAACACCTTCCGGCGAAGGCATTTCTGCAAAAAGCGATATTGACCATTTTTACACAATCAGTCCTATTGACCATTTTTCAATCTGGGAACCTTCTCGTGCACAAAAAATCCTCAAAAAATACGGTTTTGAAGTTGTAAAGGTCATTTCTACAGGACATCATCCGGAACGTTTCCCTATATGCAAAAAAGAAAATGTTCAGAAGGGCAGTGTAAAATGGAATATGATAGATAAATATTCAAGACTAATGCAGCTTGGAGATACTGTCGAAATTTATTGCCGTAAAAAGGCGGAAAAGAAATGAAAAATATAGTTATATTAGGCGCAGGCCTCATGCAGCGTCCTGCTATTCAAAGTGCAAAAAATCTTGGTCTGCATACAATTGTAGTTGACGCAGATCCAAAAGCTGTTTGCATTCCTCTGGCAGATGAGTTTTTTCAGATTGATTTAAAAGATAAAGAAGGAATCTTAGAGCTTTGTACCCGCCTTAAGAATTCTCCGGATGGTCTGGAAGGCGTTTTTACAGCCGGTACAGATTTTTCTGCAAGTGTAAGCTATGTCTGTCAAAAACTTGGTTTACCTGCACACAGCTTTGAAGCCGCCACAAATGCAAGTATTAAAACTCAGATGCGGGCTTGCTTTGAAAAAAATGGAGTTCCTTCTCCAAAGTTTATACGGGCCGGAAAAGAAGATATTTCTCCTGAGCTTTTAGAGACCGTTCTTTCCAAAATGGATTTTCCTTTTGTAGTAAAGCCTGTAGATAATATGGGGGCCCGCGGCTGCAGAATGGTAAGAACAAAAGAAGAGTTTTTGCCTGCCGTTACAATTGCTTCAAAAAATTCCTGCACAGGCTATGCAATTATAGAAGAATATATGGACGGCCCTGAGTTTTCCATTGATGCTCTTGTTTATAACGGCAAGTTTATCGTTACAGGCTTTGCAATCCGTCATATTAAATACGAACCATATTTTATTGAAATTGGTCACACAATGCCTGCAGATATTCCCCAGAAAATGCACGGCCAGCTTATTTCTGTATTTGCCCTTGGAGCTAAAGCAGAAGGCCTTACCTGTGGTGCTGCTAAAGCAGACATTAAATATACAAAAAAGGGTCCTATGATCGGCGAAATTGCAGCCCGTCTTTCCGGCGGATATATGTCAGGCTGGACATATCCTTATGCTTCAGATTTGAATTTAACAGAACAGGGCATTCTTATTGCAACAGGTAATAAACCTGAAAAACTGATTTCAAAAGCAGTGCCGGTTTCTTACACTCCGTCAGAGCTTTGTAAAAATCTTCCGGCTCCTTATGAACTTTTTGAAGTTCCATGCCTGCGCACCTCTGCAGAACGCGCTTGGATGAGCATTCCCGGAACAGTTGAATATATAGAAAATATACAGGATTTTACAGACCAGGCAGTGCGTGATGTTCTTCCTCGGGCAACAGTTTCTATTGGATGTGATGTAGACTTTCCAAGAAACAATGTAGAAAAATGCGGAAATATAATTGCCGTAAGCAATAACAGAGAAATTGCAATAAAAGCTGCAGAAGATGCAGTTTCAAATGTTTTTATTACCCTTAAACCAAATAATCCTAAAACAGACAGCTATTTGAAGGGAAATGAAGAGGCAGATGAAAATGCTTTTCCTCCTTATGCTTTTTTTAAACTGAATAACGAACAACGGTGCTGCCTTGATATTCTTCTGGATATCCCTGAAAATGCTAAGACTCAAGATTATATACCTGATTTTTTACAAACAGCCGATGTCTGCAACCTTACAGACTGGAATTTTAATACAATCAGGCAGACTGCACAAAAGTTCGATATTCTGCGCCCAAAGCATCCTGCCTTAGATTCAAGTGGCTTCTGGTCTTCTTTATTGCGGGGAGGTCTTCAGGGAGCAGTATATTATTCCGATAGTAAACTTGCAGGCCCTGATACTAAACTTGTGGGCCCTGAGCCTGTCGAAGGGAAAAAATGAAAAAACATATATTGTTCTTTGCGATATTTTCAATAGTCTCATCTCTTTTTGCAGTAAACGATATTTCGCTCATGGATACTGCAAAAAAAGAAGGAATTACTTTGTACTGGGATTCTCTTTCTGAAACAGGAATGCTTGAAAAAAACGGACATCAGATAACCTTTAGAAAAGATGAAAGTGTCGTAATGCTGGACAATGTTCGTTTTGAGCTTACAGATGCCCCGGAGCTTAAAAATAATAAGATATATGTTTCTAAAAAATTCATGAACGATGCCGACCAGATGTTTAAAGAAAATAATTCTACAATGTTCAAGGTTGGCGCTATTCTTGTAGATGCAGGCCACGGAGGAAAAGATCCCGGTGCATTAAAAACATATAAAATCAATGGAAAAAATGTAACGATTCAGGAAAAAGACGTAAATCTTAAGGTTGCAAAGCTTTTGGGTGAACGCCTTAAAACTGCCTATCCCGATAAACAGATTATTCTTACAAGAAATAAAGATGTTTTCCTCACACTTCAGGAAAGAACAGAAATTGCAAATAATGTGAAAGTTAAAGAAGACGAAGCTGTATTGTTTATTTCAATTCACGTAAATTCTTCGTTAAATAAAACTTCTTCCGGCTATGAAGTATGGTACCTTTCTCCGGGATATCGCCGTACAGTACTTGATAAATCTTCAACAGATGATAAATCTTTATTCCCGATTCTGAATTCTATGCTGGAAGAGGAATATACAACAGAATCAATCATGATTGCAAAGTTCATTATGGACGGTCTGCAAAGTCAGATTGGTAATGAATCAAAGGCAAGGGGAATTAAAGCAGAGGAATGGTTTGTTGTAAAAAACTCTAACATGCCAAGCGTTTTAATTGAACTTGGATTTGTTTCTAATGAAAAAGAAGCTTTGCTTTTGAATAATGATACATACTTGAAAAAAGCAGCCCTTGGAATATATAATGGAATTGCAGCATTCATAACTCACTTTGAACGCTCAAAAGGATTTACATCTGCAAATGAAAATTGACATTAAAAAATATATTCCCATTATAGCGGCACTGATACTTTCTCTTGTTTTTCTTCTGATTTCTTCTGGAATGTATGCAAAAAAGCATTACGGAACAAAATATGTATTTATTTTTCCTTGTGTTGATGAAGGAAAATATGTTCTTGAAACAAGATATTTAAAAGAAAATCCCAATAAATCTCAATTAAATTATTTTGTTGATGAGCTTGTACTTGGATCTGGTCTTGAAAGAACAAAGTATCTTTTTACTCCTGGAACTAAGGTAATTTCGTGCTTTGAAAGAGATAGAACAGTGTTTATTGACCTTTCTGCCGATATTATATATATGGGACACAATGTTGTTCAAATAAAGGATGGTATTGAGCTTTTAAAGCGGAATATCATGAAAAACTTTACAAATATCGAGCAGGTGCAGGTGTTTGTAGATGGAAAATATGCTTTTGAATAGAAAAAAAAGCGTTGACAAATTAGCATACTTATAAGATAATAGTTTATTATACAAGGCTACATCGAATTAGTATAAAAAAAGGAGCTTCAAATGAAGAAGACTTTGAGTTTAATTGCAGCTGCTATGCTGCTTGTTGGTGGCGTTGCTTTTGCTGAAGAAGCTATGCTCATCGATTTTACACAGTTGGATGCTGACTACGAACTTACAGACAGTGATGGTAACGTAGTAGCAAAGCAGAATAAGCGTACAACTATGGATTACGCTATTAGTGCTGGTTCAACATTTACTAAGCAACAGAAAGATCTTATGAGAACTTCTTTGTCTCTTCCTGAATGGGAAGTTACATTGAACTCTTCTGCAAAGACTGTTCAGAGCTTGGCTGATTCACAGGTTGTTGCAGCACCAGTAAAAGAGTCCGCAGACGTACCTTTCGCAGGACAGAACGTAATGGGTGTTCGCATTGTATTCCCATCATGGAACTCAAATGCAAACGCTAAGATTGTTCCTCCTTTTGACATCCCTGCTTACGAACCACTTTCTACAGTAAGTGATGATGGTGAAAGACAGGCTTTGAGTGAAGATGAAGATGCTTCATCATTCAACGTTGCACAGAACCCTTCTTTCGAAAAGACATTGTTCGAAGGTGGATTTGGTGTAATCAAGAATGTTGGAACTATCAAATCTATCAAAGTTACAACAATGGGTATGAACTTCCCACACGGATTGTACGTACACCTTACAGACAATGATAACATTGATCGCCGTTACTTCATGGGATATCTTGGCTTCGACGGATGGAAAGA
>CAMNDY010000016.1 GCA_946535985.1 uncultured Treponema sp. | reverse complement strand
AACTTCATATTCCTTACCAGGAATTGAATCAATAGTTACGAGCATCATATTCTTCTCCTCCATTAATTTCTTTAATTCTTTGAATCAATGCAATAATAATTCCAACAACCAGCCCGATTAAAATCAGACCGGTAACAATAATCGGCCCCAATATTTTTGGTTCCGCCCTGTAAACAAAAAGCGTGGCAATAAAGCTTATAATCAAAATCAGGCAGAAAACTCCGGCAGCTGCAACGGCGCCCGATTTCTTTTTTCTGTTAATGTCTTCTTTTTGTATGTCTTTAAATTTTGTTCCCTGAGTTTCCATCTTGTCCATCTCCGAAAGATAGAATGAAGCATTCAGCGTTTTTAAATCAGCGGTTTCATCTCTGAGCCGGGCACAAAGCTCTTTCATAACCTGTGCACTCTGCTTTTCTTTTTCAATCCGCTCAATCTGCCGGTTCATACTCTGTGTAAGCGAAAGTTTTCCTGTCTCAATAAGCCTTATTTCTTCAATCGGAACAGAAAGCTTTCTTAGCAGTTTGATTTTTTCCAGCTGACGAACATCCTCAAGCGAATATTCCCTGTAATCATTCTGGGGGTTTCTCTTTGGGCATAAAAGCTTTTGATCTTCATAAAAGCGGATATTCTTTTTTGTGATTCCAACTAATTCTTCAACCTGATAAATCTTCATAATTTTTCTCGAAAAATATTATACTTCAGATTCTTCTTGACCTCCTTAAGTTTTATTACCTTAAGTCTAAGGCTTCCACCAAGTGGAAGGTCAAGTTTTTTTTTAAGATTTTTTATTTTTTTCAAAAAAATAATACAACTGTTACATATCAGAATTAGGAACCCTGTAAATATAAACCCGTTTTGATTTTAACTGGCCGTTTGGATAATGTTCATAGCTGTAGGTTTTTATGAAATTATAATTCTTTTCGGCAGCTAACTCACCGTACTCGTTGTATTTAAAATATTGCGGAGTGCCTGTACCGCCTTCTCTAAAATTATACCACTTATCTATTTGCAAATATTTAGTAGTGATTTTTATGAGGCGGTTATTGTTATCGTAGGAATAAAGCTGGATGTTTCCGGTATTGCCGTTTTTGTATAGCTTGCTGCAAAGAAGTCCGTCATAATATTCGTATTTTTCTGTATTCGGGTAAGATGTAGCCAGGTCATAGTCATACTGAATCAACTGATTCTGCTCGTTATAGACCCATTTTTCCCGAGCTTTGTATTCTTTCCAAGAGCCTTTTCCATATTCAATAAGATTTCCCCTGTCGTCATATATCCATTTTTCATTTGAGCTGTTGCCGGTTTTTTTGCCGTCTTTATTAAGATAGACTGTAGATGTGCTGGATAATTTTTCTTCATTTTGCCCGGCTTCTTTTCTATAAAATCTTTCTGTATATCCATCTTCAGAATCTTCATATTCAGAACGACCTTCATAACCGGTGATAACATTTATGCGTTTTGTAATTCTTCCTTTGTCATCATATTCATATCTCATTTCCTGAGGTTCGTCATAATTATTTTTATATCTGGAAACTATTCTATTTCCATTGCTATCATACTCGTAATAATAGTCTATGAGCTTTCCATAATCATTTGCTTTTACTTCGTGAATGACATTGCCCTTTTGATCATATTCATATTCTTCAGAAAGTTTAAACAGTTTTTTTCGTTGCAGATCTACACATTCCTGATCCAGCATATTACTGATTTCTGCTACTTCTCTTGCTGACACTCTTATAGTATCTTTTGGATTATATTGTTTCTTTTCAAAGGCTTTTGCGAAATCAATTTTAGTACCTTCAGGCAAAATTACATCATCATAGACAAAGCCCATTGAATTTCCTTTAAGCCGGTATTTGAGATTTTTAACAGGAATTCCTAAATTCATTGAACCATCTGGCGGAAACATTTTGCAATCATCAAAAGAAAGAAGAATTTCCACCGGAGAAAGGTTACCATCTTTATCTTTTGTCTGATTTATTTGAAGGGAATATTTATTAATTGAAATATACCAGTCGCTTGCAAGAGGAAATCCAAAGCTTCCTCCAGACTCCTTGAGTTTGAATTCCTTTATGAGCCCATCAAAGCCAACATACATTTTTTCAATTTCAAGATAATTCAGAAGACCTTGAAGTTCAACTATATCTGCCCAGGCAATACGACCAGAAAGGACAAGCCCGTCTTTTGTAAAATATTGTGAATCGGGGTAAAAACTTCCTAAATCAAAAAATGGTATAGAGCGTATATCAGCAGAAAGAGTTCCGTCTTTTCGAATATAAATATAATTCGATAAAAAGATTCCATCAAGAATGCTGCCTTCCGGAAATTTTAGGCTCGCATCATCAAACTCGAATCCATAATCAGGATGTATGCCATAAAAGGTTCCATACAGGATTGTTTTATCAAAGGTATAAGTTGTTATATAATGACTACTGCATCTTTTTCCAGACCAAACAACTCCGTCTTTATCTATATCAACCTCAATTGAACGGTAGCTCTGCTGATTTGGAAAGGATGTTTCAAAAGTAAGCATTAGACCATATCGTGAATCAAATTCATATTCATAAACAATATCATTATCATCCAGAATTTTTATTTTATCTTTGCGGTTTGTTATACTTACTGGATTTTCCATACAGGCTATTTCTATTGTCTCTCCCCAGTCATTCTCAGTTTGAAGCTGCATATCCAGATTTCCTAATTGCAGGGAGTTTTGGCCAAAATAAATTACTGCATTTTTAATTGTTACTTTACGGAGATTGTCCTGATCTATAGTGAGATAATCCATTGTAAATGGATAATTAAACATATTAACTTTATCTTTTTTGTTTTTTGCTTTTATAAGAATATCTGATTTATTAAGACTGATATCAAAGTTTTCTTTATCAAAGCTTGCGTTTAAGGCAGGCAGGTAGACGCTGGTTAAATCTATGGAAAACTTTTTACCATCCCAATTTGAATTATTGCACTTGATGGTGCAGTGTTTTTCGCTGTTTTCAATTATTTGTTCCTGAGTATAAGGTTCAGTCGAAATAATCTTTGCGTCTGTTGAAAAAATGGTTTTTCCTAATTTGATCCAGTTTCCAGAAAAGAATCTGTTGTTACGGGGTTCCTGTGCCACGATAAGATATTTATCCTTTTCTTTTTGAAGACTGACTTTCTCAAGAACCACATAAATTTTTTCACCAGATTTATATGAGTTTACCCCTTGGTCATCCGACCAGCCGCTTTCAAAAGATCCGTCATTAAGAATGTAAAAATCTGTAAAAGACAGAATTAAATATGGCTTCTTTGACTTTCCGTTTGCAAAAGATTTTGCGTCAATGTTTACAAGAATCTGGGCGTAACCATGTATTCCTTTGTCATCTACTTGAGCATCGTACAGCTGAATATGAAAATTTTGTGTTTCTACAGCTACTACATATTTGAAATTTTCATATCTTTTGCCGGAATATTTAAAAATCGAACCATTCCCGATTATTGGATATGCAGAAAAATTTCCCGGAAGCTTCTGAAAAAATTCCTTGAATACTTTATTCTTGTTTTCAAACTCTGTTTTAAAAGTCGGGTCGTCGGAAAAAGTTTCTATTTCATATTCATACAATTCTCCGCTTTGTTTAATCGCGCTGTTTAATGATAAATCCTTAAATTGTGCAGAAAAGCAAATTCCAAAATTAATTAATAGGCAAAGAAGAGAAATCAGACATTTTTTCATAGATAATTCCTTATAATTATTTTTTTATTTTTTTAGATCCCGCTTGTTTTTGTACATTGCTTTGTCGGCGCGGTCAAAGATTTCGGAAACCAGCTTGTCTTTTCCCGGAGTAAAGTCTGCCATTCCCGAAGCTAGAACCGGACCGGATTTTGATTTTTGATTTTCCCAAACCTGATCCTGGAGGGTTTTCATCAAAGCCTCTCTGTTTGTATAATCATCACCTCGCAGGAAAACAACAAACTCGTCGCCGCCAATTCTGAACACAGGACTGTGAACAAAGATATTACACAAAAGCTTTGCAGACTGTTTTATATATTCATCACCGGCAACATGACCCTTAGAATCATTTACTTTTTTGAGTTCGTTAGTATCACAAACAACAAGTCCAAATGGCAGATAATCCATGCCGTTATCGATGTTTGCCTGGACAGACTTTTCAAGTTCATTATAGGCAGTTTTATTTTTTATACCTGTAAGCTCATCTCGCCTGGCAAGTTCTTTTTCGCTATTCAGAGCCTTGAGATGCTGCTTTTCTTTTTTAACTTCATCATTAATATTTTCAATTCCAATAATATAGTGACTTTCGTCAGTTGTCTTTTGTACTGTCATCCTCACGTAATGAGTTTTCTTAAAGGCCACAATTCTGTAATCCAGGTGGCAGCTTTTTTGATTCATAAGGGTGCAGGCTAAATTTTCTTTATTAACAAAGTCGAGTACAGTCTCCAGATCATTTTTATGAACAATATTTGTAATATCAGTTTTGGAATCTTCAAAAAAATCATCGCCGGCTCTCTGAATTTCTACTTCGCCGTAAATGTTCCTGCATTCGTAACTGATGTAACTTGAGTCTTTTATATTAACATAATAAATAACGTCATAATTTACAGCCAGAATCTCTGCAATCTGAGTAAAGGTAACCTGTTTATTCAAATTTTTAGACCGCAGGTTTTCGGCTGTTATTTCGTCATCAACATTTGTTTCGCTGATAATAAAATGTTTTCCATCCGGGGCCAGCATGAGGGTAAAAGTATAATGTTTTTGCTGCCCGTTAATCATCAGTCTGTATTTATAGGAATAGGATTTTTTGTCTTCCAGAATTTTAAGCATTGTTTCTTTCTGGTGCAGATTTTTTGCAAACTCTCTGTCATCAGGATGCACAAACCTGTCAATATTCAGCCGGGTTTCTTCGTAAAAATCTTTGCCCACAACAGGAACCTGCATAGACGCATATTCATCACTTTTTGAAAATTCCCGGAATGCACCAGTTTCTATATTGATGTAATAAATTGCTTCATAATTTTCTGCAAGTCTTGTTGCAATGTTATCGTATATTTCTTTTTCTTTTCTTTCGCCTGCTTCAACAAAGGAGTGAATTACACAAATTCCAATAATAAGTCCCATGGCATAAGAAGGGTAGACTTCATTAAAAATCTGTAATATCAGAAACAATTCCATTACAAGACAGGTAAGTCCAACGGCAGTATAGCGGGACTTTTCACCACCGGTTGATTTATGCGCTATAAAGAGCAGATAGCTTGATGTCAGCAGATAAAGAACAATCTGCAAAATAAAAGCAATATGCCGGCCCGGTTCAATAATATATTCGTGCTCTTCATTAAAAGAAAAAATAAAAGGATGAAAACAATTAATTATCAGATAAATAATAGCCAGAACGAACAAAACCCACACCGACATGAGCAGGGCTTTACTTTTGCGGTCATGTCTGTCCAGATAGGCAACAATATAGCGAATCCAGGTGAGAATAGACAGGAACATAAAAAAGAAGTACAAAAGACAATCCAGATATAAGAAAGGGAATAAAGCCTTTATGTGGCGGTTTTCGTATAAAAGTCCCCAGCCGATATCTGCAAGAAAATAACAGTTTGAAGCAATTAAAAAAATCTTGTAGCGGGAGGCTACCATCTGTTCGCTTTTAGATTCACCGGACCGGCTCCTAAGGTTTGCAAAAGACTCCCGGTTTATGATGAGATTAAGTATTATTGCCAGTAAACCTATAATTGCGTAGAACATGCGCTATTCTTCTATTATAACATAATATTTGATTTTTGTTAATTTCGACTTTAAAAATCCACCCGGGTGTTGTAAACTATATTTGGGTGGATTTTTTATGAGGGCAAAAACTTTATTCGCAGCAGCAGGCTTATTATGCCTGATGTTAGCGTCGTGTTCAAAGCTCCCCGAAATGACTCTGGAAGAAATAGAAGCATATTCCCAGAATCTCAATACGGAGCTTATTCAAAAAACAGTTTCAAAACCATGGAAGGGCGAAAGCTTTAAAGACGGCAAAGTTGGAGGCACCTGGTACGACACAATTCTGTCTGACCCAAAAACCTTCAATCAGTTAATTGCAGAGCGGGACGGCACAAGTGCTTCCATTGTAAGTATGACGCTTGAGTATCTTATTGATTATGATATGACAGCCCGCGAATGGAAAGCAAAAGGGGCGTCTTACACAATTGAAACAGACGAAAAAGCAAATACACTTACAGTTCATTATACAATCCGGGATAACTTTTACTGGAGCTGGTATGGCTCCGACAAAAAAGTCCCTGTCACCTCCGACGACTTTGTTTTCTGGTATAACGAAATAGACGGCGACCCGGCCTTTGCTTCAAGCGGTTACGGTTCCCAGTGGATTTTAATGGAAGATGGTTCCGAGGCTCACATTGACTGTGTAAAAATCGACGACAGAAATTTTGATTTTATTTTTCCCCGCATTGTAGCAGACCCCTTAATTGCAACAAACATGGAGCTTTGTCCTTCCTTCATATTTAAGCCTGCAAAAGAAAAAGATGGTCCAGAAGGAATAAAGGCCTTGTTCAGCGTAGACAAAGATCCAAAAGAACTTCCATCCTGCGGCATGTGGTACATCACCGAATACATTCCGGCCCAGCGCCTTGTTTTTACCCGCAATCCAAATTATTGGGAAAAAGACTCAAAGGGAAATTCAATTCCATATCCCGAACAGAAAATTTACCAGATAGTAGGAGACAGCCACACAGACTATCTTCTTTTCAAACAAGGCCAGACAGAAGTTTATAGCCCAAGCCCTGAGCAGGTAGAAGAGCTTGTAGCAAATCAAAAAGATGATTACACAGTATTCAATGCAGAAGGTTCCATGGGTTCATCCTTGTGGAGCTTTAATCAAAATCCACAGAACAAGGATAAGCCATATTACAAATGGTTCACAAAAAAAGAATTCCGTCAAGCAATGAGCTGCCTCTTCAACCGCGAAAGAGTTGCAATTCAAACTTACCGCGGACTTGCAGAACCAAAATATTCTTTCTTCCCTGAACCAAATCCATATTACAACCCAGACATCACCTTAAAATATAAATACGACCCGGTCAAAGCAGAAGAACTTTTGCAGTCAATCGGTTTTAAAAAACAAAACGGCCTCTACTACGACCAGGAGGGAAACAAGGTAGAATATGACCTTATAATCTCCAGCGGTGGTACTGTAGCAAACGACATGGCTCAGATTATTGCTGACGAATGTGCCCGTGTAGGAATCACCGTAAATGTGCGCCAGATAGATTTTCAGAAAATTGTAGAAATGCTTACAGCCACCTACGACTGGCAGTCAATTTTTATAGGACTTGGTTCAAACCTTTTTCCAACTCAGGGAGCAAACGTATGGCCAAGCGACGGAAACCTGCACCTGTGGTATCCCTTCCAGGAAAAACCTGCAACCGATTGGGAAGCCCGCATAGATTATCTTTACAACGAGGGTAGTTACACAATTGATCATGACAAGGCTAAAGAAATCTGGGATGAGTATCAGGAAATTATTCTTGAACAGTGCCCGGTAATTTATCTTATGCGTTCAAAATCCTTTTTTGGAATACGCAATAAATGGGATCTGACAAACGTCTATTACGATAACAAAAACGGTGCGCTTACAGATCACATCTATCTTAAAAACCTGATAGAGTAGGGGTGTAAAAATGAATAAGAAAACGAATAAAGTAAAAATTTTTTTTAGGAAATTAGAAGCAACTATTACAGCCCCTGCAAAAGCTTTTAAAGCAAAGGCCCCTCTTGCTTCCTTCATCACAGGAAGAATTATTACAATGCTTGTACTGCTCTTTCTCTTAGGCTTTGCACTTTTTGGCCTTATGGAGCTTGCCCCCGGAGACATTGTTGACCAGATGATGACACAGCAGCTTCTTACAAACACAGATAATCCCGGCGCAAAAAATTCTACCTCTTCAATGGGAGGCTCAGGCGCCCAGGAAAAAAATATTACAACAGAACAAATGAATGCCCTCCGTGCAGAGCTTGGCCTTGATAAACCTTTTTATGTTCAATATGTAAAATGGCTCAAGCGAGTAATTGTAAATCACGATCTGGGAACAAGCCTCATTTCAAAAGCGCCCGTAGGATTTTTAATAAAAAGCCGCCTGTGGAATTCCGTGCTTCTTAATTTAATTGCCCTCGTCTTTATTACAACTTTCTCCTTCCTGCTTGGAGTCTTTTTCTCAAGCAAGGCCGGAACAAGGCTGGACGTAGGCGCAACTTTCTTTGCACTTTTCTTTCATGCCTTTCCGGGAATCCTGCTTTTAATTTTGCTGCAGCTATTTGCGTCTATCACAAATCTTTTTCCGGTTACAGGCTATCCCGATTTTGCATTTAAAGATGCCCCAATGAAATTTACCTTCAGTTATATGCATCACGTTTTCCTGCCCCTGCTTGCTTCGTTTTTAGGAGGCCTTGGCGGCACAATGAGAATGATCCGCGCCACAATGCTGGACCAAATGGGCATGCCTTATATTTTTGCTTTAAGGTCCCGCGGAATCAGCGAAAAAAGAGTTTACCTCAATCATGCCTTCCGCAATACCTTAAACCCTTATATCACAGGAAGTGCAAATCTTCTTGCAGGCCTTTTCTCCGGCTCCCTGGTTCTCGAAATTATTTTTGCTTACCCTGGAATAGGACGACTAATGTACGATGCCGTCCTTCAGGAAGACATCAACTTAGTTCTTGCTAACAGCATGTTTATTTCGGCCCTGGTACTCATAGGTATGGTAATAAGCGATATTCTGCTTGCCATAGTAGATCCAAGAATCAGATACGGAAACGAATAGGAGGAGGCGAAAATGAAAAAACTCTGGCAATACTTAAAAAAGCGACCACTTGCATTTACCTCGCTCATATTCCTTGCAATCGTATATTTTATAATGATTTTTGCAGAATTCTTTGCACCCTATGAGCCAACCCAAACCTTCGAAAATAACACCTATCATCCTGCAAACTTACAGATAACCTCTCACGGTTTAAAAGTCCGTGAATGCCGCACCATAAGTAAAATCAGCTGGAAGTACGCCCTTGTAAAAGACGAAGGCTACACCCACGATTTCAAACTTTTTGCAAAAGGTTTTGAATATAAACTGTTTGGCTTTATTCCCTGCAACCGCCATCTTTTTGGAACAAAAGATCAGGCCTACCCGGTTTACATTCTAGGAGCCGACCATCTTGGCCGCGACCTTTTCAGCCGCATAGTTTTTGGTAGCCGCATTTCCTTAACAATAGGTTTTGTGGCAACTGCAATCTCAATGCTTCTTGCAATAATCTTTGGCGGAATCTCCGGTTACTTTGGCGGCAAAACAGACTGGTTCATAATGCGCTTCGCAGAATTTTTTATGCTCATTCCAAGCCTCTATTTTATTCTCTTCCTGCGTTCTCTCCTTAACAGCCGCATGGATTCGGGCACCTCCTACATGATAATCACACTCATCCTTTCGCTGGTAGGCTGGCCCGGTAGTGCAAGAACCGTGCGTGGAGTAGTGCACTCTGTAAAACGCGAAGAGTTCATCCTTAATACAAAACTCGAAGGTCTTCCGTCGCTCGTCGTAATATTCGGCCACATCATTCCACAAATCACAAGCCTTCTTATTGTAAGCATCACCCTTAGCGTGCCCGGCTTTATCATGAGCGAAACAACCCTTTCATATTTAGGCCTTGGTATAAACGATCCTGCCGTAAGCTGGGGTTCCCTCATCAACCGCGATATTTCAACTCTTTCAAATCTGCGCAACTTCCCATGGCTCTTGTATCCGGTCCTCATGCTTTTGCTGGTAACCCTTGCCTTCAATTTTATTGGCGATGCCCTTCGCGATTTTTACGATCCATACAACGCCATCTTCAAAAGACGTAAGAAAATTTCTAAAAAAATTAAGGAGGGGGAAAGCCTTCCCCCTGCGTCGCACTCCGTTGCGCCGACACCCCCTTCTCCTAAGGGCTCCGCCCTTAAAAACCCGGGGACCTCTTCACAGACAAGTCTCATCAGCGTTCAAGATTTACACGTAAGCTTCCATGTATTGCGGGGAACAAGCTGGACAACAATTCCTGCAGCAAGAGGAGTTTCCTTCGAAGTAAACAAGGGAGAAATCCTTGGCCTTGTAGGAGAATCAGGAAGCGGTAAATCTGTTTCAACAACAGCCATTCCGGGGCTGCTCCCACAAAATGCAGAATGCACAGGTCACATTTATTACAAGGGCATAGACCTCTTAGGACTTTCTCAAAAAGAACTTCGCGAATACCGCGGACAAAAAATTGCCATAATTTTCCAGGAGCCTGGCCGTTCCTATGACCCTCTGCAAAATATCGGAAGTATCTTCTTTGAAACCTTCAGAATCTTAGAGCCAAAAATCACCCGGGAAGAAGCCGACAAAAAAACAGTTGACCTTCTTACCCAGGTTGGAATTCCTGAACCACAAAGACGTTTAAAATCTTACCCGCATCAGTTCTCCGGTGGCCAGCTTCAGCGAGTTGGAATTGCCCTTGCTCTTGCCCAGAACTGTGAACTCTTAATTGCAGATGAGCCTACAACAGCACTTGATGTAACAATTCAGGCACAAATAATTTCACTTCTGCTTAAACTCAAGCAGGAACGAAATCTTTCTATAATTTTCATAAGCCATAACATAAATCTTGTTGCCCAAATATCAGACAGAATTGCCGTAATGTACCAGGGGCAAATTATAGAAACAGGAAGTTCTCAAGAGGTTATCAAGCAGCCAAAGCATCCTTATACACAAAAGCTTGTTTCTTCGCTTATAGAGTTTGGAAGTCACTACACAGACAAAAAGGAGACCAGCAATAATGACTAATGAAAATATTATCGAAGTAAATGCCCTTTCAAAAACCTTTAATCTCGAAGCAGGCTTTTTTGCAAAAAACAAGCATAACGTTTTTGCTGTAAATGATGTTTCCTTTGCAATTCGTCGCGGAACAACTTACGGACTGGCAGGAGAATCCGGCTGCGGAAAAACAACAAGCGCAAGATTACTCATTCAGCTTTATAAACAGACAAGCGGTACAATAAAATATTTTGATGCAGATGAAAAAGCTCTTCCGCCGGATGTAGATGCCTACACAAAAAAGCAGCTTCGTCTTTACCGCGAAAAAGTAAAATATATTTTTCAGGATCCTGCACGCTCACTTAATCCACGGCTTACAGTTTACAATGTCCTTACAACAGGACTCAAATATTCTTCTTTATGGCAGGGTAAAGCCCATGCACGCGAGCTTGCAGAAAAAATAATTACAGAAGTAGGGCTTTCAATCCAAGACCTTGAACGTCGTCCGGCAGAATTCAGCGGTGGACAAAGACAGCGCATTTCTATTGCACGCGGCCTTATTATGAATCCTTCGCTTCTTATCTGCGACGAAGTTGTATCTGCTCTTGACGTTTCTATTCAGGGTCAGGTTTTAAATCTTCTTCAGGATTTGCGCCAGTCAAGAAATCTCAGCTATATTTTTATTACACATGATCTAAAAGTTGCCTGTTATTTCTGCGACACAATCGGTGTAATGTACCGGGGCTATCTTGTAGAAGAAGCGCCTGCCGCAGATCTTTACAAAACAGCCATGCACCCTTATACACAATTACTTTTCGAAGGTGCCCAGGGAGTTTTAAGTAATTCTAATCAGGAAGTAAAAACAACCTTGCAGCAGGAAAACTCCTGTCCTTTTGCATACCGTTGCCCAAAAGCCACCGAACAATGCAAAACAAAATTACCGGACTTTAAAGAAGTTGCTCCTGGGCATAGGGTGAGATGCTATTTGTTTGAGTAAGCAATATACCTGTTCATGTTTTCTACACTTGAAAATACGCATTTTGCCGGAAGGTCATATTCATAAACCCAGACAGAATTTTCATCGTACTTTGCTTTGTAATAAACGCCTTGATCTGTAACTTTCATTTCTTCCAGCGTAATGTTTATTTCTACAGAATCTCCACCATTATAATTTGCAGGTAGTACTGTATCTGCTTCATTCGAAAAATCATCAGTGGAATAGGCTTTGCAATCATTTTTAAGCATTACATAAACCGGAAGAAGAATGTCGTATCTGAATCTTGGTCTTACATCCTCCGGTTCAAAAACATATATATATTCGTTTTGAAGTCCGTGATCAATAGAAGCGGCAAAGAGAACAACTTTATTCATAAAAGCAGCATTTTCGTCTCTGTTATATACCTGGTCTGCCCAATGATATTCATCTTTGTAATGCATGCAGTAGTTTGTATTTAAGTCCTGGCAAAAAGGGTTGAAGAATTCTGAATATTCTTCATCGTCGTATTTGTGGCCTCCCCAGAAATAACCCGATCTTGCCGGCATTCTATCATATACATATTCTGTGTAAATAGAGCCGCTGTCATCCCAGGAACAGTCATTCCAGCGGCCAAGATGTACTTTGTTGACAAATTCACCGTAATCATATTTATCGGGGTTATAGTAGCGGCGCAGGGTCGAAGCATCAAAGAGCCAGGCATTTTCTCCTTCAACGTGTAAAGCTAAAGAAGCGTTTTCGTATGGATATATTAAATCGTCCTGGACAGAACTTGCATAAATTTTATTTACAAAATAATCGCCGTCTGCAACCTCTCTATAATTTTCCAATGAATATGGTTTAACAGAAGTCCAGCTTTCCCAATGGTCTATGACAATTTCTTCAGTACCAAAAAGATCCTTAGGCTGGCTTGCTGTAATTTTTTCTATAGCAGTTTCATGGTCAACGTTTTCTTTGTAATATGAATAATTTGTCTGGTTAAGCTTTCGTATAAAAAACCATTTCTGGCCGTTTACAACTTTAGTTTTTGATTCATCGGCTTCTACAATTTCGCTTGCATAAAACTTATCTTTAGTTTTTCCATACAAGGTAATATCGGAGCCAATTCCATCTTTAAGGATAACATAGGGATTAGCAAAGGTATTCCGCATTACATTTATGTCATCCAGGTAGCCGCCGAAGCACCAGCCATTTCTTCCGGTATAACTTATTTCTCCATTTCTGAATTTATCTTCATCAAGAATATATACGCAAACCCAGTTGCTCTTTATGCCTTCAATAATTGCTTCCGGCCCGATTTTTTGAATTGCCACAAACTCGTTAGAAGCAAGGGTACCGCTTTCCTCTTCAGAAGCTGCTTCTTTGTAGAGTTGAAGGTCCTGAGACACTGTCATTATTTTATTAAGTGCTACAGGCTTTTTGAGGGCGTAAGATGATGCTGCAATTGCCAAAACGATTAGCGTTAAAAATATCTTTTTCATTTTTCTTCCTTTGTGAATTTCAAAATTATTAGAAATATTACCATTACCGGCGGAAATATTCCACCCAAAAAGTCCTTAGGGAACCTGGCGCCTTGTGCAGACCTTTACAAAAGTAAAATGCCCACTTATACTTAATTACTTTTTGAAAAAAATGGATTTTCATCAAAAACCACTTAAGATTTTTTTCTCTTATTACAAGCCACATTGGTATCTTTTTGCAGCCGATATGGCTTGTGCTATTTTTATGGCAGCAATAGATGTTGCTTTCCCTATGTTTTCACGATATGCCCTGAATACACTCATTCCTAACCATCAGCTAAAAACTTTTTTGATTCTTGTTGCTATTCTGCTTGCCGGATTCGGGTTTCGCTGGATTTGTAACTGGTTTGTAAATTACTGGGGTCATATTTTTGGGAACCGGGTTGAACAGGATATGAGACGGGATGTTTTTGACCAGCTGGAAAAACTGCCCTTTAGTTTTTATGATACAAACCGTACCGGCAAAATCATGTCTCGTGCAACTACAGACCTTTTTGAAATTACAGAGCTTGCCCATCATGGCCCTGAAGATTTTACAATCGCAGTGCTTACTATTTTAGGTTCATTTTTCCTCCTGCTGAAAATCCGCTGGGAACTTGCCCTGATTGTTATTATTTCTATGCCAATCATGATTTTTATTGTAATTACTTCGCGCCGCGGTTTTTCCAGAACCTCTGTGAAAGTAAAGGAAACAACTGCCGAAGTAAATGCCAGTCTTGAATCAAGCATTTCCGGAATTAGAGTAACAAAAGGCTTTGTAAACGAAGATTTTGAAAGGGAAAACTTTGCAGTTCACAACAAGGCTTACAGTCAGGCAAAACAGAAACGCTTTCTTTATATGGCTCTTTTTCATTCTAATATTGATATTTGTAATAATCTGCTTTCACTTTTGGTCCTTGCAGTTGGCGGATATTTTATTATGAAAGGAAAAATGACTCTTCCAGACCTGGTTGCTGCTAATCTTTTTATTGCAAGCTTTACCGCTCCAATCCGTAAACTTACAAACTTTGTGGAACAGTTTATAACAGGCATGGCAGGCTTTAACCGCTTTCTTGAAATTATGCGCACCCAGCCAGAACCGGCAGACGATCCTGATGCAGTTGAAATTCTTTCTGCCCGCGGAAATATCAGTTTTAAGGATGTAAACTTTTCATACACAAAAGATTTTCCGGTTCTGTCTGACGTAAACATGGACATCCACGCCGGTGAAAAATTTGCCCTGGTAGGAGCAAGTGGCGGCGGTAAATCAACAATCTGTAATCTGATTCCCCGCTTTTACGAAATTACAGGCGGCCAAATCTGTCTGGATGGAATTGATATCCGTCATATAAAAAAATCTTCGCTGCGTGCTCAGATTGGAATTGTCCAGCAGGATGTTTTTTTGTTTGCAGGAACAATCCGCGAAAATATAGCTTACGGAAAGCCTTCTGCAACAGATGAAGAAATTGAGCAGGCAGCACGCAGGGCCGAGATTCACGAAGATATAATGAAAATGCCTAAAGGTTATGATACAATAGTAGGAGAACGTGGAATCAAGCTTAGCGGAGGACAAAAGCAGCGGGTTTCAATTGCCCGGTGTTTTCTTAAAAATCCACCTATTCTTATTCTTGATGAAGCAACTTCTGCACTCGATACTGCAACCGAAATTAAAATTCAGCATTCCTTTGATGAGCTTTCAAAAGGACGTACAACTCTTGTTATTGCCCACCGCCTTTCGACAATCAAAAATGCCGATAAAATTGCAGTTGTAAATGACCATGGCATTGTTGAGCAGGGAACTCATGACGAGCTTATGAAAAAACATGGAGAATATTATAGATTACGCACAGTTCAGGAAGAGGAAAAACTATGAAAACAAGAGAAGAAATTTTAGCTACACTTTCGCTTGATGAAAAAATCAGACTTTTAAATGGAGTTGGAAACTGGAACACTTATTCTGCAGATGGAAAGGTTCCTGTAATTTCGGTCAGCGACGGACCTCACGGTTTAAGACATCAGGTTGTTGCCGATATAAATGATATTAACAACAGCAATATTGCAACTTGTTTTCCTACTGCCTGTGCTATTGCTTCTAGCTGGAATGTAGATGCCGCAAACAAAATGGCTCAGGCAATTGCTACAGAAGCTAAAGCAGAAAATGTTCAGATTGTTCTTGGCTGCGGCATGAATATAAAACGCTCTCCTTTGTGCGGACGTAATTTTGAATATTTTTCAGAGGATCCGCTTCTTTCGGGCGAGATGGCCGCCGGCTTTGTAGATGGCATGCAGAGCAAAAATGTTGGTGCCTGCCTTAAGCACTTTGCCCTGAACAATCAGGAAAAATACCGCCAGTCTTCTTCCAGCAATGTTGATGAAAGAGCCTTGCGCGAAATTTATCTTGCAGGCTTTGAACGTACAGTTCGAAAAACTCAGCCACATTCAATCATGTGTTCTTACAATAAAATAAATGGAGTCTTTTCTAGTGCAAATAAAAAGCTGCTTACAGAAATTCTTCGTGATGACTGGGGCTTTAAAGGCATTGTAATGTCGGACTGGGGTGCAAACATAGACGCAGTAAAGAGTCTTAAAGCAGGTCTTGATCTTGGTATGCCCGATTCAAACGGATATTTTGAAGAACAGCTTAAAGCCGCTTATGAAAAGGGCCAGCTCACAGAAGCAGATATTGATAAAGCCTGCAAAAGAATTATTGACCTTGCATTAATATATGAAGCACATAAAGATGAATACGCCGGCGGTTCAAAAGCAGAGCCTGTCGATTTTAAAGTTCAGCATAATATTGCTTATGAGCTTGCCTGCGAAAGTGCAGTACTCTTAAAAAACGATGGCATTTTCCCTCTGCCTCAAAAACAGAAAGTTCTTGTTGTTGGAGAACTTGCACAGAATATGCGTTTCCAGGGAGGTGGCTCAAGCCATATTTCTACAGCACCTTATCCAAATGCTCTGGAATCTCTTAAAAAATATTATGATGTTGAATATGTTCCGGGATATCTTTCTACTTTCTGCAAGGCTGCAAAAAAGCAAAAGATAAATGAAAAGCTCAGGGCAGAGGCTGTTAAAAAAATCGGGGACTTTATAGAAAAAAATCCTCGCGCCCCTCTTCTTTATTTTTGTGGTCTTGAAGAATCCTACGAAGGCGAAGGTTTTGACCGCGATGATTTAAAGCTTCCGGAAAGTCATATAAAGCTTTATAACGAAATTATAAAAATCACAAAAAATGTAGCCCTTGTTACCTTCAGTGGTTCTGCAATAGATTTGTCTTTTGCACCAGAAGCCCGTGCAATTCTTCATATGTATTTGTGTGGAGAAGCCTGCGGTCAAGCTTGTGCCGATCTGCTAGCCGGTATAAAAAATCCGAGTGGAAAGCTTGCCGAAACCTGGCCTTGTAAAATAGAAGTGGGTGCTCCTGTTGATGACCTTGATGTTGATTATAAAGAAGGCATCCTCGTTGGTTACAGATGGTACGAGACCAAAAACATTCCTGTTCAGTACGAGTTCGGTTTTGGATTGAGTTACACAAAGTTTGAATATTCCGATTTGAAGGTAAGCCCTTCGACCCCTTCGACAAGCTCAGGGACCACAGGGACCGCAGGATGTAGTCATGGCCCTGTAGAAGTAACCTTCACTATTCAAAACATCGGCACTGTAGATGGCAGCGAGGTTGCTCAGGTTTATGTAAAAAATCCAATTGATGACCTTGAAATCTCTCGTTCTGCAATAGAGCTTAAAGGTTTTGAAAAAGTGTTCCTTAAAGCAGGCGAGAAAAAAACTGTTACCATCAAACTTGATGACCGTGCATTCAGCGTATATTCAACAAAGAAAAATTGCTTTGCTACAGTTCAGGGTGAATACACAATTTGTGTTGGTGCCAGTGTAAAAGACATAAAACTTTCTGCTCCAATAAAAGTCCAGGGCTATGATATTCACGAGCTTGTTCGAACAGACAAGGAAGAGCAGGAAGGCATTTTTGTAAAACATCCTCGACACAAAAAAGGCGAGTTCACAGTTACAGACAGCCTCATTGCAATGTCAAAAGAAAGCCTTTATGTTAAAATCCTTCTTAAGATTTACCGCCTTGTAATAATTCTTTCAAGCAAGAGTAAATCGACCGATGACCCTGCAGTAAAAATTGGAATTACGGGAATAGAAGAAAATCCTCTTGAAAGTTTAATAAGCATTTCGGGCGGAAGAATAACTAAAAAATTTGCAAGAAGAATTGTAAAGCAGGCAAACAGATAAAAACTAACGCGGTTAAAAATGCTGTGCTACACAACCATCATCTGGTGAACAAGCTTCTCGGCTTCTTCCGGAGTCATTGGATGGCCCCAGATAAAGCCCTGAATCATATCACAGCCAATGTCGCGAAGGGTATCAATCTGGTCGCTGTCTTCTACACCTTCAGAAATTACATCAAAGTTCATAATATGGCCGATAGAAATAATCGAAGCTACATACTGCTTTGAAGAATCGTTGGAATTCATTGTGTCTATAAAAGATTTATCAACCTTAAGCAAATCGGCAGGAATGCGAGTAAGATAACTGAGCGATGAATAGCCGGTACCAAAATCATCAATGGCAATTCTTATACCCATTTTCTTGAGTTCTTTGATTGTTTGAACTGCAGAACTTTCTGTATCAATCATTATAGATTCTGTAATTTCAACTTCAAGCTGTGTAGGAGGGAATCCGTTCTTTTTAAGTACAGATTTAACTTCCTCAAGAAAATCCTCTTTAATTAGATGGCGCACAGAAACATTTACACTTAAAATACCGTCAAAACCTGTTTGTTTTATAAGTCTGCCAATAAATTTTGTGGCTTCGTCAAATACACGGCTGTCAATTTTATCAATAAGACCAACTGTTTCTGCAATTGGAATAAATTCTCCAGGAGCAATATCATTTCCTTTGGAATCTGTCATTCGTGCAAGAGCTTCAAATCCACGGAGCTTGTGATCCATATCAAACTGAGGCTGCAGGTTAAAGGACAATCTATTTTCATTAAGGGCACTTCTTATTTGTCGTTCAATTTCAACAGCGTGTTCTCCATTTTCAAGCAGGTTAGGAGAAAAGCGCAGAATATGGGCACTGCTGTTTGCACGTTTGATATTATACATCGCCATGTCGGCATAAGAAAAAAGAATGTCTGGATCTTCAGAATCTAAAGGATATTCTGCATAACCAAAGCTTGCAGTTGCAAAAAAGTCGTGGCTTTTAAGTATGATTTTCTGTTCAAGAACGCTCTCGTAATAATGGATTGTTCTTAATATATCGTCATCGCTTTTAAAATTTCTGATAATCAGCGTAAATTCATCACCACCCTGTCGGGTAACAAAATCTTTTGTACCAGAAAGCCCTGAATCGGCAGCAAATTTCCAGCGGGTTGCAATTTCTTTAAGAACCTCGTTTCCGGCATTATGCCCCATTGTATCATTTATGTTCTTAAAATTATTAAGGTCAATCATTGTAAGTGCAAATTTTTCGCCGGATTTTATAAGACTTTTTACAAGCTCTGAACAGGCCAGGCGGTTAGGAAGTCCTGTAAGACTGTCTGTTATAGCCTCGTCACTAAGCTTCTTTTGATATTTTTCTATACGCCTGTTATTTAATTGAATAATACATATAGTAATTAGTGTAAATAAAGTCGAAAAAAGTCCTGAGATATTAAGAAAATTATGGTGTATAAAAAGAATTATACAAAGAGGGACAAGCCCATAAATAAGAAGTATTAAAGATGTTGCAAATCCGAGAAATCCAAACAAAACAACAAACATCATTAAGCAGATATTTGTTAATGATGAGAATACACCTGTAAAAGAAGCCAATGGAATTGGATTATTTCCAATAAACCATACGTCCTGATTACCGGCTGTTTTTTTTACAAAATAATAAGCAAGACCATAAAGGAACAGAAGTAAAAAATAGAAGATAGGATGAACTTTTTTGTGTGCAGTTAAACTATAAAGAGTTGAATCAATTATTTCATATCTGCCAGGAAGTTTAAATTTTTTTTGCATCTGTAACCTCTTGTGGTTATTTAATTTTTCTCCGAAACCGGAAAACGTGAACTTTTAATTATAGAAATTACTTTAAACAGATATAATACAATTATAACTTATAAAAATTGAGTTGTAAACAAAGGATAGAATTGTTAATTGTTTTAATTGCGAAAATTTGTAGGAATAAATACTATATGGTCAAGAAATGGATAAATTGATAAAATGCACAAAATGGAACAAGATAATAAGCGAAAAGTTTTTGGTTATGCAATTGCAGCTGTAACAATATTTTTTTGGGGAATAACTTTTATTTGTACCAAGTCTCTGCTTTCTGATTTTTCTGCGCTTGAGATTTTATTCTTCAGGTTTTTAGCAGCCTATTTAGGCCTTTGGATTATCCGCCCAAAATTTGAAAAAATCGAAAGACGCGACAACATTCTTTTTGCACTTGCGGGGCTTTCGGGTGTAGTTCTCTACCAGTTTAGCGAAAACATGGCAATTAATTTTACAAATGCTTCAAATGTAAGCGTTATAGTAAGTATCTGTCCGCTTTTTACAGCAATTATTGCCCAGTATTTTCTAAAAGAAAACCATCTTAATCTCTGGTTCCTGCTTGGCTTTATTATTTCTATTACCGGAGTTGCTCTTGTCTGCTTTAACGGAAAAATAGAGCTTGAATTGAACCCAATCGGCGACCTTCTTGCTTTGTTTGCTGCAATCTGCTGGGGTTTTTATTCTCTTTTTGTGTCTCTTATAAATAGAAAAAACTATGATCCTGTATGTGCTACCAGAAGAGTTTTCTTTTATGCAGTTTTGTTTATGCTTCCTTTAATGCTGGCAGGTTATGGCATTTCGCATAGTGGGGCAGACGGAGATTTTGCTGCCTCTATGGCTGTCATAATAGATAAAAGAGCAAACCTTCAGCGCTTTGCAAAGCCAATGAACTGGATAAATCTGCTTTTCCTGGGCATAGTTGCAAGCGGCTTCTGTTTTAGTGCCTGGAATAAGGCCTGCGAAATTGTTGGAACAGTAAAGGTCAGCTGCGGTCTGTACCTTATTCCTGTTGTAACAATTGTTTTTGCTTTCTTTACCCTTGGTGAACAGATAACCTGGCTTGGAGCTTTAGGCTCCGTCTTTACAATCACCGGATTATTTATAAGCGAAAAGAAATAAATAGAAAATTTTAAACAGTCATGTTATAATAAATTTCGTATTGTATAATACCAGACGGAGTGTAGAATATGAATTTATTTGGTACCTATTTACTTTTTTTTGGTTTATCAACAGTAGTTGGCGTTCCTTTACTATCCTCTTTTCAAGTAACACAAATTAAAGGTTCAACCTGGGCAGACTGGGCTACTCATCTTGGTACAACGCTTGGGCCTGCAGCCGGAGTTTTTATACTCATATCTATTATCGTGTATAAAATGCTCAAGCCTCTTTCAAAGCTTGTTCAGGAAGCGGACGTTCGTCCTTTATCTGAAGATGAAAAAAAATATGCACAGAAAATCCTCAACAGAATTAACACACTTTCAATAATTTCCATTTTAATGGGATATCCTGTAGGAAACGGTTCAACTATTATTATAAAAACCCTTACCGGAAACCTTAATTATAATACCGTCGATTTAACTATAATTCTGGTTCTTGTTTTGCTGTATGCCCTTCTTGCAATTTCATATTCCACAAAAGGCTTTAATCTCATGGCCCGCGACCATCTGGCAAAACTCAAGATTCAATCTACCGATGGCATGAAGACCTCTAAATATACTTATTCGCTTGCCGTAATTATTGTAAATTCAATGTTCCTTATGGGCTGGCATTTATTTTGTTCCGGTTATAGTGCAATCCGCCATGGCTGGAGCCTGCAGTTATTTGCAAGAAAAGGCTTATATGCTCTTTTCATGAGTGCTATAATTACTATTCCTTTGAGTATTCTTGTTCTTTATCAGCTTAGAAAACGCTTTATAATTACAGTTAAGCAGATTGATGACCTTCGCCAGAAAGGTGATCTTGCAACCCGCCTTAATATTGGTACCTTTGATGATTTTGGAAAAATCATGACTTCAATGAACAAGCTCATGGACTTTTTGCAAGTATCGCTTAATACTCTTAAAAACGAATCAGGTTCGGTAGGAGCTGCAGCAGACGAGCTTCTTTTAATTACAGACAATTCTTCAACAAGTATGGACATGATTGTAAACAGCTTTGAAGAAATGCATAAACAGAATGCCGAAAAAGATGCCCTTCTTGAATCTGCAAAGAATAATATTTACAAGCTCAATGAAGATGCTTCAAAAGTAAGTCAGACCATGCAGGAACAGGCAATTGCCGAAGAGCAGAACGCCGACGCGATTTCTCAAATGGCCGAAAATACAAATCAGATTAACGAGCTTATTAAACAGGCTAAACAGCTTTCTAAAAACCTTTCTGATTCTTCAGAAGCAGGTTCCGCCGAAGTTCAGAAAACAGAGCTTGTTATTAATTCGGTTAGCGAAAAATCAAAGCAGATGTCTGAGGTTATTCAGGTAATTCAGCAGGTTGCTTCTCAGACTAACTTGCTTGCCATGAACGCCGCTATTGAGGCTGCTCATGCCGGTGAAGCTGGTCAGGGATTCTCGGTTGTAGCAGATGAAATCCGTAAGCTTGCAGAAAGTACACAGAGCCAGGCAAAGAGTATTAAAGATTTGATTATCGAAATTACAAAGGCTATTCAAAACGGTTCTTCAAGCATGCAGGATACAAAAGCAATGTTCTATAAAATCCAGCAGGAAATTGTTACACAGACAAACGTTGTAGAAAATATTGCTCAGACAATGGATATTCAGTCTACCGGTGCCGAAGAAATTCTTTCTACAACAAACAAGATTTCACAGAACATTCAGAGTGTAAATGAAATTATTAAAAATCAGGCAAACTATACAAAGGAAATTACAGAGGGCATAAAAGATGTTGTTGAGCTTTCTGGAAAAATCGATGGTTCGATGAATGTTTCTCTGGGAATTCTTAAAGACTTCTCTCAATCAATTCAGATTGTAAATGAAAAAGCCCAGGCAAATCAAAAATCTGTACAAACAATTAATGATGAGCTGGGCAAATTCGAATTATAACAGGATTTATACCTTAAACTGTTTAATTTGAGAACTAATCTTAGAAACACTGTTGCGTACGTTGCGGGAATTGTCCGAAAGTATAATTCCTGCTTCTGCAATCTTCTTAGAATCTTCTGCAACACCGTTCATGTTGTTAGCCATTGTCTCGGTAACAGATTCAAGAAGGTGAATCTTATCCATAACCAGTTTGTTGCTTTCTGTCATAACATTACTTGAAGCTCTAACGTTTCGCGTATTGTCATTCAAGGTCTGCAGCGATTCATTAATTATCTTAGAACCTTCGTTCTGTTCATTCATGGAATCTTTAATCTGGCGCACAAGAGAGTCGGTTTCGGTAATCATGTTTGAAAGCCTATTAAAGGATTCAAGAGATTCTCCGGAGGCTACTGTTACACTAGAAATAGACTCGCGGATTTTTGTAAGCTGTTCACCAATTTTTTGAGACTGTTCAGAAGAATCTTCAGAAAGCTTACGGATTTCGTCGGCAACTACAGAGAATCCTTTTCCGGCTTCGCCAGCGTGTGCAGCTTCAATAGCCGCATTCATAGCAAGAAGGTTGGTCTGTTCGGCAATTCCCTGAATAACAGCGTTGGCTTCTTCAAGCATTTCAGATTCATCCTGAATCTTAATAATCTTATCATTAACCATAACCTGCTTTTCGGAACCGTTACGAACATTACTTTCGAGGTTGTTGAAAGAAGAAGCCATGCGGTCTACAATTCTGTTTACAGAGGCAATATTGCTTACCATTTCTTCTACAGTAGAAGAAGCCTGTGTTACTTCGTTTACCTGAACAGTAATCAAATCATCAAGCGAAGAAATATTTGAAGAAACTTCGTTTACCTTAAATACTGTTTCGGCTACAGTACAAGCCTGTTCTCCAAGCTGAGTGTGAAGCTCATCAATACTTGTAGAAATCTTTGCCATGATGTCTGATGTATCGCTTGCAGAATGGCTCATGTCAACGCTCACAGTATCCAGAGTTTCCTGCGAAGTTTTAATATCTTTAATAATGTTGCGGAGCTTTTCTGTAAACAGGTTAAAGCCTTTTACTACCTGACCAATTTCGTCCTTATGACGAACTTCAATTTTTTGAGTAAGGTCGGCACTGTCGCTTGCAAGTTCTGTAATTGAATTTGTAAGTTCAAGAAGAGGCTTAAGAAAGCGGGTAAGTGCAATGAAAAGCGAAAGGAAAACAACAAGAAAGGCAATTAAGATGATGAGAATATTAACCTTTTGAATCTTTTTAAGTCCGCCAAAATAATAATCATAAGGTAAAGAACAAACAACAAGCCATTCTGGTTTTGAAGGAATTTCCCTTGCTAAGAAAGACATTTTCTGGCCTGTGATTGTGTCGTCATATTCCATTATGTCGTCAAAACCGTCTATTGCTTTTTGAATAGTTTCTTTTAAGGCAATGTTATTTTCCAAATCGATATTGGCTTCATCTGCAACACCAATTACTTCACCTGTAGTTTTGCTTACAACAAAAGGATGGTATGAACCGCCGATTGAAATACCCGAAACAATATTTGAAAGTCGATTTCCTTTGATTACAGAAACTGCAACCCCATGGATTCTTCCTGTGTAGTTATAAACAGGAACTGCATAAAACATAAGAACTGCATTAATTACAGGAGAAAAAGCCGGGTCTGCAACGTAATTTTTACCATTCATTGCCTGTTCAAAATAAGCACGTCCGGCAGCAAGATTAAGCTTTTGACCTGTTGAACGAATATAAGTAAAGCCCTGGTCATCATAAAAGGCACAGTTTTCATATTTATCTGTGTCCATATTTACAACATCAGCCATCTGTCGGTTTTTTTCTTCAAGAGAAACTTCCGGATCACGGGCAAAAGGCATTTCTGCAATAGAATTTAAGAGCATAAATTCTTTTTTGTTCAGTTCATCAATTTGATGAGTAACATCATTTGAAAGGCTTTCGAATCCGTTACGTGAAGATTCACTTAATGCTTTTTCTGCAAAAATGTATGATAAAGCACCTGTTGTTATAATACCAATAAGAACTATTGATACAGTTAATATTATTAATTTACCTTTTATACTATGCATAAACACTCCTGAGTCATTTTTTTGCACAATTATATAGTAAATTATATTATAAAGCAGTATGAAGAAATTTACAAATTCTTTATGGAATACATAGGCTCAGAATCGGGGCATAACTGTAAAACATGTCTTTCGCACTTGAGGATTTCTGAAGGGTCGTGGGTTACATGAAGCATTGTCGTTGTGCCTCCTTGGCCAATTAGTTCCATAAGATGAAGGATTTTTGTACGGAAATTTTCATCCAGGCCATGGCAAGGCTCGTCCAGAATAAGAAGCTCCGGTGATTTTACTGCTGATCTTAAAATGAGGATTGCACGTTGTTCGCCGTAGCTTATGTTTCCAAAGGATTCATTTTCGCGGCCGCCAAAACCTCCAAGGGCAAGCCATTTTTTTGCAAGTGCAATTTCCGAATCTTTTGCTGCTTCGTAAAGGCCTATTGAGTCGCGGAAGCCCGAAATTATTACATTTAAAAGGCTTGTGCCTCCAAGCATTCTGTATTCTACGTGCAGGCGGTAAGAAACAATTCCAAGACGTTTTTTTATATCCCAGATTGTTTCGCCCGAGCCGCGTTTTTTTCCAAAGAGTTTTACGTCGTTACAGAAAACCTGCATGTTGTCGCCGGTAATAAGCTCAAGGAGGGTTGTTTTTCCGCTGCCGTTTGGACCTTGTATGAGCCAATGCTCTCCTTTGTTTACAGTCCAGCTTAGGTCTCGCAAAACATGATTTTCGCTCCAGGAAACATTTACATTTGTCATTTGAACAAGAGGGGTCTCAGATTCTTCCTGTGCCTCCAGTCCCTGTGGTCCCTGAGCTTGTCGAAGGGGTCGAAGGGGCTCTCCAAACAATTCTTTAAATGCCTTTTCCTCTTCCTCTGTCATTGCAAGCTGATTTTCTCTGGAGGCTAATTTCTTTTCATAATCAGCACGTGGTCCGCAGAAAGATATTTCTTTATTTGCAAACTCAATTACATGAGTTATAGTATCAGGAATCTCGTGCCATCGCTCCATTCCAAGAATAAGAGCCTGATTCTGTGGACCCTGAGCAATAAAATCAAAAATAATTTTTCTGCTCTTGGCATCTAGTCCTGCAAAAGGATCAGAAAGAATCAGCAGCTTTTTTCCACTCATGAGGGCTCGAGCCAAAAGTGTTCTGCGGATTTCTCCCGTAGAAAGATACTTAAGTCCCCGGTCCAGAATCTTTTTAATTCCTGTAAGTTCAATTTCGGGGCGGTTATCAATTTCATATGCCTGGGGTGGCAGAGGATTTCCCTTTTTGCAGTCCTCCCAAAGAGCCTGGGCAATAAACATTCTGGCAGTGCGGCCAATATCTACGCCACCTTCTATATAATCACTTTCATCGTTATCTCGTTCTTCCTGAATAATGCGGGCCGCTCTTTCAAGCGAAACAATTTCTGTAGAGCTGCCAAAGGTATTCGAATATAAAGACATTAGGTCTCCGGCATTTGGAGTAATTTTAATGCCTGGCATTCCCGCAAGCGCATTCAAAAAATCAGCCTTGCCGCCTCCGTTTGGGCCAATTACAAGCCAGTTTTCACCTTCATTCATTGTCCAGCTAATGTTTGGAACAAGAGTATTTCTAGAATTTTCAATTCTGCAGTTTTGAATTGTAATAAGTGCGCTTTTTGCCATATAAATTCCTTGAAGATTTATTGTATCATTTTGGACACAAGGGTCAAGACGGGTATATTAAATCCGATAATATAAGCATGACTAGAAAATTATTTAAGCGTCTTATCGGCGTGTTTATCATACTTAATGTTTGTACATTACAAGCTCTGGCAAAAGGAAAATCAGATACCCAGATTTCTGAACCTTTGATGGAAATTACAGAAGAAATATCTCCAGAAACAATTGTAGAAAGTCTTGATACTGTGGAAGGGGAGACTGAACCTGTAAAAGAGCCTGTTCAACTTTATAGTCTGCGTCCTGTAGAAGGTAAGCCTGTTTCATTTAGCGAAACCTGGGGTTATGTGAGTCAGGGTAGGGAAGATGAATATGATGCAAGCCTTCCGATAACTGATGTCTGCTATTTTTCTGCAGAGATCAACTGCTATGGCGAGCTTTCTGCAATTCCTAACCGTACAAAACTCAAAACAGGAAATGCCCGCTGCCATCTTGTAATTACCTGCGACAGCCGATCCTTGAGTCATTTTGTTATAAATCCGGAATATGGGGTACGCAAAAATCTTCTTAAACAGATTGTAAAAGCCGCAATTCCTTTTGATGGAGTTCAGATTGATTTTGAACTTATACCGGTTCGTGACCGCAAGCATTTTCTTACTTTCCTGGCCGACCTCAGATATATGCTTGGTCAGAATAAATGGTTTACAGTTTGCGTACCTGCCCGTTTTAAAAGGCTTTCCGAAGATGTTTATCCATATACCGATATTGCCAATTACAGCGACCGTGTTTTTGTAATGGCCTACGATGAACACTGGAGCACAAGTAAGCCGGGACCAATTGCTTCTGTTGACTGGTGTAAAAAGGTTTTGGAATACGCTCAAAAATCAATCCCCGAAAAAAAGCTTGTAATGGGCATTCCTTTCTACGGACGCTTCTGGGCAGAACAGGCCACATCCGGTGCCTACTATTTTTCGCGCCTGAATAGAATGATGGTCGCTGCCGGTGTTGAAGAAATCACTTACGAAAACGACATCCCAAAAGTTCAGTACACAACCCAGGTAGACGTAACCGGCTACTTCAACGACGCCTATTCCGACATAACCTTACTGCGCATGTACAAAAATGCCGGCATCCAAAAAATCGGCTTCTGGCGCGTCGGCCAGGAAGACCCCGAGTTCTGGAACTGGCTTAAGGTGAATAAAAGATAGATAATGACTTTACCCTATAAAATTTGTTATAATCACCTTATGACAATTTCCAAAAAGGCGGAGAACGTTCGCGACGTAATCCGCTATCTAAAAAAATTCAACTCCGCTCTCATTGTAATTTACCTTGATGACAAAACCATCAGCTCACCGCTTTTTTCTTCACATATACGCGACATTGCACTTTTACACGCTGCTGGCCTCAAGGTTGTAATTATTCCCGGAGCGCGTGCACGAATTGACGAAGTTCTTTCAAGTGCAAATATCAGCTGGACCTACAAAGACAATATCCGCATAACCGATGAAAAGGCAATGCCTCTTGTAAAAATGGCCGCCTTTGATGTAACTAACACAGTAATGACAAATCTTGCAGCAAATAATATCACTGCAGTAATTGGCAACTGGGTCCGCTCCCGCTCAAAAGGTGTAATAAAGGGATTTGATTTTGGTGCCGCAGGAGAAATAGACAAACTTGATACAGCTTCTTTAAATACCGTTTTAAACGATGGTTTTATTCCAATATTTCCTTGCATAGGCTGGAGCTCAACAGGTAAGCCTTACAACATTTCTTCTGCAGTTCTTGCCCAGCAGGTTGCAGTTGAATTAAAGGCAGATAAGCTCTTTTTTGTAATGGGTCAGTCCGCTCCAATTTTAAAGGATGGAGAAGTTATTCCTGCAATGAATATCGATGAGCTTGATGATTATATTTCAAAGCTTGATGATAGTCAGCAGATAAAGAGTCTTCTTGAACTTTGCAGGACAGCCTGCCTTAATGGAGTAAACCGTTCGCACCTTCTTGATGGAAATCTTGACGGAGTCTTGCTTACCGAAATTTTCAGCGACCTTGGTTCGGGTACAATGATTTATACAAACAACTACGGAAAAATCAGACCAATGCAGCAGAATGATATTCCAAGCGTTCTTGCAATTATGCGTCCTTTTGTCGAAAGCGGAAAGCTCCTGCCTCGTACAGAAGAAGTTGTTGCTCAGGGACTGGGAGATTTTTCTGTTTATGATTTTGATGGTGGTGTACGCGCCTGTGCTTCGCTTCATACCTACGAAGATGGTCAGTATGAAATTGCTGCTGTTGCAGTTGACGAAGCCTACAGCCACATTGGAATTGGCCCTAAGCTTGTAGAAAGCCTTGTTCAAAAAGCAAAAGCCTGCGGGGCAAAATCGGTATTCATAATGACAACCCAAGCTTCCGACTGGTTTGAGAAAATAGGATTTAAAGAAGATTCAATAGATTCTTTGCCGGCGGCCCGTCGTGCCAAGTGGACCCCGGAACGTGGCTCAAAGGTTTATAGATTGCCGTGTCAAACCCGATAATCTCTTAACACCATTCTCTAAGTGCCGCCGTTATTTTTTTCGCTGCTTTTTTATGTGTAACTGCACTCGGGTGCCAGTCTGCGCCAATACCGTCTGCTTCTTTTTGTAAGTCAAACTTAACAGTTTTTACAGGCACACTTGGAAAATCCTTTGAAAAAAGTTTGCAGGCTTCTTTTACAGAATCGCAAAGCTCCTGTCCCATAATTCCAAGACAGCAGCAGATTTTTGCTTTAGGACTTCGTCGGTGAACGGCTTCTATTAACTGGCGAAGGCCTGCAACATAGGCAAGGCGTCTGTCTTCAAGTCCACGCACCCAGCTTGTATCATTTGTTCCAAGGTTTATTACAACAATATCAGGACTAAAGCGGGCCTGGTCCCAAACCTCGGGTTCAAGTTTAAGGCGGAGTTGACCGCTCTTGTCTGTATAAGGCCAGCAGGCAGGCATGAGCCATTGTGTTTCCGGCAGCATTACTGTTGCAGGGTCTGTATAATTAGAAATAATTCCTATGCCGCTCCAGCTGCACAATTGGAATTCTGCACCAAGGGCCTGGGCTGTCAAAAAGGCATAGCTTTTGTCCGGTCGTTGCTGTCCTGTGCAGAAAGTATCTTTTTCCCAAACCCCTTCAATTCCGTAGCCACAGGTTATACTGTCGCCAATGAATTCTATACGGGGTGCATGTGAGCTTCGTGCTGCTCCCTTCACAACCTCTCCTGTAATCTCCAGCTTCTTCAACCCTGCCATTCCAAAAGCACATTCACTCAGTTTGAGAACTTTTATTACAACTGTTTTTTCAACAGGGCTTTCAAACAAAAGACATTCATTTTCTTCTTTTGTAAGTTCAAGGCGAACCGGTTCAAAATCCTTGCCGCTTGGAAAGCTTTCCCAAAAAGAAGAGCCTTTGTATTTTGAAGGATCTGCCACTTCTGTTACATAAACTCCTATAATTCCTCGCTCTGTTTTTTTCTGCCTGTTAGGGTCGCTCAAAATTGTTGCAACAGCTTTTTTTCCTGTAAAGCAGAATTCAAAACCGCTGCAGGAATAATCAAAATATCTAACGCCCTTGTAATCAAAGTTGCGTCCATACCATTTAAGGTCCTTTATGTTTACTTTCATAGTATTTCTCCAAAAATCCCTTCGACCCCTTCGACAAGCTCAGGGACCGCTGCTTATAAAGCTACCGGTTTATATTCAATGCGAATCTCTGGCAAAGATTTAATCTGTGTGTAGTAGTTGTTCATCCAGTCGCCGTCATCAAGTTTGCAAAGTTCCTTTCCTGTTACGCTTAAATCAGACAATCCTTTTTTATTTAGAGGATGATTTTTACCGTCTGCAGGAGGCGCAAAAATTTTCATCTTGATTTTTATTGACTTAGAAATTTTATGTTCAAAGAACCAGCTCATCAAATCTATGCATTTTACACCGGGAGCTTTATAGAACCACCAGCCGCCAAACTCAATCATCAGATTCTGCTCAAGCAAATCTTTTGTAAAGTATAATTCGGCATAATGAGGATCCTTTTTTACAGGTACATCAATTTGTATACCTTCGGCATCTTCGGAGTTAGTCCATCTTAACTTAACAGGAAGCTCAACTTCTTCGCCGATTTTGAATTTTTTGCTAAAGAAAGGTTTGTGTAAAAATTCCTTGTAAGTCTGTAGGGCAGGCTGTTCAATTCCAACCTCGCTGTTGTTAGGATCTGTAATTTCAAGACCAAGGCGTCCGTCATCGCGGAACTGGTAGAGAGTAAAAGCATCAAGCCATTTATCAGGATCAGCTTCCAGTCTTTCCATAAAATCCCGGATTTTTTCTGCCTGACCATAAGGACCGTTTACATCACCATCGGCATTCAGTTCGCTCAAAACCATGGGCTTATTCTGACCTGTAATTTCGCGCAGACGATAAACTGATTTTTTAAAGCGCTCATAAATTTTCTGGTTATCATAATCGGCAAAAGAGTTTCCGCCTTTTTTTGCAACTACATAAGGCCATCCCCAGTTGAGCGAAAGGTAATTGTCTCCCGACCAGATATCAGCAGCCTTGTGAGCTTCAAGAAAAATATCTTCCATTTCGAGCTTGCCTGTGTTTTCCATGTAGAGGCCGGCACACAAAATCATCTTTACATTTGGAGCATGCTTGTGCATAACGTTGCAGCACATTACAAAAAAGTCGGCAATCTGCTGGTAAGAGGCACGCTTTGTATAGCAGAACCAGTCACCGGTGCATTCATGATTTACACGAAGAAGAACCCTTCCATAAGGGCGAAGGTCCTGAGCAATTTTGATAATATCCTTTTCTTTCAAAAATGGATCAATTGTAAGAGTGAGAACAACATCCTGTCCGTGCCTGCGGATATCATTCATAAAATTAAAAGGCTCATCGTCAAGGCGTCCCTCTCTTCCGCCACGATAAGGAAAATAATCTTCATAAGGATAATCCCACGCTCCCTTTGCCGGTTTGTCTCTTATAATCTTGCTCGCACGAGTAGGCCATTCTTTGTCGTTAGGATAATAAGTGTACATAAGGCTGATTCCCCTGTGTACAGTTTTGAGTTTTTGTAAAATGTAATCTTGATTTACATAAAGTCCGCGTTCACTTCCATCACCAAGGTCAAGTGCGCAGTCGGCAGCTTTTAAAAAAATCTTTTTCATATTTAGGATTATATGGTATAATTTAAAAATATTATAGGAGAAGATGCGAAAATGAAAAACATTTTTAAGAAGATTGTAATTGTCGGTGTTTTTATGGCACTTACCGCCTCTTTATTTGCTGAACCAGCCAGCACAGGCATTACCGATAGCGATGTAAAAAACTGGGCTAAAAATTTGAACCCAATGGTAAAGGAATTACAGACCCTTGGAGTTTGGACTAACGACTCAATAAATGCAACTGCAAAACAAAAAGCAAATGTAGACGATGTTTTGCACAAGTATGGAATCAGCGGTACTAACTGTATTGAAAAGTTCGGAATGATTACAAGCTGTGCTATTGTAATTATTGCCGCAAATGATATTGATCCGGAATCTGCAGCATTGCTTAAGGCACTTGGAATGGATCCAATGGTTGAACTTAAGAAAAATTGTAACTCAAAGGATTATGCTGTAGTTGAAGCTAACTCAAAGGCTGTCGTTAATGCTTATAACAATCTTGATACAAGTAGTTTTGATTCGGGAAGTGCTGACAGCTCTGCCGCTAGTGATGATTATTCTTATGGGGACCAGGATCTGGCAGATTTTTACAGCCGATTGGGAAATTCGTTTGCAAACGTTGCAAGTCAAAGCAGCAATTTGGACATGAGTGAAGCTAACGAAGAAGGAAAACTTGTAAAAAGCATGTATGAGAATCTTAGCAAGGCAAAAGGTGATTCAGGTTTTCTTTACAAGTCATCAAAGGCTGCTTCTAAGTACAAAAAGGCTTCTTATAAGAAAGGTACAAAATTAACTATTGATTATAATTGGGATACTGATGACAAAAATCAAAGTAAGTTTGTGTTGATTTTTGATTTAGACAAGAAGACAGCAGAATTCAACTTTGACTGGAAGGTAGCTAAAGCGGATTATTCAGATTTGCTTAATGGTTATAGCGTAGAATCAACAACAAAGACCTTGAAATATACAATCACTTCTGTTGATTACTATTATCTTACCGAAGATTCGATGCGAAGTTATGGCGAAGGTATGGAGTATGTAATTAAAACAAAAGAAGGTCTCGTTTTACATGTATGGAAAGAGTTTTCCGGTGATTACAATGCTGTAGAATTTAAGGGTGAAATAAAGGGATTGCCAGATTCCTTGAACAATACTCTTGGCTGGTGGTCAGAAGAATAAAAAACATATCAGCCATAACTTAGGCTAATTATGTTCGGAACAATAATAATTTCTGTAATTCTCATTGTTCTTGTTTCTCTGGCGCTTTGGTCTATCATTAAGGCCAGGCGCAATGGTCGGCATCCTTCCTGTGGGGGATGCTGCAGTGCCTGTGCGCAAAACTATAATTGTACTTCTAAAGAAAAAATGAGTGTTATGAAAATCCTTCCTTTCGAAATGAAAAATATTCCTCTTGTCCTGGACGTTGTGACTCCCTTGTGGTGTCCGCATCTTGGTGATGAAACTTTTAAACGCTTTAACGTAGAATACATAATGCGCAATAATCTGTTTGACAACGATTTGCATTATGAATTATTGGAAAGCAATGAGCAGACTGGGAAAGAGGAATTTTGTGCCATGGCCTTTTTTGCCCGAAAAGGTGATGTTTGCAGAGCCCAGGAATGGTTTGATGTTGAAAGTAAAAAGTTCCCGGCCGACTGGCTCAGGGCATCACAAATGAGCCGGATATACATTGAGCTCATGGACCAGAAAACCTTTGCCATGATGAAGGATGATGACATCAAACTTACACTTTACGTAAGCCGCAAAAAAGGTTCGGGCTCTAAGCTTTTGAATGAGCTTTGCAGGCGTTTCAAGGGGCAGGGTTATAAAAATCTTTATCTATGGACCGACTGTGAATGCACCTGGGAATGGTACACAGACCACGGTTATGAACTTGTTGACAAGGATGTCTATGAGCCTTTTAGCAGCGAAGATGAAGACTATATGACCTACATTTTTAAGAAAGCTTTGTGATTGCTAGTTTGTCTCAAACTTTTTTGCCTGCTCCTGTGCCACCTCTTCAATTCCCTGATTCTGGTATTGCGGAAGAAGAAAAAGCTGGTTGTCGCTGCTGCTTAAGGAGATTGCCCCAACGCGTGCTCCGTCTTTTACTATGAAGTAATATTTGTTTTCTGAAACTGGAACCCCAGCGTCTTTTTGCATCTGGTTCAACTGTGGTAGTTCGTCATCTCGCACTTCTTCAAGCTTTGCGCGGTTCATCATTTCGGCGTGGCTTGGCCCAGGTAAGTTGAAGTGTTCTTTTATCATGTGGGCAGCTTCGTCGGGTGGAAGCTTTGTGTTGTCAATTTTGATGTAGTTTTTAAAAGTCAGCTCGCCCGGATTACTAACAAGACGGTACTTTGTTTCTTCCCGGATTATACGGGCATCAGAAACCTGTAGGTCTCGTTTGGAAGCTTTGTGGGTCAGACGATTTTCTGTTTTGTTTCGTTCAAGGCGAACCTTCTGATCGGCAACAAGTTCTACGTAATAAACGGTGCCGCCGGTAGCTTCAAATTTGTCTGTGACGGTTTTGATGTAGTCCCAGTCCGACTGCATGTCAAAAGCCCACATAAAAGTAAAAATCATTCCCTGATAGTTTGTCTTCATAAAGGCTTCAAAAATATCTTCGCGCAGCTTGCTTACAACCTGGCCGTCAAACTTCCCGAAAATCTGGATTACGGGCTCTATCATCATGTGATTGTGAAAAAGCCGGAAGTCTGTGATTTTCATGAGCTCCTGACCGACAGTCATTTTGCCAACCGCGCCGCTGCCTATTATTACTATTAAATCCATTGTGGTGCTCCTTTAGTCAAAAATTAATCCAGAGTCTGGCATTCGATTGTCTTCATCATTTCGCAAAAGCCGTTGCGCTCATAAAAACGCATGCCGTCTACGTTTCCCGGGAAAACTTGTGTGCGTATAAAATCTGCGCCATGTGCTTTACCGTAGGCTTTGGCTTCGCGGACGAGCTTGGTGCCTATTCCGCCGTTTCGTTTGTTGGGACTAACACATAAGTCCTGCATATAAACTGTGGTCTGTGGTTTGAGGCAGCTCACTTTTTTTTGAGGAATAATCATTACGTGGACAAAGCCTATGACTTGGCTGTTGTCTTCTGCAACAAGAATGTCCTGCGTCGGGCTGTCAAAAATTGTCTGGAAAAATTCGTCTGTTCTGGTGCCGATTACAAAATGCTCCGGCTGGTATCGTACGCCGTCTTTTTCGAGTTCAAGATAAAGCTTGCGCAGGGCAGGAATGTCTTCCGGTTTTGCAATTCTGATTATCATTCTTAAATCTCCTTGTACATCTGTACGCATTCAAAGCTGCCGCTTTTGATTATGTCGTCGTTGCCGGTGGCGTGCTGGTAGCCAAGCTTTTCGTAAAAATGAATTGCTTCTACTCGGCTGTCGATGTCTATTTGTTTGTAGCCCAGTTCCTTTGCCCAGACTTCTGCTTCTGTTACAACCTTTTTGCCAAGGCCAAGACCCCGGTATTGTGGGAGGACTACAACGCGGCCAAGTGTGACGGTGAGGTTTGCCTGCCCGTTCGTTGAAGCATTTTCATAAAAGCGGCAGGTTGCAACAGGGTAGCCGTCATCCAGGAAGACAATATATTTTGTTCCGTCGCAGTCATGTTCATCAAATTCATCCCTCAGGGGAATGTGATGCTGACGGTTCATTCCTTCTACGCGGACAGAGTAGGCACCGGCCCTCTGCCATTCTTCTGAGGCGCGGAGAACCTGGATGTTGTATGGTGTGGATGCCGGCTCCGGATTAAACAGCTCCACCTGTTCTCCAAGAGGCCCGTAAAAAAATGCCATTCGTGCATGGAAAGGCGGCTGGCTTTCAATTGTAATATCTTTTGGTTCAATAAAAACTTCGTAACCGGCAGCCTTTACCTTTGCCGTAAGCTCGTCAACATTTTTAGTTTCAAGTGCAAAATGCCGGATGGCACCAAGTTCCCGAATGCCTTCGCCGTTGCAAAAGATTTCAAGACGGGCGGAGGTTGCAGCTCCGTCATCAGTGCTAGCTCCAGCTTTCAGCATCATACCTTCTGCCCAGCGCCTTTCTTCGCAAAATCCGAGAATATCTTTATAAAATGCCACAGCCTTTTCAAACTGCACCTTGTCTGAACATTTCATGGAAACATGGTGCATGCCCAGAATCTGTGTGGCGGTGTTTTTTCTTTCGTCCATATTGATACCTTTTTAATAAAAATATGATACAATAAAAAAAACATGGAGACAATGAGGAAAAATATAACGTACAGAGGAGTTGCTTGTATGAACAAAAAACTAGGAATGATAGGTTCAATAATTAATGCAATAACAGTTTTGTTGTTTGCAATTTTTATGGCAATAGACTTTAATTTTGGAAGTTATTTTGTATGCATCCTCTTGTCATTAAGTTTTGTAATAATGATTGCCGCCTTTGAAAATGAGTGCAGCGAAGACAAAAAGGTTGCCGGCAAAATAGCCCTGGTTCTATCAGGCGTTTATTCAACCTTAATCATGATTGTTTATTTTACCCAATGCACAAGTGTAATTCATGATAACTTAAATCTTCAGGCTGCAAAAATACTCAACTATAGTTATCTGGGCTTAATGTTTAATTTAGATTTACTTGGTTATGCCATCATGGCTTTATCAACTTTCTTTATTGGTTTTACAATTAATGCCCAAAACAAAAAAGACAAAGTCCTTAAATATTTATTACTAATCCACGGCATATTTTTCTTAAGCTGCCTGATTATGCCAATGACCGGTGTCTTTGCAAAAAGCAGCGGTTCTTCTTCACACGGTGGTGGAGTGATTGCCCTGGAAATTTGGTGTTTGTATTTTTTACCGATTGGGGTTTTGTCGTTTTTTCATTTTAGGGATGAAAAATAGGTGATAGGAATATTTGTTTTTTAAAAGCCTATTTTTTTATTTCATACCCACCATAGGTTGCCATAAAACCAATACGATCGCTTACATCTAAAACCTTGAAAATTAGGCGCATCCTGTTTTTAACAGTTCCTTCTGCAGCAATAGAAATACATCTGTAAACAAGAAGCATATGCTTTGAAAACAAGGAGATGAAGCGCATAATCCATCTTATCATAATTATATTACTTTGGTAATATCTGCAGCTTTTTGAAAAATATTTCATTGACAACAAAAAACAAATCTGCCAAAAATGAATTATGATGAAAAAAATTGCTATTGTATTTTTGTTTGTATTTGGTTGTAACTCTATTTTTGCAAAAATGAATTTGAGGGTAAATGTAGCTGCTGGTCCTGTATTTTCTGATTCTGATTTCCAGACTATAGCTCCTGGTGGTACATTTGATTTAAATTACGATTTTAATATTTCTAATGGTGATTTGATTTCTGCAGGAATTGACGCTGGTATGTTTTTTCTGTTTGCCTACACCGGTTTGAATTTCTCTTATATTCATTGTCTTAATCCGGATAGCCCAAAAAATTATAAATGGAATCTTGAAGCGGAACTTCATGGTGGCACTGCATTCTGGGGTCAGGACTATGTGGAATTAGATGGAACGATTGGCGCATCCTGGGAATTCTATCCGGCTTTTAATGTTGATGTGCTTTTTACTCTCAAACCAAAGGGAAGTGGTTTTTATTTTGGAGGAGGTCCATCCTGTGCTCTTGTGTTTATTCATGATGATAAAAAATCAAATCTTGCCTTGTGCCCGGGAATTATGCTGACAGGTGGATTTAGATTCTAATTGAAGAAAAACTTGCAGGATATATTAATGACTGGTTTGGAAATTTTGATTATAAAATCCTAAGCACGATTGATGAAGAATATATCATGCTCAATATGAAGCATTACAAGAGTTAAGATGATTATTTGTATGCTTTATAATAGTGAATATTTTCTTGGTGGCCCTTTTGTTCACAATTAGATAATGTCTTCATTCAATGATTCTTGGAAATTACATAGAAAAATGGTGTTTAGTACAAAATTCTATGTAATTTTTCAAGAAAAGTCCTTGTTATAACGGAAAAATGGGTTGTTTGGGGCTAAAAACGTTGGTTTTAGCAGTTTTTTTGAGGCTGAATATGTGAAAAATCCCGCATCGGTGAACTGGAGCAGGCACTTAAAATAAAAAAACACGCAATAAAAAATGTACCTCCCGGTCTCATACGAATTGTTCAAAACAAGGGCAAGTTCCAGTTTTATAAGCGCGATTCCGAAGCCGACAAGCAGGGTAAATATTTGCCGCGCTCACAGGACAAGCTTGCACTCTCTATAATCCAGAAAGAATATAACCAGAAGTCGCTGCCGGCTCTTGAAGAAGAAATTGAATGTCTTAAAAAATTCCTTGCTGAATATAAAACAAAAAGCTCCGGCAGCATTTACGAAAAACTCAAGGAACCGCGGGGACCCCGGATTTATTTCTCAGGGATCCTGATGATGCAGTTAGTTTAAACTAACACAGGCTGCGGGGCGTTACGGGGGAGCAGCCCCCGTTGGGTGGGGTAGACGAAAAGCCGAAGGCTTTGAGGCGTAGGGCGGGGCTCCGCCCTCTTGACACACTTCTTCACTAATTGACGCTATTCTTTTTTATCTATATTATATAAAGACTAACTTGAAAATATTTTTTTAAATATGGAGTAAAATCAATGGCAACAAAGTATGTTTACTTTTTTGGTAACGGCGACGCTGACGGCGATGAGTCAATGCGCGCTGAACTCGGTGGTAAAGGTGCAAACCTTGCTCAGATGGCAAAGAAACCTTTAAGTCTTCCAGTTCCACCTGGATTCACAATCACAACAGATGTTTGTCAGGAATTCTACAAGCTCGGTCGCAAGTACCCAGCTGGTTTGGAAGCAGAAGTTGACAAGTATCTTGCTAAGCTCGAAAAGGCAATGGGCAAGAAGCTTGGTGATGAAAACGATCCACTTCTCGTATCAGTACGTTCAGGTGCTGCAATCTCTATGCCAGGTATGATGGATACAATCCTTAACCTCGGTCTTAACGACAAGTCTGTAATTGGTCTTGCAAAGAAAACTGGTAACGAACGTTTCGCTTGGGATGCTTACCGCCGCTTTATTCAGATGTACGGTGACGTTGCAATGGGTGTTGACCACGATAAGTTTGAAGCAATCATTGACAAGGAAAAGGCAAAGCGTGGTATTAAAGATGACCCAGAGTTGAATGTAGAAGAACTCAAGAACATCGTTGCTAACTACAAAAAAATGTACAAAAAGGAAAAGGGAGAAGACTTCCCTCAGGATCCTAAAAAGCAGATGTGGGGTGCTATCGGTGCCGTATTCGGTTCTTGGATGAACCCACGTGCTA
>CAMNDY010000015.1 GCA_946535985.1 uncultured Treponema sp. | reverse complement strand
GGCGTACAATACCAGCGCGCTCGTAGAAGGCTGCAATGTAAGATTCAAGGTAAGCCGGGAATGCTTCTTCTCCAGGAATCTCTTCAAGACGACCAGACATTTCTCGCAAAGCCTGTGCCCAGCGTGATGTAGAGTCTGCAAGCAGTAATACGTGCAAGCCCATCTGACGGTAATATTCAGCAAGTGTAACAGATGTATAAACCGAAGCTTCACGGGAAGCAACCGGCATAGAAGATGTGTTACAAATGATGATTGTTCTTTCCATCAAAGAACGGCCTGTACGTGGGTCTTTAAGTTCAGGGAACTCTTTAATTGTTTCTACAACTTCACCGGCACGTTCACCACAGGCAGCGATGATTACGATATCAACGTCGGCGTTACGGCTTGTTGTATGCTGAAGAACTGTTTTACCGGCACCGAAAGGTCCAGGAATACAATATGTACCACCCTTAGAAACAGGATAGAAAGTATCGATAAGACGAACCTGAGTTACCATTGGTTCACTTGGAGCAAGACGCTCTGCATAGCAGTCTACGGCACGTTTTACAGGCCATTTGAATGCCATCTTAAGTTTGTGGTCTTTTCCCTTTTCGTCAGTTACTACAGCAACTACATCTTCAATTGTGTACTCGCCAGGTTTAGTAACTTTCTTTACAGTGTACATTCCAAGTAAATCAAATGGAACAAGAATTTTATGTGTAAAAGGTCCTTCAGGAACAGATCCGATTGGATCACCTCTAAGAACCTTGTCTCCTTCTTTTACGCAAGGAGTCCATTCCCATTTTTTGTCACGTGGAAGTGAATCAACATAAACACCACGTTCAAGGAAGAAGCCGGCTTTTTCTGCAACAAGTGGAAGCGGATTCTGCAAACCATCAAAGGTCTGTCCCAAAAGACCAGGTCCCAATTCTGCACAAAGAAGGTCTCCAACTAAGTCAACCTTATCTCCGGCTTTGATTCCCTGTGTCATTTCGAAAATCTGCATCTGAGCTTTGTTACCACGAATACGGATAACTTCACCACGGAGCTTCTTTCCGTCAACATTTACGTAGCCTACTTCGTTCATAGAAACAGAGCCTTGGAATTCTATTGTGACCATGTTTCCGTTAATGCCGACTACTTTAGCTTTTGTATCAGTCATTATTTATCTCCATCTAGAATCGTATCGTAAATCTTATGATAAGATGTCTTTCCATTTTCAACTTCAAACTTGCGCATGCGTTCAACAAGCATAAGTCTGATGCCGTAGGCGTACACCGCATCAATAGAGAATGCGTCTAATGGACGCAAATCATCAAGCAGGCGTAACCTGTAGTCATAAAGAAACTGCTCGGCACTTAAAGGACTATCCATTCCAACAGCGGTACGGGCTGCAGAAATAATATCTGCTGTACAGCCTGGAGGAAGCGGCACACTATCCTTTTTCATTTTCTGAGCACGAATCTGTGCAAGTGCACATCGCAGGTTTCTTTCTTTTTCGTACCATACATCAAGAAAAGCTGAACCAGTTTTATTAAGTTCTTTTGGAGGAACAAGCGAAAGTCCTTCCAAAACAGCTTTTTCTTTTGGCGAAATAAAGCGCGAAGCAACCTCACGGAATTGAAGAGTATTCAAGGGAAGGTTTGACTTGCTTTCGCCGGCAGAGATGTTTGGTAACTGTGAAACCAGATAATAATATGCCACTATTCTGCGTCCTTTGCAGCAATCTTCATAAGACCAGCAACTTTTGGATTTAGATATGCAGCAAACATATCTGAAAGTGCTTCTGCAGAATAATCATAGAAAGCCGCACCATTCTTAACACCGATTCTGAATCCGGCAGTAAGAGTCTTGTCAGGCTTAATTTCCAATCCTTTTTTAATTTCGGCCTTGAGCTGAGAAGTAAGAGAACCCTCCAAAGCCTTTAAATCTTTTTCACTTAACAAAACAGAAAGTTCTGAAGCATCTGAGTTTTTTGCCCAGATCTTTACTGTTTCCGGCACAAGCTTAGCAAGGATATCTTTAGATACAGCCTTTGTTGTTTCTGCCTGGATAAGTCCGTCCAATTCTGCAACAAGTGAATCCTTGAAAGAAATGAGCATGTTGCGTCCTGCTTGAACAATTGCTTCGTCGCTTGCCTTCTGCATTCGTTCTGTTTCGGCTTTTGCATCTTTTTTAATCTGCTCAGCCTCTTCTTCGGCGTTTTTAATAATTGTTGCTGCTTTTTTGTCTGCATCGGCAATTATTTTTGCTGCCTCTTTTTCTGCAGCAGTAACGCCATCCTTCTTGATTTTATCAATCAGTTCCTGTAATTGTACATCCATTACAATACCTCACATAATTGTATCCTTAGAGTAATACAATATTTTACTCCGAAATTAGAGAATTTACAATGAAAAATTATTTACTTTTATTGAATGTTACTTTATTATTTTGAAACTTTTTGAACAGATTAAAAAATCTTTGACGAGTGGGACGCAGGAAAAAGATAGTAAGGGGGGGCCGGCAGTGGGACAGCCGCATTTATGCCGGCTGTAGCACGGATGCCGGGGGATACCTTGCTTTTTTTTCCGTCGCTGGGGCCCGCCGACAAAGATTTTTTTATATGATTTAGTCTATTTCAAAAGAATAAATCGTCTTTGCCTTCATTTCCTGACCTGGCTGTAAAATACAGGTTGGCCATTCTTCCTTGTTTGGTGTATCCGGGAAGCACTGGGTTTCCAGACAGAAAGCATCGTGTGCCTTGTATAACTGTCCGTTTTTGCCTAATCCTTTTACAAAGTTTCCTGTGTAGAACTGACAGCCTTCCATATTTGTAAATACAGACATTGAAATACCTGTAGAAGGTTCTCGAACTGTACAGAATTCAACTAAGTCTGTGTCATCAAGAGGAAGACCACATTGTTTATCTGCAGGATTGAACATTTCGGTAACATAGCAGTGGTCATAACCAGGAGCTACTTTTTCTATATCCTTTCCGATTTTCTTTTCTTTTGTAAAATCAAAAGGAGTTCCTTTTACGTCAAGGATTTTTCCGGTTGGAATTAATTTTGAATTTACTTCAAGGCGTTTGGTAGAATTCATCTGCATGAGGTGATTTCCAATATTTCCGCCGCCTGCAAGATTAAAATATGCATGATTTGTAATGTTAATAGGAGTTGCCCTGTCTGTTCTTGCTGTGTAATAACAGGTAAGATTATTATTATCATCCAGAAGATAACTTACAGAAACCTCGCAGTTTCCAGGGAAGCCCTGTTCTCCATCAGGAGAGGTTCTGGTAAAAATAATTCCGTATTTATTTTTTTCTTTGATTGTCTTTGCTTTCCACATTTCTTTATGCCAGCCTTTGTAGCCGCCGTGTAAAGTATTTGGACCATCGTTTTTGTCTAATTTATATTCTGTCTTTCCAATTGTAAAAGAAGCTTTTCCAATTCTGTTTGCAAAGCGGCCTACCAGGGCACCAAAGAAAAGATTGCCATTAACAAAGCCGTCAAAGGTAGAATAGCCTAAAAGGACATCTGTTTTTTTGCCGTCGCTGCCCTTTAATACAATACTTGTAATTGTACATCCGTAATCTGTACAAGAAAAAGACATATTGCCGTTTGAAACTGTATAAAGATGAACTTTAGTTCCGTCCGATAAAATTCCCCATTTTTGTTTTTTAATTTCCATAAGAACTCCTTTTTTTTCTATATGGTAAACCTAAAAATTGCTTTCGCAATTTTTTTAACGGTTTGCTATTAAACAACGGCCGCCAGCGGCCTTACACACCTAAAAATTGCTTTCGCAATTTTTTTAACGGTTTGCTATTTAACACCGCCCGCCAGCGGGCTTACACACCTAAAAATTGCTTTCGCAATTTTTTTAACGGTTTGCTATTTAACAACGGCCGCCAGCGGCCTTACACATTAAACACACATATCTATTATAAACTGAACTTCGGTAATTGAACAGTTTAAATTTGCAGCAATTTCTTCGGTCGATGCACCATCCTTAAACATTTTTCTTACAAGCTCAGGAAGCTTTTTCTTTTTTTCTTCTTCTGTAAGTTTATGCGGCTGATCATCAAGGACTTTTGTAATTATTAATGGGATTTCGCGGTAAGCAGCTCCATCCTGAGTTACAACAGTTTCATTCTTCTGAATTGATTTTATTTTTGAGTAAGTAGAATAGTTATCTGTATTTTCAAAAAGATTCCCCTGCTCCGGCTTTGTATTTTTAATGCTTATTTCATATGCAGAATCCGGATCGGGAACAGCTTTAAAAGTATATTTTTGACCTTTATTTATTCTGTCTGCTTCGGCAATCATATCACGCAGACGATTTGTTGCTTCCTGAAAAAGTTCCATTTTTCTGTCTGCATCATCAAGCATATTCTGAAGTCGCTTTGAAGTTTCTTTAGCAAGAAAAGTATCCCGGTCTGCTGCCTTATCAATTTCTTTTATAAAATGATTTACCTGCTGTTCTGTTTTTTCAATTATCTGGTCTGTTGAAAATAATTTTTTAAAACGAATTAAAAATACAGCCCACAATATAAAATTTATAATCAATATCGAAATTGCAAAAAAAATCATTTATGATTCACTTTCCTTATACAAACTTATCTTGTTATATCAACGATGGTGCCTACATATCCAGATTTAACATCTCCATAAACTCCAAAAGCAGATTTTTTTTCTTTCTGACCATTCTGCTTTTTTTTAGGATTCTGATATGTTCCAGCGCCACCCTTGTGTCCTTCCGGATTAACATTGTTTGTATTTGCTTTGTCGTTTTTTGTTTCCTGAACTCTCTGCGACTGTTCAATATCTTTTTGAATTTGATTCTGCTGCTGAACCGATTGCGCAACCTGGGCCTGCTGCTGCTGACCACCGACACTACGCGCAATATTGTTCATCTGCGAATACATATTCTGTAAATCAATCGGCTGTATACCCATCAGGCTGTTCCTCTACTAAGGAAGGCGGCTCGTAATCTCCACGCTTGCTGAAACTCTTGTCGTAGTAGAATGTTACATGTTTTGTGTCCATCTTAACTTCGTCAAGAACATCACGCACATAAATCTTTACACCGGCATATACTGTTTCTTCAACCTTAACTTTTCCAACAGCTTTAAGTTCACGCAAGTGAGCCTGAATTTTGTCAATCTCGTTAGTCATTTCCTGAAGCTCTTCGCCAATCTGCTTGTTTTTATTCTTAAGGGCAGCAAGCTTTTCTTCCTTTTCCTGAGGGAGCTTTTTACGAAGCTTTTTCTGCTGCTCAAGGTTTTGAATATCAAGCTCGTTGTTTTCGTAGTCTCTGGTAGAATCAGTCTGGTTTTTCTGCAGCTCAAGCAATCTCTTTTTAGCTCTTGGGTCAATACCAACTTCAAGAATTGTTTCTGTACCACCACCAGGAGAACCAACCTTGCGGGCACAAATTTCCTCTGTTGCCAAAAGATGTCCACCGATAATCTGTGCCTTTTTACCACGAAGAACAATATTCTTCATGGCAGTAATATTTGAGTTTACAATTGAATCCGAAACAATAACGTTTTCTTCTACTTCTACAGTTGTATCATTTATGAACTTAGCCCACAAAGATTTTCCAGCCCTGATAAATCCTTCGCCCTTTCCAAATACACCCTGACGGACAATAATGTTTCCGGTTGCTTCAAGTATTGATTTATCGACGATTCCGTTAACTTCAATATTTGTAGCTTCAACCTTGTAGCCTTCTTCAACAGAACCTTTAATAACAACTGTTCCAACGAATTTAATATCACCAGTTTTAACATTAACTGCATCAAGAACTTTGATTGGCTCTACAGTAATCTTTCCGTTTACAAGCATAACTTCGCCGTCAATAGAGGCTTTAATTGTTACGCCGTCGCGGTCAAAGTGTACGTTTGCTCCAAGCTGAACCTGAATATCTTTTCCGTTTTTGGCTTCCAGGTAACGTCCAAAAATTGTTTTACCACCCCTACCTCTTTCCGGCTGCATTTTTGTAGCAAGAGGCTGTTCTGCAATAACGTTCTGAATCTGGTTGAGTTCCTTGTAGTTGATTTGTCCTGTTTCTGAAACTTTTGCTTTAAGACGTTTAGGATCTGTTTCAAAATTGTAAAGGAGGTATGCGTCTTTTCCGTCAACAGGAAGAATTGCACTTGCAACTTCGAAAGGAATGTTATAAACAGGATTATCTACAAACTCGTTAATTTTTGCTTCATCGTAACACTGCTCAATAACGCCCTGGGCACTAAGAGCACGCTTGATAGAATCTGGAGAAGCTTCGGCACCACTCAAAGCAGGCTGGGTTACAATAATAGAAGCCTTCATTTCGTCCTTTGTACATTCTACAGAAATAAGAACGTCTCCGGCAGGAACATGCTTATAGGCACCAACTATGCAATATTCATTATCTGTTCCCTGTTTAACAAATTTCTTAACAAGAGATTCGTCAACTTCGAGAGTATCAGGACGGTTGATTTCCTGCATGACATCTTTGAATTCGACAGGTGCTCCTTTTCCAACAGGAGGAATAACCTTGAGCATGATGTCTGATGAAAAATGATGTACGTAAAAAAGACCATCCCTGTCTTTGATAATCTCTTCTTCTTCTGCACCGTCTTCTGCAAAAAGTCCATCCGAAGCGAGTTTTCGAACTTTTTTGATTGTTGATGGGTCCTGATAAATGCGGAGCTTCCAGGGCTTTTTTCCCATGCCCAAAAATCCGTCGCTTCCCCTTTCCATAATTTCATACTGGAGGGAAGAAACTTTTGCATCCAGCTGAACTGCAGCATCCTGAAGTGCTTCGTCAATTGTATCTGCATGAACTTCTACAGAATGAAGCTCCTTATCACGTTCGAGACGTTTTCGCATTTCTTCACGAACTACATCAAGAGTTACCATCTTTTTAAATGATTCCCTTTCTGAGGTTTGTAAGTTTTGCTCTCAGACGCAAGTTGGCTTTTGTATGAAGCTGAGAAATTCTTGATTCACTTACTTCAAGAACTTCACCAATTTCTTTGAAAGTTAAATCTTCATGATAGTAAAGTACAATTACCATTTTTTCTTTTTCAGGTAATTCGCTGATTGCCTGGGCAATTACTTTGCGGATTTCTTCCCGTTCTGCAATTACATCAGGATTTAAACTTGCAGGAGATTCAATATTGTTTCCGATAGACATGTTATCATTATCATCTCCTGCGTACCATACATCATTAAGAGAAAGAATACTTGTACCCGAAACCTTCATAATTGTGCGGTGGTATTCTTCTTCTGTCATATTTAAGGATTCTGCAATTTCTGCATCGCTGGCCGGACGACCAAGACGTGACTCAAGAGAAACAATTGCATCTTCTATTTCTCGAGACTTTTGTCTTACAGAACGAGGAACCCAATCCATTTGTCTGAGCTCGTCAAAAATCGCACCACGAATACGAGTAACAGCATAAGTTTTGAACTTTACGTTCTTAGAAGTATCATATTTGCTAATGGCATCGAGCAGACCAAACTGACCGTAACCAACAAGGTCATCAAACTCAACGCTGTTAGGCATGCCTACTGCAACTTTGCCGGCAACATATTTTACCAGAGGCATATACTGACGTATGAACTTGTCTCGTATTGCAGGAGATTTTGTTTTTTTGTATTCATTCCAAAGATCGTCTTCTTCCTGTTCGTCGTTAATCGGCATAATCTTTCATCCTTTTACGTTTCTTCTGATAATATTGAACTAATTGCCTTCGCCATAAGCGATGCATCCTTTATTTCACCACTACCAACATCTGAACTGGTATAATTAGTTGCACTTTGAACAAAACTTGCTTCATCAGAATCAGAAACAATAACTGTATCATCGTCTGAATTTGGAGAATCTGATTTTATTTTAAAATCAGACATATCCGGCAATACGTCAAGCTCAGCACCTTTTTCTTTTTGCTGCTGGACAATTGCTTCACGTCTAACTTCTGCTTCTTTTGGAGTCTCGGATTCATTACCAGAAAAATTACTTACTGTTTCAAGATTTCTGATTGGAACGAATTCATCTTTTGGAACAATCTTTTCCGGGGAAGCTTCTTCCGAAGTTCCGGAAGAATTATAATCAGATTCATTTAACATCTGATGGTTTTCACCAACATCATAACGGTTAGGATTTGAACTTGGTTCAAGAGGTTCATCCTGAATTACAATATCAACATTTTGACCAAGATTTCTTTTTTCAGAGGACGGGACAAAACCTTCTGAAGCCGAAGTATCCTGACTTTCGTTAGAAGCAGTTTCTACATTAAGGAATTTATCAAAAACAATTGAAATGCCAAATCCTAAAAGACCAAATACAACGGCAAAAATTAATGCCATTAAAATGATATGACCAAAACCTGATTTTGAAAAGAAACCTGATATAAGAGATAAAACGAAACCGGCTGCGGCACAAATAGCAACTGACTTTATGTTTTTCATTTTACCTCCCATTTAAACTATTTATACAATTATACACTATATTGTCAAAAAAATACAGTTTTTTTTAATATTTCGACTTTTTGCCCAGGAACTTCTTAATGAAGCTTGAAACACCCTCATTGTATTCAGGTTCAGTTTTTTCAATTTTTCCTACAATATGTTTAAGACAAACTGCAGGTTTTGAAGTTGGATTTACAACAATAAAAGGCTTCTGGCGGATTACGCTTGCCTGTACAACAGGGTCTTCGTAAACAAAGCCAAGATACTCAACCTTATATCCAAGGAACTGACCAACAATTGTAATTATTCGTTCAGAAATACGTTTACCTTCATCTGCAGAATGAACACGGTTTACAATGAGTTTAATATCAACATTGTGGTCTACAATTTCTGTTGTGATGATTTTAATAATTCCGTAAGCATCTGTAATTGCAGTAGGCTCCGGAGTTGTTACAACAAATACTTCATCTGCGGCTGCTACAAACTGGAGAACATTGTTTGCAATACCGGCACCTGTATCTATGATAATAATATCTGCGTTTCCAAGCGAAGCAAACTGATTTGCAAAATAATCAAGTTCATCAACACTAAGATTTGCAATTTTAGAAAATCCGTTGGCACCTGCAATAAACTTAATTCCAAACTCGGTGTCCATTACAATTTCTTTCATTGTCTTCTTTTTGTTGATGACATGCATCATGTTGTACTGAGGAACAATATTAAGAAGAACGTTTACGTTTGCCATTCCCAGATCCCCATCAATCAGGATAACTTTTTTTCCAAGCTGGGCATAGGCAATTGCCATATTAACGGCAAAGTTAGTTTTTCCAACACCACCCTTTCCACTTGTAATAGCGATAATGCGGGTATTGTGATCTTTCTTTACCTGTGGACTTTTTACCACACCCTGATTTTCAATTGAATTATCTGCAGGAGCTGCCACGTCGTCTTTCATCAATTCCCTTAATTCTTCTGCCTGTTCTTCCATAATTACTGTTCTCCAAATTTATTTTCTATATGAACTCTATCAATATTAAAGCCGTTAAGATTTAGAAGAATATCAACAATACTTGCTTTGCGGATATTTCTAGGTACACGCTGACCATCCGTAATATACGAAATTGTTTTTCTTCTATCCCATAAAACACTGATGATATTTCCAAATTGTTTTGATTCATCGCACTTAGTTACGATTACAGATTCATAACCAAGAGGCTCATAATTTCTGAAAATTGTTTGTAAGTCACTTGCCTTTGTAGATGCCGAAACAGAAAGATAAACATCAGGATTCATATTTACATCCAAAACATTTTTCATCATGCCGATATGTGTTGCATCGTTTGGACTGTAACCGCCTGTATCTACAAAAATGTAATCTGTGTGTTCTTTATATTCTTCGTAGATTTCTTTTACATCTTCTGCGGTTTCGGCTTTAAGGACTTTCTGATCCATTGCCTCTCCGTAACGTTCAAGCTGCTCAAGAGCTCCCACACGCATAGAGTCAATTGTAAAAATGCAAAGCTTTGGACGAGGGATATTTTTATTCTTTGCATCAAGAATTGTGTTTGCCGCAAGTTTTGCAAGGGTTGTAGTTTTTCCAACCCCTGTTGGTCCAATTATAATAACTACATGTGGCGGTCTGAATGGCTTTTCCTGAGAAATCTGAATTGATTCTCCAATCCAGTCTACGACATAACGTTCAACAAGATTAAAATCATCAAGCTCATCAAGAGAAAATTGAGCACGGATTTTTTCTTCTATCATTCTAATATAAGACATGGTAAATTCATTCTGTTCGAGAAGGTCTTCAATACGTCTTATAGTTTCGTGAACTTCACCAGTTGCAGAGTTGATGTTTGAATTAATTGAATTTATCTGCTTATTCATCTCTTCCATTTTATTGGCAAGAGAAGTTATAGCTCCATTAATTAATGTTGCATTTTGTGCCTGAAGAATTGCCTGTCTGTTTTTTTCTAACTGTTCTTCTTCAGATTCTCGTTCACGAATTGTAGATGAATAATTGTCATATGCACGTTTATGATTAATTACATATGTAACAACCTGGACTTCCTTTTGCTTAAGTCCTAAAAAACCACAAGATTTAAATATGGATTCCCGATTTTTGATTTCGTAATCATCGCCATATTTATCCTGAAGCTTTCGCTTACATTCTGCCAGAGTTGCACCTTCAATTGTTAGAAGAGTTCCGCTTTCTAACGACATTTTTTATATAACCTCATCTTTATCATCAATTTTATCAATAACTTCAATCAACACATTTCTACCAGCGGCCATAACTTCCATATCAGAAAGTACAACAATTCCCGGCATTTCCCGCTCTGTTGAAGATTTTACAAGCGGACGTACGGCCTGTGTACAAAGAATAATCGGCTGGTATCCTTTTTCGGTAACACGAGCAAGACACGCACTTACAGCTCCAATCCATTTTCTTCTATCCACAGGATCAAGTGCTACCTGTGGTTTAGAACCGTCGGGTGGGAAGACGGCATTAGTTTGAAGTAATGATGTAAAGCCTTCGGAAAGTTGAATTACTCTTAGTTTATGATCTGCTGAATCAGCGTATTGTAAACAAATTTGAAGTCCAAGCGCTTCGCGAACTTTTTCTGTGAGATCACGAGGATCTTTTGAAATTGCAGCGTAATTTGCAAGAGTTTCCAGAATTGTAACAATGTCTCGTATAGAAACATTTTCTTCCAGAAGATTTTGTAAAACTTTTTGAATCTGTCCGTAAGTAAACTGGGCAGTTTCCATAACTTCTTTTACAAGAACAGGATTCTTGTCTTTTACAGTTTCGATGATTGAAGATACTTCCTGACGTCCAAGCATCTTTGCTGCATTTGCCCTGATTAATTCTGTAATATGAGTTGCAATAATTGTTGGAGGATCTACTACAACATATCCGGCTTCTTCTGCTTCCTGGCGCTGATCTTCCGGCAGCCAGATTGCATCCATACCAAAAGTCGGATCTTTTGTTTTTTCACCCTTGAGCTGATGTATTACAGAACCAGTATCCATACACATATAATAGCCAAGCCTGATTTCTGCGTGACCAGCTTCTATACCTTTAATCTTAAAACTATATTCATTCGGAGGAAGGGTCATATTATCCTGAATATGGATTTTTGGAATTACAAATCCCATATCTAGTTTTGCTTCGTTTCGAATGCGGGTAATTCTTTCCAGAAGTTCTGCACCTTTTTCTTTATTAACAAGCGGTATAAGAGCGTATCCAAGTTCAAGAGAAAGATTATCAATAAGGGCAATTTTATCCTGATCAGGAGAAGCAGAACCCTGTTGATTTGAACTTTTTGCCTGTTCTTCTTTTTGTTTTTGTATCTGTTTTTCTTTGGTCTGCTTCTGGGTCATACGGTAACCAATAAAAATAAATATACCACCAATTGGTAGAAGCAAAAATTGTGTACCTGCCCTTAAAGCAAGTCCGGTTATAATAAGAATAACACCAACAATTACATAAGTGTAACCGTCTCGTGTAAAATCACTCTTAATCTGTTCACCAAGCTCTTCATCAGATTTTGTACCGGTAACGAGCAAACCAGTTGCAAAAGAGATGATGATAGAAGGAAGCTGTGACATTAAACCGTCACCAATCGTTAAAATAGAATAAGTTTTAAATGCTTCCGTCATGTTTAATCCGTTATTGAGTCGTCCTACAATAACGCCACCAAGCATATTTACAACTGTAATAAAGATACCTGCTTTTACATTACCAGAAACAAACTTTGACGAACCGTCCATGTTAGAATAAAAATCTATTTCTTTACGGATTGAATCTTTAAGGCGCATTGCTTCTTCATCAGAAATCATGCCGCTGTTAAGACGGTTATCAACATCAAAAAATTTCTGACTCATAGAGTCCAAAGAGAATCGGGCAGCAACTTCAGAAACTCGACCAGCACCTTTTGTTACAACGAGAATCTGAACGACAATTAAAATTATAAAGATAACAAAACCAATTACTATATTATTTCCTGCTACAATATTTGCAAAGGCCTGGACCATTGCACTTTGTTCACTTGAGACCCCATTTGCAACAGTCTTAGCACTAAGAATAAGTCTTGTAGAAGAAATATTTATTCCCAAACCAAACATTGTTTGTATAAGAATAATTCTTGGGAAAGTCTGGAAGTCAGAAGCACGAGGCGTAGTAAGAACTGCAAGCATGATTATGATTGAGAATGCAAGATTCAAAATCATGCACAAATCTATGAGAAATTTTGGAATAGGAATAAAAAGGAGAAAAATAACAAGAACAATAGCTACAGCAACATAATTATGCTGTATAAAATTTATTACTCTTCCTCGACCTTCGTTTGCCATTAGTCCCCACCCAGCAATCTACTATCTTTGTTTACTACGAAACTTATCTAAATGTGAATATACTTCGGCAATAATGCCAATATATCCACTAGGTATTATAGCACCAATTTGTACATCTGTATATAGTCCACGCGCAAGTGGCCTGTCTTCTCTTATAGGAATGTCGTTATCTCTTGCTAACTGTTTTATATACAAGGCAGTTTCATCCTGACCTTTTGCAGTAACAACAGGTGCTTCATCTTTATCTTCTTCAAACTTTAAAACTACTGCAAAATGAGTAGGGTTTGTAATAACAACATCAGCTTCTTTTACGGCTTTTGGAATATTTTGTGAAAGGAGTTGACGCTGCATCTGCATAAGTCTTCCCTTTACTTCAGGATCTCCTTCCAATTCTTTATATTCCTGTTTAACTTCCTGCTTTGTCATTTTCATACTTTCGCGATGTTCACGACGCTGTACAAAATAATCAGGAATAGAAAGTAATAAAAATAAAATTGCAACAATTATAAGAATCTGAGAAGCTATTGAAGCAATCTTTCCTATTGCCGAAAGAATCTGTCCATTACTTACAATTTCAATCAGAGTAAAGATATTTCTTTTAATTGTAAGATATCCAACTATGATAATTATAAAAACTTTTATAAATGATTTTGCAATATTAAAAAGGCCTTTGCCCGAAAAAATTGTCTTTCTAAAATATTCACCAAACTTTGGAGTAATTTTGCTGAAGTTTGGTTCAAGCGGTTTTGTAGAAAAAATAAATCCTTTGTTCTGAATGATATTTGAAACAATTGCAGCTACAAGAGCAACAATCGCAACCGGTGCAAGCATTCTAAGATAGTTCACAAGAAAAGCAGACATTAAGTTAGCATCTGTTACATCTGGTGCATGAACACGTGAAAAATAAAAACGGAAAATATAGATACATTGAGTCAGCAACCATTTACCCAAAAAAATGAGAACTATAACTCCAAGAAGAAGAATTAATGCACTCGCAATATCCTGACTTTTAGCAACACGACCTTCTTTGCGTGCCTGTTCAAGCCTGTGTTCCGACGGTTCTTCTGTTCTGCCTTCGTCTTCTGCAGCCAACTACTTTACCTGCCCTCCTATTCCAATAAATAAATCCTCTAATGCCTTGAAGCCGCCTGCAAAAGAACGGATAAAAAAGTCTATGATAGACGGAAGCATAAACATAATAAGCAGGAATGCAGTTAAGATCATAATAGGAAATCCTTCTGACAGAAGGTTCATCTGCGGGGCGGCTTTTGAAAGCAAACCAGTACAGATTGTTATAAGCATAAGAGTTCCCATAATTGGAAGCGCAATTATAAGAGCATCTGCAAAAAGCTTTGAAAGTCCTTTTAACATAAAAGTTACAAGAGTATTTTCACAGGATGCAACCGAGATTGCAGTAAGAGTTTTAAAACTGGAAGTAAGCCCCCCAAGAAAAAGTCTCTGGAACCATTGGGTCTGCATAAAGACAAGCATTGCAACTAAATTAAAGAATTGTCCCATAAGAGGATTTTCAACCTGGGCAGCGGCATCATATGTACTTGCAGCACTGAATCCCATTTGAAAAGCTGTGAATTGACCTGCGGTACTAAATGCAGAAAAGATTATGGTAATGTAAAATCCTATGATAATTCCTATAAAGGCTTCTCCAACAATGAGCATTACAAAATAAAGAGAAAAGGCACCGTCTGTTCCAAGAAAGTTTTTATAAGCAGAAAGATCTGCACTTCCTAAAAGAAAATATGCCATATAACCGGAAAAAGCAATTTTAGCAACCCTGGAAACAGCACGTGTAGAAAAAAGCGGAAGTGTAAGAATAAGTGCAAAACATCTTGCAAAAATCAGAAGATAGATTGGAGCTCTAGAAAGAATAATATCTATCACTTTCCAAATCCCCCTTTATTTTGCAAAATCCGGAATTCTATTAAACAAGGCAATTGTATATTCGCTTAAGTTGCTGAAAATGAATCCACCAAGTAAAGCAACCATTAAAAGAATTACAATGAGTTTTGGAAGAAAAGTAAGGGTCTGTTCCTGAATAGAAGTTACAGCCTGTAAGATTGCAACAATCAGACCAACAATAAGTGCAAGTCCAAGAATTGGAGCAATGATTGTGATAATCTGTGTAACTGCGCCTCTCATTAATGAAATTACTTCGCCAATACTCATTTTATCTCCGCCTTATCACCTGATTACAGAAGCAAACAACTGACTTGTAAGCAGTCCCCATCCGTCTACAAGAACAAAAAGAATAAGTTTGAAGGGCATGGAAATTTGAACAGGAGGAAGCATCATCATACCCATTGCCATGAGGATACTTGCAACAACCATATCTATGACAATAAAAGGAATATACAAAAGGACACCTATTTTAAATGCAACTGTAAGCTCGTGAAGAATATATGATGGAACAAGAATGTAAGTTGGTACATCTGCCGGAGTCTCTGGTTTTTCAAGGCCCGACATATTCATGAACATTTTTATATACGAAGTATCGTCTGACATTTGTACAAGCATAAACTCTCTAATAGGAGCTTCTGCTTCTTTATATGCCTGCTCCAAACCAATTTCTCCATCAGAAAGAGGTTTAAAAGATTTATTATACATGGTTGTAAAGGTTGGCCACATTACGAAGAGGGTCATAAAGGCTGCAATTCCATTTAAGATTGCAGTTGGTGGAACCTGCTGCAAAGAAAGGGCTCTTTTAATAAAATCAAGGACAATTGAAAAACGAAGGAAGCAGGTTACCAGCAAAAGAATGCTAGGAGCAATTGTAAGGATTGTTAAGAGCAGAAGGAGTCTTACAGAAAAAGCAACTTCCTGGCCGCTTTGAGGTTCTGTAATTTGAATTGCTACATTTGGAATCTGAACAGGACGAATATTTTCGTTCATCTGAGTTGTGCCTTGTGCAGAGCCTGAGGGAAAATTCTGATTCTGCTGACTTTGAGCATTTAAGCCTGTTAACGTTATGAGAAGAAACAAAAATGTAAAAAATGATTTTTTAAGATTCTTCATTTTGATTTTCTGTTTCTCCGTTTTCTTCTTCCTGTGAATTTTTTGCAAGATTATCTACTGCGCGTTCTGTATTACTGTAGATATTCTGTCTGTTACGAGCCGATCCAGGCATAAACATTTCAAGAACATCATTAAAATTCATTGGTTTTTTTGTATTTTGTTTTTTGTCAAAGTTTAAATTCATTGCCGAAATCATTTCTTTATCTGTGATTTCTGCAATAAGATTTATATTACTGTCTGTAACACCAAGCATAAAACAACGGTCAACAAGAGTAACTATTTCTACAGATTTGCCTGGTGCAAAATTCAATGAAGAAACACGACGCATAAAATCATCATCGCTTTGAACATTGTTATTCTTCTTTTTTATGAATCTTAAAATTGCGTAAAGACCTGCAATAACAAGAGCAAGGACTACAAGCATTTTAATGATCATTCCAGCAGTTGAAGGAGCTTTGTAATTTGAATTAGCGGAACCTGTTGTTACAGATGCTGGAGAATCAGAAAAATAATTTGCATCATTTTCTAATGAAGATGCGACGCTTGTTTGTTCAGAAGATGAATTATCATTCTGAGTATTATTTTGAGAGAAAGCAAAATTATTAAATAATAAAAAAACTGAGATTATAAATAGAGATTTTAATCTCAAAAGAGATATTTTTTTTACCAATTTCCCCACCCTAAAAAATCGGTTTTAGTTTAAGTCGTTTACCCTTTCCATAGGAGAAAGAATTTCAGTTACACGAACACCGAAGTTTTCATCGATAACTACAACCTCTCCCTTGGCAATCTGTTTATGATTTACAAGAATGTCTACAGGTTCACCGGCAAGTTTATCAAGCTCGATGATTGTACCTTCACCCATTCCAAGGATATCTTTGATAGAACGCTTTGTACGACCAAGTTCTACGGTCATTTCCATGAATACATCCATGATAAGACCGATATTTCCCTGTTCGCCAGAGTTCATTCCGGAAGCAAGATTTGGGAACTGCAAAGACTGTACATTTGGAACATTCATTCCCATGTTTACGCCCATATTTGCAGGCATCTGCATACCGCCCATTGCTCCCATTCCCATATTCATATTCTGCTGCATTGCTCCCATTCCCATGTTTGGCATTCCCATGTTCTGCTGCATTCCGGCGCCCATTGCCATGTTAGGCATACCGCCCATAGGAGCAGTGCCACCCATTGCGGCAGCGCCCATACCAAGCTGAGCTGCAGGATCTGCACCCATTCCCATGCCGTTGAGTGCATCCATTCCAAGGCTTGCCATAGAGTCATCACCACCGGCAGCTGCACCGCCACCAAGTGCATTAGAGATTTTTTCTGCAGCATCACCGCTGAGACATTCCCAGAGTGTATAAGCCTTTCCATCCAGAGTAAGAGGATAGCTTGTAAGTACAAAGTCTCCCTGAGGGAACATAATCATAGCTTTTGATTCGTTTACACTTTCGGGAGTTGCATAAGTAATTCCAGGAATTTTTGAATCAAGTTGATTTATCTGAGCACTTACATGAGTTGCAACAATTTCTGAAACAACAGAAAGAACCATATCATCAACTTCTGTTGCTTCTTCATTATTTACAAGAGCAAAAAGTTTAAGAGAAAAATCTGTTGAAAGAATGTAAAGATGACTACCCTTAATTCCTTCGTTATAGTCTGCATTAATTCCAACTACAACTTCCGGAAGACGAGCAAGTACTTTATCTCTGCTTGAAAGTTCTACAACAGGATTTTCTACAACAAAATTATTTCCTGTATATTTGTTAATATTTTCTTCCAACTTTGGCTTTAAATCTTCTGCCAATTTTTGAAGAGTTGGTATATCAATATGATAGCTCGGTCCGTTACCTACATGTCCGGATGAATTTAATCCGTCAACTGCAACGCCAGAAAGCAATGCATCAATTTCATCTTGTGAGATAGCACCATCACTCATACGATTCGTCTCCTTCTACAGAAAGTTCTTCGAATTCTTCGGCATCATCGCCGTCTTCGATCTTTCCTGTTATCTGTACAGCCATTTTTTTACCGACAACACCAGGCTGACAGTAAAACTTTTTCTTATTTCCTACACTAAGGGTGAGCGGATCGCCCACTTTTATACTAGAAAGACGTACAACATCACCACAGCGCAGTGAAAGTACATCTCTGATTGGCAGATTGATTGTTCCAATTTCTGCCACAATATCCATATCAACAGAAGAAATCTGTCCCTTGATTGTTCCAAGGTACTGAGTTGTTGAACTTCTTCTTACAGAAGAGAACCAGAACTGTGTCGAAAGCTTTGATACAATAGGTTCAATTGTAAGATAAGGAATACAGAAGTTCATCATTCCTTCTTCATCACCAACCTTTGTGTCGAGAGTTACTAAAACGACCATTTCTGTTGGTGGTACGATTTGTGCAAACTGCGGATTTGTTTCAATCTGAGCAAAACGCGGACGCAAATCAATTACCTGAGTCCAGGCTTCGCGCATGTTTGCAAGAATACGTACAATTACACCTTCCATTACTTCCTGTTCGATATCTGTAAGGTCACGGTTTTTATTGCTTGAAGTAGCACCGCGTCCACCAAAAAGACGGTCAATCATACAGAAGGTAATTGCAGGGTCAATTTCAAGAACCGCAGAACCCTTAAGCGGATCCATATTAATAATTGCAAGAGTTGTTGGAGTTGGAATGGAACGGATAAATTCCTCGTATGTAAGCTCATCTACAGATGCAACGTGTACATGAACAAGCGAACGCAGCTGTGCAGACAAGCTTGTTGTTGTTAAACGCGCAAAGGTCTCATGCATATTTGAGACCGTACGAAGCTGTTCCTTTGAGAATTTTGAAGGACGCTTAAAGTCGTAAATTTTTATTTTGCGGGTACTATTAACCGGCTTAAATTCATCGGTATCGGTATCGCCCGAACTGATGGCATTTAATAACTGGTCAATCTCGTCCTGTGACAGAACCTCGTTCATTCACAATCCACCTTTTATTTAGTTCTGCTCAATTACATCTAATTGATCAAAACTTATATCTCGGATTTTAGAACTGGAAAGAACTTTATCATTAATTCCATTTCTAATTTCCATTTTTAATTTTTCTTCATTGTTTGAGTTTTTAAGCTCGGCAGCAGTTTTTCCACGGAAATAACGGCGCAAAAAGTCCTTAAGCTCTACGGAACGAGCTGTAATTTCTGTAGAAGTTGCTTTATCATCTTTTTTATAGCCAAGGAATACGTTTACTCGAACAGTAGCAGCGTTTTCGTCGCAGGTAGTTGTCTGAATAACACCAATTGACTTATACCAGTCGTAAAGCTCGCGCTGTCCCTGATATTCTTCTGCACTGACATTTGGATTATATGCGTTTTTAGCACTGTTTTTGCTTACAATTTTTACTGTAACGAATACTACTACAACAATTACAATAACTGCAGCAACACCAATAATAATCCACTTTAATAAACCGGAAAAAAGGTTTCCAAGACCCTTCTTTTTGGCAGGAGCTGCAGCAGCACCGCCGTCATCAAGGTTCAAATCTTCTTCATCAGCCATTTTTCCCCTCCATTTTATAATTAAAAATGTCCTTCGTCTAGAATAATAATATCTACACGTCTATTATAGGCACGACCTTCGGCCGTATCATTCGAGAATTTTGGTCTTGTATCGGAATATCCGGCTACAGAAAATTTATTCTCGTCTACTCCATAATCGGCTAAATAATGAAGAACATTAACAGCTCTTGTAGCAGAAAGTTCCCAATTGCTTGGAAATTTTGATTCTGCTGCAACAGGAGTATTATCTGTATGACCTTCTATTCTAAAGCGTCTGTCTGAAACTTCAGAAGAGCGGAAGAATTCAGAAAGTCTGAGTAAGGTTTCGCGGGTTTCATTTATATTTAAGTCTGCACTGCCTTCTTCAAAAAAGTTATCGGAAAGAAGTGTAATAACAAGACCACGCTCATCGCTTGTAATTGTAATCTTATTAGACTTTACATCCGGCGCAAAAAGACTTACAGCCTTTTTCTTTGCAAGACCAAGCGATTTACCTTTTTCCAGAGAAGGAAGAGAGTTGATATTATTTCCTAAATCAGAAAGACGACCTGCAGACAATGACATACCGCCAGATGTAGATTCTGTTTCCTGCATCTGTAAGCTCTGGGTAATAGTAGCCAGCTGCGTAACGTCAACCTCAGAAGGGTTATACAACATTACGAAGAAGCAGAGCATTAATGTAATCATGTCACCATAAGTACCTTGCCACGCGGTCGACGGTTTCTCTGGTTCCTTAGCTTTCTTTCCCATCTACTTTCCCTGATTAATCCTTAAGAACATCGGCTTCGATAGCCTTTCTTGTTGCAGGATCCAAATATGTAAGAAGTTTCTGTGCCATAATACGTGGGTTTTCACCGGCTTGAATAGCAAGAACACCTTCTATAATCATTTCTTTTGTACGCATTTCCTGCTGGTTATGAGCAAGAAGCTTTGTCGCAAATGGAGCGATAAGCCAGTTAGCCATCATGGAACCGTAAAGTGTTGTAATCAAAGCAACGGCCATGTTAGGACCAAGAGAAGACTTATCTTCGAGGTTACGAAGCATACCAATAAGACCTACTACAGTACCCATCATACCAAAACCAGGAGCAAAACCGGCCCAAACGTTTACTACACCAACCCATTCCATATGGCGGGCTTCTGTCTGGTTCATTTCATTTTCCATGATTGCACGAATGATGTTACCGTCAGTACCATCTACTACAAGGCGGAGGCCTGTTTTCATAAAAGGATCATCAAGATCATCAAGACCATCTTCAAGGGCAAGAATACCTTCACGACGGGCTTTTTCAGAAAGGGCCTGCATATTTACTACAATATTCTTTTCACCAAAATCAGGAACCTTAAAGGCTCGTCCCATAATCTTAAAAAGTCCAAGAGCTTTTTTAAGCGGAGAAGCAATGAACATAGCAAAGTAAGAACCACCTACGGTCATGGCCAGAGACGGAACATCGATGATACCCATGAGGGAACCACCGGAAGTCATTACAGACATGACGATCATGGCTGCACCACCAACAATACCAATTATTGTAGCTATATCCATTACAAGACCTCTTGCTTATCGATTCCGATTTGTCTGCGATATTCGATTATTTTCTGGATAACTTCCTGGGGGGAATTACGAACAATGATTTTACGTCCCGACAACATTGTTAATGTTAAATCAGGATTCGTTTCCATAGCTTCGATCATGTGCGGATTCACCCAAAAAATTTTCCCATCTAACCGCAATAAATCTATCATTTTTAATTTTCCAATAATGACGATTTTACGTCAAGTATTAACTTTAAAATATTCCTAAAATATTTAAAGATATTATAATTATAAACGAATTTTTTTATATTTCAAGAAAAAAAATGAATTTATTAGAAAAAAAATGCTTACGCGTAGAACCGTGTTTTGCTCCGCTAAAAGAAGAGGACGCTCCACAAAACACGAACCTACGCTCCGCATTTTTTTTACATATAAAAATATTTTATTTCTTAAAAAACCGTTATATAACAATTTGTATATTTTATTTTTTATTTTTGTTATTATAATGAATATAGAGGTTGCGGGATGGAAGAAAAAAAGCCTTATGTATTTATAATTGAAGATGAAGAGTCTATTTCAAAGCTTGTATGCATGTATCTTGAAAAATCAGATATAAAGGCAGAACCTTTTTATAATGCAGAAGATGCACTTGAAAAACTGAATTCCGGCATAACACCAGATCTGCTTATTCTTGACCTTAACCTTCCGGGCATGAGCGGATTTGATTTTTTGAAGAAATTCCGCGAAATGTTCAAAGCCTCTATCCCGGTTATGATTGTTTCTGCCCGAGACGCCGACGAAGATATAATCAGCGGACTTGAATTTGGCGCAGATGAATTTGTTACAAAGCCATTTTCTCCAGGAGTACTTGTAGCAAGAGTTCAGGCGCATCTTAGAAGAAAAGATATCCTTAAAGGCTCCGGTGAAGACTCTATCAACTTTGGAGAATACACTCTCCTGCTGAACAGCTGCGTACTTAAAAAAGGCAATGAAAAAATTCCTTTATCTACAAAGGAATACAAAGTACTTGAATATCTTGTAAAAAATGCAGGAACAGTTCTTTCTCCAGAGAAAATATTTAATGATGTCTGGAAAGTTCAATATGGTGACATTACAGCCGTAGCAGTTTATGTTCAAAGATTACGAAAAAAACTTGAAACAGATCCTTCTAACGCAAAATACATCAAGACAGAATTTGGAAAAGGATATATATTTAATAAAGATCTTATCAATAAATAAAAAGAAGGCGCAATGAAACTAAAAAATCAGCTCAATCTTCTTGCAACTTTTATCACGGCAATCCCCTGCGCCTGTATTATATTTTTAAGTATAAACAGTTATCTTCGCTCCAGAAACAGACTTCTCTTAGAAGGTTCTGAACAAGTACGTGCACTCGATTCTTCAAACATGACAGAAGCTGATTTTAATTTGTTCATTAAAAACGTCCAGCTGCTTCCACACGACGTTGAAATAGCTCTTATAGATAATTTTTCAGGACTAATTATAACATCTTCCATGAAAGAACTCCCTATGAATGCAATTGTCTCACAGTGGGAGCTTTATTTAATTATGGGTTCAAACTCAGATTCATATTTCTACCAGTTTACAACTTTAAAAACACGAACACTTAACTCAACAATGATTACACGTGTTCCACGAAAAAGAAGTCCACCTGCGCGAAACAAAATTTTATTCAGAATCCTTTACATTTTTATAATTTTAATAATCTCCAGCTGCATTATCATCATTGTAAGGCTTTCTGCCACAATAAATAAATCAATTAAAACAATTGTAGATGAAACCAAGGCAATTGCCGGCGGAGATTTGTCTTCTAAAATTGAATTTGATCCGGAAAAAGCAAACGAAATTACTTCTATTTCCGAAAGTATTGAAAAAATGCGGGAATCTCTTGTAGAAGCACAGAACCAAAAATCAAAATTTATTATGGGAATAAGCCACGACCTTAGAACACCTGTTGCTGTAATCAAAGGATACACAGAAGCAATTTCGGATGGTGTTATTTCTGAGCCTGATGAAATTAAAAATGCTATGGAACTTATCACCCAAAAATCAGGCCAACTCGAAAACATGATCGACACTCTGATTAATTATACAAAAATGAATTCAATTGAACTGCGCCAGACAATGAAAACTCAATCAATCACAGATTTTATTACCGAAATTATTCAGGAAGAAAAAACAACCGGTGCAGTTTTCAAACGCAATATCATTACAAATGTTAATTTTGAAAAAGATGTTCTTGTTCCTTTTGATAAAATGCTGGCACGACGAGTCTTTGAAAATCTTTTCAACAATGCACTCAGATACACAAAAGATAATGATACTATTACACTTACTTCCTATATTAAAGACAGCAGTGTTATTTATAAAATATCCGACACGGGAATTGGAATTGAACAGAAAGATTTAAAAAATATTTTCCAGATGTTCTATCGGGGAACAAATTCCAGACGTGAGGAAGGTATGGGAATAGGATTGAGCGTAGTTGACAATATTATTAAAACTCATGGCTGGAAAATTCAAGTTGAATCAAATAAAAATGAAGGCACAAGCTTTACAGTAATTATCCCCTATTAAAGTATAGGATTTTGTTATTTAAAACTAACTAATCGAGTAAATCAAGAAGATCTTCAAGAAAGGAATTCAAAAACAAAAGTCTATCTTTATCAAGATAATAAAATCCATCCGGTGATTTTTTACATTCTGTTTCTAACTTTTTTTGAACTTTTTCAGGAATATCTTTTCTAAAGAATTGTTTATATTCTTGAGGACAAATCCCCCTGCAAGTTCTTAAGCCCATCATAAAAAACTCAAATTCCGATGTTTTCTGTTCAATTTTTTCGACAGTTTGAGGAATTTTATCAGCTGACTTTCTATTATTCAGCCAGAAATTTTCATATTCTTCAATGTTTTTTGTATTTGTAAAACGCAGGTTTTCTATTGTTCCCGTTGCACCCGAACCGCAGCCAAGATAATTTTTATGAGTCCAGTAAGCCATATTATGAAGGCACTCATAGCCCGGAAGACAAAAGTTTGAAACTTCATATTGTAAATATCCTTTTGACAAAAGATAATCTCGCCCTTTTATCCAAAGCTCGTCACAATTATCAAAATCATATTCAAGCTTACCGCAATTAATATCATGACCAAGAAGAGTTTCTTCTTCAACACACAATGAGTAAAACGAAATATGAGGGATTTTATTTTTTATGAGATAGTCCAAACCTGCAATAAGAGTCTTCTCTGTCTCTTCCGGTAAACCGCAAATTAAATCTGCAGAAATTATTCCCTTAAAATTATTTTTCAAAAAAGAAATGCATTTATAATTTTGTTCAGAGCTGGCCCGCCTGTGTACATTTTTTAATACATGCTCAGAAAAAGACTGAATACCACAGGAGATTCTATTTACACCGCAATCATTCAGACATTCAACCAAGGGCATTGAAAGATCATCGGGATTTATTTCAAAGGTAAACTCATACTCTTTTGATAATCCGGCTTTTTTAATTACTTCAACAATCTGCTTTATCTGAGCCTGTGAAAGAAGGCTTGGGGTTCCTCCTCCTATGTAAACAGTTTTTATTCTCAGGCCTTTTAAATTATTTATTCTGTAATTAATTTCATTACAAAGCGCATCTATATATTTTTGAGGAATTGCGTTTTTAAAATCTTTACATGCTATACTAAAAAAATCACAGTAAGAACATTTTGAAATACAAAAAGGAATATGAATATAAAGAGAAATATCTTTGCTTATCATCAATAAAATTTAAGTGATTTGACAGGGAAATATCTTAGAATAACTCTACCAAGAATTTCTGCTTTTGTAATTGGACCCCACAAGCGTGAATCAGAAATTGAAATACGATTATCACCTAAAACGAAATATTCATCAGACCCAATAATAATTGGCTCAAAAGAACCTTTTACACCTACAGATCCATTCCATTGAGCAGGCGGAGTCAAAAATGTAAGATTATATGGTTTAGCAGAAAGCTCAAATTCTGTTAAAAAATGTTTTTCATTTGCAGGCTTTATATAAAGAACATAATCTTTCATATATATTTCATCACCGGGCATGCCCACTATTCTTCTTAACTGATAGTTTGTTCCGGGATATTTTTCATTTACATAAGAATCATATTGTTGTGCGGAAAAAAAGGAACTTACATTGTGCCAGAGTTTTTTATAAAAGGGTCTTTCTGTATTTGTGCGGTTTTTTAAAATTACAACATCGCCACGTTTTAACGAAGGACAGATTTTTGTTACGAAAGAAATTGAACCTTCCGAGAAATCCGGAATCATAGAATTAGAAGTCTGCTTTACAGGGAAAATTAAAAAAGCAAAAATGATATTTAAAATAAAATAAATTAAAACTAAGTAAACAATTATAGAAAGTATTTTTCGTTTATTCTGTTTTTTAAGTTCATAAGAATATTCAAATAATTGACGATTCATAAACCACCCGCATTAACATATAAAATATCATAAGATAGATTATCATACAAGAGATACATTCTTCTGCAGAAATGCAGAAATCAATTTTAATCTCATCAAATAGAAAAAACTGGCTTCCGGTTGTGTGTGGATTCAAAACCGGCGGTTCACCGCCTACATGCTGAAGTGCCTTGTAACTATACACATGGCCGCTATGCGGCCGCACTTCAGGATGTTTTTGAATCCCCCCACAACCTCGCGCCTGTTTTTTTTATACTTTATCAGACATAAAATTGATTTCTGTATTTGCTAATGTCAGTCTTGCCCTAAAAATCATTATGATTTATTATATATTATTATGCTGGAAGGAAGAAAAGTTATTTCTGAAAACAGAAAGGCACGCTTTGATTATTTTATTGAAGACTCTTATGAATGCGGAATTCAGCTCGAAGGAACAGAAGTAAAATCTGTAAAAAATGGCAGCATTTCGTATCCAGATGGATTCGCAGAAATTGTCAATGGCGAAGTTTTCCTTAAAAACTTTCATATTTCAGAATATTCATTTTCTTCCATTTTTAATCATAATCCCGACAGGCCTAAAAAACTTTTACTTCATAAAGAAGAAATAAAAAGAATTGCAAGAAAAGTTGAAGAAAAAGGTTACACTTTGATACCTTTGGATGTTTATTTAAAGGATGGGCGCGTTAAAGTTTCACTTGGAATCTGCAAAGGTAAAAAGCAGTATGATAAACGTGAGACTATTAAAAATCGCGATATTAACCGAGAAATTCAAAGGGAGTTTGCTAATAAACTGCGTGGTTAATCAGGAGTAAAATGAATTATAAAAGAATATCGGACAGGAACAATTCGATTTTCTCTGTAAAAAAACTTTTTACATTCCTTGCACTCATCTGCATTTTTCATACAACTGCATTTTCACAAACAAAATATTTGATAGATTATTTTGGAATTGTTGCAACAGGTGTAGATGATAACATGTCTAAAATGACAAGTGATCTTTACTATACCCAGCTTTGCGAATTAAACGGATACACAGTAAACGATAAGCGCGTTGGCATAAGAATGACCACTGCTCCCCAGGATTCTGATTTTGAAGACGGAAAAATCTCCCTTTATGCAGTTATTTCCAAAAAAGAAAACACCTCAAAATGGATATCTACAATAACTATTTATGATAGTGCAAAAAAGACTACCCTTTCAGAAGCTAAAGAATATGATTCATTTTATAAAATCCTCATGGAGCCAAAATCAAGCCTGCAGGAAACAATAAGCACATTGCTTTCCGGAAGCGGACTTTCTTCGCAGGCAGTTATAGGCTCCGCATCTCCATCTAAACCGACAGCTAAAATTCAATCAACAGAATTCCTTTCAGGTACCTGGGGCGGCGAAGATACTATCGATAAAATTGTAATAATGCGTGGTGGAAGAGGTTTTGTTATTTTCAAAAACGGTTCTTCGATGAATATTACTGTTGAAATTCAGGCAGAAGGTTCTTCTCAAAATATCGTAATTACACAAAACGGAAAAGCAAATGCATCCTTTTTCCCGGAACTTCCCCGCGAAATTGCATTAAAAGAAGCTGTAAACGCAAAGCCAATCAAATGGATTTTCAATATCAATGATGACGATACCCTTTCGGGCACAAAATCAACTTTAATATTAAATGACGGTGTTGCAGCAAGCGGCACACTGGATGTTGTCTGGAAGAGAAAATCTTAACTAATTATCTTAATTATACCTGAGGAAGGTTGTATACAGGAATACCTGTTACAAATTCTTTTTTCTGACGTGAAAAAGAAAGATAACCTTTTTTGAAATCAAATATCAACATTAAAAGAAGAACCAGTAAAGCAGCGCATAATCCGCACATTTTGCATAATTTTTCAGAAACATAATCAGGTTCTTCGTGTCTTACAACTGTGCCGGTGTCATAAAGTGCATTCTGATAAGGTTTAAGACCAGTAATTTTTACAAGCTGTTCTCCATCAGAAACATAATCCATTTTACGTGCATAAGCTGCTATAACAGCCTTATCGTTTTTTAATGCCGAAAGTTCAAGAGAAAGTTCTGTGTTTATGCTTTGAATTTCTGCCTTCTGTTTACTTACAATTCTTTTCTGCTCTTCCATTTTTGAATAGCATCGAAGGCTGTTCTGGCCAAAACCAAGAGACATTATTACATAAACTAATGTACCAACGAATAAAACTGTTAAATACTTAGCACGTTTCATAATATCTAAATTATCGGCAGCTTATTTTAGTTTTCTGAATCAAAAATGTGTGATAAAATCAAATTATCTAATGTTATTTATAGAAATCTTGAAAAATAAATAAAAAATACGGAGCGAGGGTTCGTGTTTTGCTCCGCTAAACGAAAAGGACGCTCCACAAAACACGAACCTTTGCTCCGCATTTTTAAATATCTTTAAATTCATAAAAAATAAAGTTTCAAATTTTCTATTTATATTGTATAATTATACCGATAATAATATAAGATAATTTATTATTGAGAGGAATTACATGAGCGATTCTACAGAGAATACAAACGAACTCGATAGCTATGGAGTTTGGGTAAAAAACACAAATGAAGAAAGCGGAAGCGACGATTTGAATTTTGCCGATTCACTGGACCTTCCTGATTTTGAAGAAACAGATAATATAGATGATAGCGATTTTTCTGATATGTTTAAGGAAGATGACTCTATCAACCTTGATTCTATGTCAGATGACACTACCCTTACAGATGACGAACTTATGAATATTACATCAGGAGATGGTATTCAACTTGAAGAAACAAGTGCTGATAACATTACAGATGATGACCTTGATTTTAATACCGAAATAAGTAACGATTCTGAAACTGACCAAAACTCTCTCGATGATATTTCTTTTGACTCTCTGGAAGAAAACTCTGTAAGCGACGCTGACCTCTCTAATTTTGAAGATGTTTCTATTGAAGAACCTGTTGCAGAAACAGCTGAATCAACAGAAGACGACTTTACATTTGAAGAAGCAGGTACAGAAGAGCCTGCTTTTGAAGAAGAAATTCCGGTAGATGAAACTGTTGCAGAAGAAAAAGACCAGGCTGCTGAAGAAGACTCAATTGAAGAAATGAATCTCGACGACTTTGGAGTTGAAGAAAGTTCTGAAGGCGGCGAAGAAGAAATATCTCTTGATGATTTTATGGATTCAGGCTTCTCTGATGATTCAACAGCATCTGGAAACAACGGATTTACTGCAGATTCAGCCGCTCCTGATTCTTCTGCTTCTGAAGAAGTTTCACTTGATGACTTTGTCGACATGAGCGAATTTGGTATTGAAGAAGAAGCTCCTAAAAAAGAAGAAACAATTACAGATGAAAAACCTCTTGATATGGATATAAGCTTTGATTCTTCTGCTGATACAATTACTACAGAAGAAAACATTGATTCGGATTCAGAACTTGATGATGATTTTGCAGAAGAGGAAGAAGAAGTTGCACAGCCGGAAGTTGAAACAGAATCTGTTGATATTTCTTCATTCGGAAATGATATTGAATCAGAAGAAGTAGATCTTTCTGACTTTGGTATTGACGCAGATGCCGAAGAAACTCCGGTAACACAGGATGTTGAAGGCGAAAAGAACAAAGAAACTGTTGTTGATTATGACCTTTCGGTTGGAGGGGACAGCAACATGAATACAGCTCCTGTAGTAAATGAAATTAAATCTAACGCAGAAGAAGTTACCGAATCAGAAGAAGTTTCTGAAGCAGTTGTTTCTCCGGAACCTGCTCCTGCTACTTCTAATGTTGATAATTCACTTTTACAGCAGATTGTTGCAGATCTTTCAAATCTCAAAAATGAAATTAATACACTTAAGAACAACCTTGAAGAAATGAAAGCAGCCCCTGCCCCTGCTCCAGCCGCAGAATCTCAGGGAATTATTTCTGAAGAAATTGCTGTTGAAGAACCGGTTATCGAAGAAGATTCTAAAGAAGATACAGGCTTCTTCTCTGGTGATGATGGTGATGATACAATCGCCCTTTCAACTGATGAACTTTCTAATATCCTGAATACAGCAGACTTCAGCGAAAATACTGAAGAAGCTTCTGCAGAAGATGACACAGCAAACTTTGAAGCAACTACAGAAGAACCTGTTGTAGAAGAAACAGAAGAACCTGTTGTAGAAGAAACAGAAGAACCTGTTGTTGTAGAAGAGCCTGCAATTGAAGAAGAAACATTTGTTGACGAAGCTGTTGTAGAAGAAAGTCCTTCTGAACCAACTATAGAAGAGAAATTAGAAGATGAAACATTTGGTGAAGAAGTTTCTGAAGAAGCTTTAGGTGCTATTTCTGATACATCAGAAGACATCAATTTTGATTTTGCAGACGACAACCTTTCTGAACCAAATCTTGATGATATAGAAATTGATGAAGAAGTTCTTGAAGACGATCTTCCTGATGAAATTGAAATCTCTAAGGATGATGATATTCTTGTTGAATCTTCATCTTCTGATTTTATGGATTCTGTACAGGACACAACAGATGAACATACTGATGAAGGTGTTGTAGAGGAAATTGAAGATCAGACTCCGGTAGTTGAAGATACTTCTGAAGCAGAAGATTTCACCATAGAAGAAACTGAAGAAACTGAAGAAGCAAAAGACGACTTTATTATTGAAGAAACTCCGGAAGAAGAAAAACAAGAAGATTTCACAATTGAAGATGAAAACTTCTCTACAGTTGATAATCTTTTTGATCAGCCTGAGATTTCTGAAATTAACAATATTACTTCTGAACCGGAAGCTGAAGAAGCTCCTGTTGAAGAAGAAGTAACAATCGAAGAAGAAGCTCCTGCAGAAGCTGAAGTTGAAGTACAGGAAGAAGAACCTGTTGTAGAAGAAACAGTAGTTGAAGAACCTGTAATTGAAGAAGAAACAATTGTTGATGAACCGGTAGTTGAAGAAGAACCTGTAATTGCAGACGAAACATTCGTTGAAGAACCTGTAATCGAAACAGCTCCAATTGCCGATATCGAAAATGATTTTGTTACTCACGAAGATGACAACAACGAACTTACAGACAGCAACATTGATTATCTTACAACTGAAGAAAAACAGCCTGAAGAAAGTGTTGATGAAAATGCAGAATTAAAGAAGGATATAAAATCTGTTCTTCTTTATATGGATCAGCTGCTCGAAAATCTTCCTGAAGAAAAAATTGTTGAGTTTGCTAAGTCAGACGAATTTACTACATATAAAAAATTATTCTCTGAACTGGGATTATCTTAATGGGATTGTTAGACAAATTATCCAAAAGCGGGTTTGAAGCTCCTCAAGAGCAACATTCACTACCCGCTCAGGATAAACCAATAATTCAGAAAAAATCCAATTCTGTCGGATTGTTAAAAAAGTCTATGATGGCTTCGCAATATGACAAATTGGATTTTTTTGAATTCATACAAAAATATAATTTTTCTCTTTGCTCTTATTTACAACTAAAAGATAATTCTTACTGCATAACAAAATCTTTTGGCTTTGACGGAAAATCAATCTGTCAGTCATATTCCACAAAGGATTTTTGGGATGGAACAATAAAAGAAAAAAATAATCTTTATTCTTTTCAGGCAGGTACATCAGACATCCTTCCTTTTTACCAGTTCTTTTCTGATAAATTAAAAGATAAGATTGAACTTTTATATATTTATAAATTTGATGATGATTCGATTTTCCTTTTAGTTACAGATAAATTCTTTACAGTTCCACAAACATTAATTTACGATTTACAGAATATAGATTTTGCAGGAGAATTAATAAGGACTCCTTCTTCTGAACAAAATGGAACTTCATTTGAATATGAAATCAATCTTTTTGAAGCAATTGAATCTTTTGTTCTAGCAAATTCAAAAACAAATAAACTTCTTATAAATGCAATCTCTGAACAGCTTTTTATAAATCTTTCTTTATATTTCCCAAAACCAGATCTACTTACAAAAAAGGAAATTGGAGTTTATTATCTTAAAATTTTTTGTCCACAAGCCCTTCCAATTGAACTATTCACGGCACATCTTCAAAATCAAATTAAATTTGTTCTTGATAATCATTCTGAGCTCATTTCGATTGAGTTATTAAATAACGGTTCACAGGCGGAATAATAATTGCAGTTATTATTTTCTAAAGCCAAAGATAATTCTCAGACCTTCAGTGTAAATGGTATTTTTTTTCATTCAACATATTCACCTTTAAAAGAAGCAGAGAGATTTCTTCAAAGCATTAATTTTTCTCTTGAGCCGGAGCTTCTTCTCTTTGTTGAACCTGGCCTTAATTATTACAGTGATTTATTAAAAAAAAAGTTTCCTGATTGTAAAATACTTTGCCTTAGATTATTTGATCAAAATCTTGGAGATGAAGAAAGCTGGGATTATTGTATTAAATATTCAGAGCTCACTAATCTTAAATCTTTTTTAATAAATAATTTTGGTGAAGAAAAACTTTTATCTTCTAATATTATTATTACAAAACAGGCAGAATCGATTTTCAAAAATCAAATAGATCAGATCATTTTCCAATATAAAAATGCTCTTGAAGATTCAAAAACCCTTCTTGTAACAAGACAATTCTTTGAAAAAAAATGGCTTATAAACAGCTGTAACTTTATTAAATATGCCAATCATTTTTGCAGCAGACAATTTCAAACAGATTTACCTGTCCTTGTTTGTGCTTCCGGACCAAGTCTTAATTCTTGTATTAAGATTATAAAAGAAAATACTTCCAGGCTTTTTATAATCTGTCTTTCTTCTGCTACAAGTGTACTTTTAGAAAATGACATTATACCAGATATAGTTCTTACAACTGACGGCGGCTGGTGGGCAGGAGAACATCTTAAGCTTCTTAAAAAACATAAAAATATTCCTCTTGCAGCCCCATGCGAAGCCTTCGTTCCAAAATGTATTTTACAAAAAAATCCTATATTTACATTTGAGTATAATGATTCCTCTTCTTTTATATCCTGCGAAATTCTTAAAAAAGCCCATATCCAGGGTTTTTCTGTTTTAAGAAATCCAACTGTAAGTGGCACTGCCCTATCTTTTGCTAAAACAATTACAAAAAATTCAATTTATTTTTGTGGACTTGATTTAGCCGGCGGAAAAGGTCAGCAACATACAAAACCTAATGAAATTGAAAAGGATAATAATCTTAATGATTTTAGAATAAAAAATATTGAAACAAGAACTTCGTATTCAAGATACAATAGCAATTCTTTACATATCTACAGAGACTGGTTTTGCGAATTAAATGATGTTGATAATGTTTATAGAGTTATTGATTTTGAAAATAATAAACAAGGGCAGCTTGGAAAAATCAAAGATATTTCTTCTAAAGATTTTCTAAAAAAAATTGAAAACTTACAGCCCCTTTCAAAAGCAAACTTCTTTAAGCTTCAAGATTCCAGCAATAATAAGTGTAATTCTACAATTGATTATATTTGCCAGCAATTAAAATCTCCTGAATGGCAAAAGCAGATTTTCCCCGCAGATTTTATTTCTATAAAGAATTGTGCTGATGAAAATCAAAAGAAAGTTTTTGAAGAAAGAATCAATTGCAAAATTACAAAGCTTATTCAAAAAATAAGGAAGCTTATAGATGAGTGATAACGTTTTTTATTCAGATATTATCATCTCAAAAAGCGGAATTGAAATTCCTGTTTTTAATAATGGAAAGACAGTTGATTCCCGTTATGATCCTCAAAGAGAAAGCATACGGCTCTCAGATCAAATTAAGGATAAAACAAATTTTGTGATTGTGCTTGGAATTGCAAGCGGCATACTTATAAAAAGTATTCTTGAAAAAAGGGAAAATATTTTTATACTTGCAGTTGAATCAGAACAGGCTGATATAGATTTTTTGATGAAGCTGGAAAATGTAAAACAAATCTCCAATAATAAAAGAGTATGCCTTTGTACAATTAATCAGTTATTTGAAAAAATTACGCAATTATATATTCCTGCCTTTTACGGAAACTTAGAAGTTATTGAACAACGCGCATGGACTACAGAACATAATTCAAAAATTCCTCAAATAAATGAACAAATTCAAAAAGCTGTGGGTATTGTTTCTGCAGATTTTTCTGTTCAAAGTCATTTTGGAAAATTATGGCAGCACAATATTTTAAGCAACGTTAAGTTTATTCATAAATCAAAACATATTAATTGTGCAGAAATTCCTGTAAATAAGACAGCGGTAATTTTTGCCGCAGGTCCATCAATTGATAATTCAATTTTGCAGATAAAAAAGAATCTTGATGATTTTTATCTTATTGCAAGCGATACAGCACTTTCTATTTTACTTTCATATAATATTATCCCGGATGTAGTTGTTTCAATCGATGGCCAGAATGTTTCTAATTCACATTTTATTCATTCAAAGCAATTTGATTTTTCCAAAACAATTTTCCTTTTTGATTTATGTGCAAATGACTCTGCAGCAAAGAAGATTATAAGCCAAAATGGAATACTTAGTTTTTTTGTAAGCGGCCATCCTCTTGGAGATTATATAAATCAAAAGTTTTCTCTTTTTTTACCAAAACTTTTTTCTGGAGCTGGAACTGTTACAATAAGCGCAGTTGATTTTGCCATCCAGGCAGGTTTTAAAAACATAATAGTTTCCGGTGCCGATTTTGCTTATTCTAACGGAAAACCTTATGCAAAAGGCACATACTTAGACAGGATTTATAATAAAAATAGTGAAAGGCTTAATAATAGCCAAAATCAATTCTGCAAACTCATGTATAGAACTCCCCTTATTCAAAAATCTGCTTTTTTATTTACAACACAAATTCTTGATGCATATAAAACTTCTTTCGAAGATTACCTTAAATCTAAAAGCCTTATTTTTTCAAAAGAAAATGAATTATATAAAATCACAAATCAGAACAATTTAAATACTTTTGCTCAAAGTCAAAAAATAGAAACAATGCCTGATGGAGAAATTTTAATAGAACAGTTATATAAAGATTTTCTTTCGCAGGATATTAATAAAAATATTAATTCAATTTTTGATTTAACAAATATAGATATTTGTCTTTTACCGTTAATATCCTGGCAAAAAAATAACGATAATATAGATAACACAGACTTTATGTATTTTTATAGAAAGGCCTTGGGAGGAATTAAAAAATGAAAAAATCCTTTATTATTGTTTACTCGTTAATTGTTTCTATTGTGCTGATTTTTGCAATATCATATTTTGCAGTTAGTATTTATAATGAGAATAATCATGGAGAATTAAGAACAGAACTCCGATTTGAGAAAATAGTTACCGGCATAAAAACAACATACGAAAAAAATAATATTTCTTCATCTGAAAAAAACAGACAGATTCAAAATACAATCGGTGATACAAAAGATTTTTCATATTTAGTGATTACTGTTGACGGCCAACCTTCTTATGTTTTTCCTGACACTCTAGATCTTAATTCATCTTTACAGAATACCTCCAAGTTAGTTATACCTTACAACAGAACCTTAAAAATAAACGGAAGTCTTGTTATTATTTCTGCCGGCTTATATTCATTACGCCCTTCTTCTATTTTTGATTATGCAAAAATTTCTTTCTTTATAATTTTAATTGTTGCCCTTATTACTATAATTCTTATTATTTACAATAATCATTTTGGAAAAGAAAAGGTTAAAAGCATACCTGTTCGCACTCAAAAAATCATTACAGAAGATATTGAAGATGAAGAAGATGTTTATGAATATGATGAAGAGAAAGAAGACGAAGCAGAAGTTGAAGTAAAAGAAGAGGCAGATGAGCTTGAAAACAGCGATGAAATTGTAGAAGAAAAAGCTGCTTCAGAAGAAAAAGAAACAGAAAAAGATGTTTCTCCTGAGCCTATACCAAACAAAACAGAAGAGCTTCCATTAAAAGATTTTGAACCTGTAGAAATCATTCCAAACGCAGAACCTGTTCACGAAAATGGACTTTTCTCTCCGGATACAGGTTTTGGATGGGAATCGTATTTAATGACAAGACTTGAAAACGAATTGAATCGAGCTACTGCAAGTGAACTTGACCTTGCTCTCTTTATTATTAAGCTTGATGGACTTGGACGTAAAAATCCAATAATGAAAAAAATCTGTGAATATCTTACTGTTGAATTCCAGTTTAAAGATTTACTTTTTGAATATAAAGATGATTCAATCTGCGGTTTAAAAATCAGTATGAATATTGATAATGCAATTACATTTGCAGAAAAACTTGTTGCCGAAATTAAAAACATTGCAGCAGAAGAAGCTCCAACAATTCTTGCTGGAGTTACAACCCGCGGTATAAGAATGGTTTCTGGAGAACGTTTATTAAAAGAAGCCGATGAAGCCGTAAAACACGCTGCCGAAGATCCTAAATGTCCTGTAGTTGGCTTTAGAGCTGATGCTGTAAAATACAGAAAGTTCCTTGAAACTAATTAATTTCTAAGATTTTCAGGCTTTTACATCTTCCGGGTTTTCTGATTCTTCTGTATTTTCAGATTCTTCGGAGCCTTCGTTTTTTTCATCAGATTCAAACTGTTTGCCTAATTCCTCCAGGCGTTTGCTGTCGGGGAATTTTTCTTTTAAAACATTATATTGAATTGAAGCTTCATCCTTTTGTTCATCTGCTAAAAGAACGCAGATATAATTTTCAAGTACATCAGAAGATTCCGGAATCTTTTCTATTAACTCTTTGTAAAGTTCAAGAGCTTTATCTATGTTTCCATTCATAGCATAAATATATGCAATAGAAGACTGGAGTGTTGTATTTTCGGGATCGCGCTTGAGCATTGTTTCATAAGCAGTCTGAGCATCGCCCCACTTTGACTGATAGACATAACATTTGGCAAGCTTGTAATAGGAGGTCCAGTAAATATCTTTATTTCCCATTGCGGCTTTATAATAATTTTCTGCCTTATCAAATTTTTCAAGGCCAAAATAAATGTCTGCAATATTTTGATATTCAATATAGATATTCGAAATTACTGCATCACTTTGACCAGGTATTGGAACAGCAACTTTATTTGAGGAACAGGAAATATTTAAGAAAAGGCCTGCGGTACATATTAATACCGCAGAACATCTTTTAGCCCAGAACAATCTTTTCAATTTCATAAAGCTGAGATTTATAAAGTCCAGAAATATTATGTCCATAATCTGCAATAAGCTGAATCATATTGCGAGGAGCGTCTTTTGTATCGCAGCCATTTAAGCGGTCACCTGCATCTCCAAGACCCGGCATAATGTAAGCCTTTTCGTTCATTACAGGATCCATCCAGAGGGTATAACAGGTACAGTTTTCAAGTGCACGGGTTACGCGAATTGAACCTTTGAGTGTAGAAATTGTATTAAAGAAAGCAATTGATTTTGGCTTTACACCCTGACTCTGAAGATATTTTACAACAGTTACAAGAGAACCACCGGTTGCATTCATTGGATCTGCAAAAATAAGGTCTTTACCATCTAAGTCTTCGAGATTAAAGAAGGATTTATTCAGGTCCATTATGTATTCCATATCGGCTTCGTTCTTTGTGTCATTGCGGCTGATTTTGAAAAGTGCAAATGGAGTTTTATAATCGTGGCTTGAATATTCCTGAATTTCTTTAGACATAATCATACTTGGCAAAAGAGCTCCACGAAGCATTACACAAATTGCAGTATTTTCTATTTTATGATCTATGTCAGGAATTTTGTGTACGGCATAGTTTTGAACCGGGAAATTTACAGGAGTTTTTACGATCATATGACCTTTTTTATCGGAATGCTGGTCAGTGTAAGCCATGCGGAAAAGCATTTCGTAAGCACGCTGACTGTAATACATAAATTCCTGATGATCAGTTCTAACATCGCGGAGCTTTGAAATTACACGGGAACATTCTGCATGAGCGCCTTCTTCGGTAACAAAAGAATAAACTTTTATAGCAGGGTGCTTTGCACAAATCTTCTGCATTTCGTGTCCAAGTTTATCGTATCCTTCGATAATCTTTTCTTCGTTTACAGGATCAAAATATTTCATTGTATCCTTGAACATTACTTCAAGATTTTTCAAATCTGCCATATCTTCAGAAGTAAGATATCCGTCCAGATCCTCTGCCTTAAGAATAATTTTGTTGTCCATTTTAACCTCCACGCGGTCCCTGAGCCTGTCGAAGGGCCTTACAATGATAAAATATCGTACAGCTGTTTTTTGCTCAGCTTAATTCCTTCAATTTTTACTTCGGTTTCTTTTAATGAATTATCGTCTCCATCAGCAAGTCCGAATGCAAAAGCAAGCATTATTTTTCCGGCTTTAGCAGCCTTTACATTCTTAAAATCAAAAATAAAATCAAGAATATACTGCTTATCATTTTTTGGGTCGCATACAAAAGATCCGCGTACTGTATTGAGCTGCAATGTAAGCTTTTGGCCTGTAAGCATTAAAAGGAAAGTTTCTGGCTTGTTTGTAATAAAGCGGATTTCTGAAGAAGATTCTGTTATATGCGAATAAGTAAGTTCATCAAGGTCTTCATAAGTAAGGCCAATAGAATCTTCTGCAGGTATTGCATGAATCTGGTCATATTTACTAAGCATACCTTCTACATCTTCGCCAAGCAGAGTCAGTTTATCTGAAGGAAAAGCCAGTATTATATCCTCCTGCGAAAAGACACCATATTTAGTCTGACTAGTATTTCCGGTATATTCTTTTATTTCCCAGCCGTTCTTTTTTGTAAGAATTTTAGGAATATATTTTACCGGAATATTAGAATCAATAGCCAGCTGTAGTTTTGGATTTTTATTGTCTGCATTAAGCCCTGCATAAGCACGGTCAATTCTGCTTACAATTTCTTTTACATCAGATTCCGAAATATTTTCGATATTGCTTTTTATCAAAAACTCAATAAGCTCCGGATCTGCTGAAGAAGGAATTGAAATATAAAAATTCTTTTTGTTGTTCAAAAGATCCGGGGCCTTTACAACTGTTCCGGTTGGAAGGGTTTTACATGATGCAAGGAGAATAATAAATGCTATTATTATAAGATTATGCTTTTTCAATCTTCATGCTCCACTTTTTATCGTCGGCTTCTATTTCATAGCCTCCGCTAAGACCAGACTCCCAGTCGATTTTCTGTGCAAGAGTTTCGTTAGCAATAAAGTCTCTGAACATTTCAAAGGCTGATTTAAGCTCATCATCTCCGCCCAAAAGAAGATTAATTCTATCTGTTACGTTATAGCCGTTTTCCTTGCGCTGGTTCTGAATACCGCGAATAAGGTCACGGACATAACCTTCTTTTTTAAGTTCATCTGTAATCTTTGAGTCCAGTCCCACAGTAAGGGTTCCGTCGTTCAAAACCTTAAGGTCATCTTTTTCAAAGCGGTCTACAATTACTTTTTCTGCATCAAGTTCTACGCTGGTTCCAGCAACATCAATTGTAAGCTTTGTTCCATCTAAGATAGACTGAATCTGTTCACTTGTAAGACCGGAAATAATACCGGCAGCCTGTTTCATAAGACCACCAAGTTCCTTACCAAGAACTTTGAAGTTTGCTTTAGCTTTGTATTCTACAAGTTCGTCTTCGCGGTCGTGGAATTCAACTTTCTTTACATTAAGCTCTTCGCGGATAGAATCTTCCATCTCAGCAAGTACGCGCTTTTCTTCCGGATTACGGGTAACAAGAGCTACGCTTGCAAGTGGCTGGCGGTTCTTAAGGTTGAACTGGTTACGCAGGCTGTGGCCCATAGAAACTGCTTTTTGAACAGTAGCCATCTTAAATTCAAGTTCTTCGTTTATCCATGCTTTATTTGGTACAGGATAATCGCAAAGGTGAACAGATTCCTTGTCTCCTTCTACCTTGAGGTTCTGATACATTTCTTCTGTAATGAATGGAACAAATGGAGCAGCAACCTGAGCCAGAGTTTTAAGTGCTATATAAAGAGCTTCATAGGCTTCGGCCTTGTCGCTGTCATTTTCACTTTTCCAGAAACGTCGGCGGCTGCGGCGGATATACCAGTTATTAAGTTCATCTATGAATTTTACGATTGGATCAATTGCACCGGACAAATCGTAAGAATCAAGGGCATTTCCAACTTCGCTTATAAGATTCTGAGTAATAGAAAGGAGCCATGCATCCAAAGGATTTGCAGGAGTTTTGTCGTCAAACAGATGTCCTGTAGGGGCTGCTTTATCGATATTTGCATAAGTTACAAAGAATGAATAAGAGTTCCACCAAGGAATGATTATTGACTTAAGAACATCACGAACACCTTCATCTGAGTAACGGATTTCGTCGGCGCGGACTACTGCAGAATGCATTAAGAACAAGCGGATTGCATCTGCACCAAATTTGTTGATTGCTTCTACAGGGTCTGTATAATTGCGAAGGGACTTAGACATTTTGCGTCCGTCGCTGGCAAGAACAATTCCGTTTACGATACAGTTTTCAAAGGCTGGCTTATCAAAAAGCTGAGCTGCTAAAACTGTAAGTGTGTAGAACCATCCGCGTGTCTGGTCCAAACCTTCAGAAATAAAGTTTGCAGGGAAATTAGCTTCAAACTTTTCTTTATTTTCAAACGGATAATGTACCTGTGCATAAGGCATGGAACCTGATTCAAACCAGCAGTCAAATACTTCAGGAATACGACGCATCGTTCCCT
>CAMNDY010000014.1 GCA_946535985.1 uncultured Treponema sp. | reverse complement strand
CAGAGACAGGGCTAAGGCTTAAGGAGAAACAGATGGCTCGAATTGCGGGAGTTGACATCCCTAATAAACATGTAGATACAGCATTGACTTACATCTACGGAATTGGCCGTTCATCGGCTATGAAAATTTGTGAAGAAGCCAAGATTGATCCTCTCAAAATGATGAATGATCTTTCACAGGATGAACTCACAAAGATTCGTGAAATTATTGACAGAGATTATAAGGTAGAAGGTCGTCTTCGTTCAGAAGTAGGTCTTAACCTTAAACGTCTTATGGATATTGGCTGCTATCGTGGTCTTCGTCATAAGAGGGGTCTTCCAGTACGTGGTCAGAGAACTCGTACAAACTCTCGTACTCGTAAAGGTAAGAAGAAGACAGTTGCTAATAAGAAAAAGGCATAAGGCGGAGGAATAATTAATGGCTACCGTTAAAAAGCGAAAGGAAAAGAAGAGCGTATACGAAGGTAACGTTTACATTCAGGCTACGTTCAATAATACTATCGTAACTATTACAGACTTGAAGGGAAATGCTCTTTCTTGGGCATCTTCAGGTGGACTTGGTTTCCGCGGAGCAAAGAAATCTACTCCGTTTGCAGCTCAGTCTGTTGCAGAAACTGCAGTACAGAAGGCACAGAGCTATGGTTTGCGTGAAGTTCACGTATATATCAAGGGACCTGGAATGGGACGCGAAAGCGCAATCCGTTCTTTGGGAGCTATGGGACTTAAAGTTAAATCAATTTCTGATGTAACTCCAATCCCACACAATGGCTGTCGCCCTCGTAAAACACGTCGCATGTAAGGAGATCAGGGAAAATGGCTAGATATACAGGACCTGTTTGCCGCATGTGTCGTGCAGAACAGAGAAAATTGATGTTGAAGGGAAGCCGCTGTACAAGCGATAAATGTCCTTTAAACAAAAAACGCGGTGCTCCAGGAAAAGATCCTAAAGCACGTGCAGGAAAGAAGAGTGAGTATGGTATTCAGCTTGCTGAAAAGCAGAAGCTCCGCCGTATGTATGGTATGCTCGAAAAGCAGTTCCGTCTTACATTTGACAAAGCTGCCCGCATGCCTGGTGTAACAGGTGAGAACTTTATTCAGTTGCTCGAACGCCGCTTGGATAACGTTGTTTACAGAATGCACTTTGCTGTTTCAAGAAATCAGGCTCGTCAGATTGTTAGTCACGGTCATATTCTTGTAAATGGAAAAGCTGTAAATATTCCAGGATATGTAATTAAAGCTGGAGATGTTATTGAAGTTAAAGAAAAGAGCAGAAAGCTTCCTTTAATTCAAGAAGCATTGAACGAGGTTTCAAAGTCAGGAACTATGCCTTGGGTAACTGTTGATGTTGATGCCGTAAAGGGTACATTCACTGCAGTTCCACGCCGCGATGAGATTTCTGATTTAGCAGATATTAAAGAACAGCTCGTAGTTGAGTTCTATTCTAAATAATAAAAAGGAGTTCAGATGGCTCGTAAAAACTTGCTTAAAGGCTTTAAGAAACCTAAAGGCATTACATTTGAACATATTAGTACAAATCCGAACTACGGAAAGTTCACTGCGTATCCATTCGAACCTGGATTTGGTACAACTGTTGGAAACACACTCCGCAGAGTGTTGTTGTCATCTATTCAGGGTTATGCCGTATCTTCTATCCGCATAACTTCTTATGATGATAATGGTATACCACACGTTATTTCTAGTGAGTTTGAAGCTATTCCACATGTTTCAGAAGACACACTTGAAATAATCAACAGTCTTAAACAGATTCGTTTACGATTGCCAGAGGATAGTGAACAGGAAACTATCATGTACGAGTTCAAAGGTCCTGGCGTTGTAAAGAGCGATGATTTCGCTAAAGAAGGTCAGCTTGAGATTATGACAAAAGATAAGCTCGTTTTCACAATGATGGAAGGTGCTCATCTTGATGTTGAAATTCAGGTAGATCTTGGCCGTGGATATGTGCCTGCTGAAACAAATGAACATTACATCGAAGTAGTTGGAACTATTCCAATGGATGCAATTTTCACTCCGGTTGAAAAGGTTAAATATGCTATTGAGCCTTGCCGTGTAGGCCAGCGCAATGACTATGATAAGCTTGTCCTCGAAATCTGGACAGACGGAACAATTACTCCGGAAAATGCTTTGGGTGAAGCTGCAAAAATTGCAAAAGAACATTTTGCAATCTTTATCAACTTCAATGACAAAGACGTTATCGGAAATGATGACAGCGATGAAGGCGATGAGAGCATTACAAGACTTCTTCAGACTCCTGTTGAAGAACTTGAGCTTTCTGTTCGCTCGTCAAATTGTTTGAAAAATGCAAATATTCGTACAATCGGCGAATTAACTAAAAAAACAGAAGATGATATAGCTAAAACAAGAAACTTCGGAAAGAAGAGTCTTGCCGAAATTAAAGAAAAGCTCCAGGAATGGAACCTTACTCTTGGCATGACAGACTATAGTCATCTGAAGAATGCTGCCAATTTAACAAAGCAGAAGGAAGAAACAGATGAATCATAAGAATGGTTTTAATCCGCTTTCACGTACAACAGCACATCGTCGTGCTATGTCACGCAATATGGTAACATCACTCTTTAGATATGAGCGAATTACTACAACTAAATCAAAGGCCCTTGAAGTAAGAAAATCTGCTGAAAAGCTTATTACAAGAGCTAAAGAAGATACTGTTCATAACCGTCGTGAAGCAGCTAAATTTATTTCGGATGAAAAAATCCTTAATAAGTTGTTCACAGAAATCGGTCCACGCATGAAGGAAAGAAACGGTGGTTATACACGCGTTCTTAAGCTTGGTTTCCGCCAGGGTGATGCTGCTGATGTTGTAATCTTGGAACTTGTTGACTATAAGCTTGAATCAGAAGATGAAAAAGCAAACAAGAAAGAAGCTAAAAAAGCTCCTGCTAAAGACGACAAGTCTAAAAAAGCTGCAACAAAGTCAAAGGAAGCTGCTCCTGCAAAGAAATCGGCTTCTAAGAAAACTTCTGAAAAGAAGGAAGAACCTAAGGCTGAATAAGCCCACGGTTACGTATAAGGAGTTCGTATGTCTAAGAACCATCGTGGATCAGGTATCAGATCACTTCCTAAACACGGAAGAGGAACTTGTGCAATCTGTGGAAAAACAGATATTAAAGTTCTCTACGAAAAGGAAATTAATGGTCAGAATGTAAATATTTGTAAGTTCTGTAACGCACATCTTAAGAACGAAGCAAGAAACGCTCCAGCTCCTGCACCTGCTGCAGAAGAAGCTCCTGCTGAACAGGCAGAAGCCCCAGCTGCTGAATAATCAGTTTAGCGTTTATTTACATTAGCAAACCGTCGGACCTGCGTGCCGGCGGTTTTTTTATGCTTTTTTATGTATTTAATATTGCTTGAAATGGCAGTTTGATATAGAATAATAACGATATGGGTATTGCTAATAGTCATCAGATTTCCAGATATTATGATTTTTTCAGAGATAAGGAAATAGTTTTTACAAAAGCCAATGTACAGATTCTAAAGATGGATCCCCGCCAGATATATGTAAAATGTGCTGGTGGACAATGGCCTTGCCTTATAAACTCATCATCATTACAGTCTGCTAAAATCATCATTGGAACAAACAGTGGTGCTTTTCTTGCAATTCAAAAAGACAAAAATATGTCTATACAGCTCCGCTATTGCTTCCTTGATGCAAATGGAGCTCCTATTCATTTCTTTGTAAACTGTACAGTCGGCGAAATAAACAAGTATCAGAATACCGAAGAACTTGCTGTTGTAACTCTTAACTTTACACAGCGTCCGCCTGATGATTTGATTTTTAAGATTGGTGAATTTCTTGAAGCAAACGAGAACTTCTACCATCGTAAAGAAGAGCGTATTGATATTAACAAGAACTCAATCCGCAAGCTTGGCCTTGAAAAGGAAGAATCGATTATTTTTGTAGAAAATGTTCCCCGACGTTGTATTCTTAAAGACTTGTCATTCAGTGGTGCAAAGGTAATGCTTGTAGGTGTTCCAAAGTTCCTTGTAGGAAAAAATATTGCACTTAAAATTGATTTTATAGATACAAATGAATCTGTTCTTGTTCCTGGAATTATTCCTCGTGCAGAGTTCCTTGAAGGTCGAAAGGATATTACTACGGTACACATTGCCTTTAATGGCGATACTGTTCCAATGGTATACAAGATTCACATCAACAGCTTTATTACTACATACCAGAAGACAATTCTTAATAATCAGCAGACAAATGCAAACTCTGTTATGAATCAACCTGTAATTAATTCTGCTGCCGACGATATGGCACCTTCTGTTGCAGATGCAATTCCAAGACAAGCTGCAGATGCCGCCAAAAATGTTCAGGCTCAAGCTCAGACACAAGCTGCTCAACCAGCTCAGCCTGCACAAAATCCAACAGCATAACAGGAAAAATTTATGAACCCAAAAAATCCTCTTGATTCTATTTATTTTATTGACTTGCCTGAAAATTTTAGTTTGTCCGATGCCGCTTTTCCAATTGATAAAACTATTCAGCTGCCGGTACAGCAGAAAGACAGCGATGCTCCAGGCGTTTTTGATCCAAAAGAAATTACAATGGAGCAGATTCTTGCAGGTATTCTTACTGTTTTAGCATACGATAAGAAAAATCCTCATCTTGATTATTACCGCTCACTTTTGAAAAAGGCAAAACCAAATATTAAACAGGAGCTTTGCGAGGCTGCAATCCTTAAAACAAAAAATGAGGATTTTGATCTTGCAGAAGAAATTTTCCTTGCCCTGCATGGTCTTGAGCCTGATGATGAAGCTATCATTTTGAATATGGCTCTTTTTCTTGATCAGCGTGCAGATAATTATCGCCGTGCAGGCCTCTTTGAAGATGCCGATGCTTATGACGCAGACGCAGAAAGTTATTATATTCAGGCAATTGAAGCAGAACCTCCGCTGCCGGATGCATATTTTAATGCAGGATTTTTCTATCTTAAGCAGCATAAATACCGTGAGGCAAAGGATTGTTTTGAAACTTTTGTTGCCCTTAATTGTGAAGCTACCGAAGAAGAACTTGGTGAAAACGGAGAATACAAGCTTAATCGTGCAAACGAAATCCTTGATATGATTAAAAATCAGAACATGGATGACGAGCGCTTTAAGAATGCATACGATTTAATTTCGAGTGGTCAGGAAGAGAAGGGGCTTGAAGAAATAAAAGTATTCCTTCAAAACAATCCAAAGGTTTGGAATGCCTGGTTCCTTCTTGGCTGGGGGCTTCGTAAACTCGAAAAATTTGACGGAGCAAAACAGGCCTTCTTAGAAGCCTTAGAGTGTGGTGGCGATAAAAATGCCGACACCTATAATGAACTTTCGCTTTGTCTTGTAGCTGAAAAGAAATTTGACGAAGCAAAAGCTGCCCTTCAAAAGGCTATGGCAATTGATCCTGACAATACAAAGATAATTTCAAATCTTGGTTATATTGCACTGGCTCAAGGCAACGAAGAAGAAGCACGAAAATGTTTTTCAATTGTTCTTGAATTAGATCCAAAGGATGCAATTGCTGCTGCTGAGTTGCTTAAATTGGAAAAAAATAATTAATTTTTTTCCCAGGAAACAATATCGCCGACATTAATATTATTTTCTTTATACCAGCCCTGAGGTACTTCAAGAGCATAACGTACAGAACTTGTGCTCTTAACAGGTGTAAGGCTGAAAGGTGTCATGTCGTAAATATTACGGATTTTTCCACGAGAATCTATATAGGCTATTGAAAGCGGGTGAGGGGTGTTTTTCATCCAGAAAGAAAGAATCTGCTCTTTTTCAAAAATAAAAAGCATGCCTGTTCCGTCCGGAATGTTTTTACGGTTCATAAAGCCGTAATTTCTTTCTTCTTCTTTTTGGGCAACTTCGGCTTTTACAATTGCACTTGTTCCGTCTGAGCGGGTTATGGTGATGTCTGTTACAGGAAGTTTTTTTGATTTACAGCTTGGGGTCCAGAGAACTGTAAATAATACTGCGACAGTAAAAATTGTTTTTTTAAGATTTGTTTTCATATTAAAACTCTTCAAGGAAGCTTTGAGCATTTTTTTCTTCGTATGATTTTTCTACGGTTGCTGAAGTTTTGAGCATGTCAAAGGTCTCGTTATCGATGTATTTTACCGAAAGAGGTTTTTCCAGCTGCATTGTAATTGCATCATTTTTCCATACGGCTTTCTGCGGATCAAGACTGTCAGGTTGACCGTATTTTTTACATAAGGTTGTGAACATTGAATAATAATCAATTTTATTTGTATTGATATTTATTGTAATAATGTAAAGCTGTTCATTGTAAAACTGGAACCAGCAGTTTGATAAATATGGAGACCCGCGGCCTCCTGAAGCATTTGTTTCTATAAGAACTTTTGCATCTCCCGGAAGAAGTGAAACATCTCTGTCTCCGGAATATCCAAAATCGGAATTTTTAAGCAGCTGGATTTTAGCTTCTTTAAGTGACATTCCCAAATGAACGTCGCCATAACCGTCTGGTAAATCTTTAGCAGAAAGAGAAAGTGTTAGAATTGCGAGAAAAAAACAAAATAAAAAGCTTTTCTTACTCATATAGAGTTTATCGGCAGAATTTTACTCTTCATTACTCTGTTTTCTGTAGAAGGCAGCCTGCTTAACAAGTTCCGGTACATCTTTGATGTAAATCTTGTTGTCTACAAGCTTAACGTGTGCAGAAGAAGAGAAATCAAAAATAGCCTTGTGCTGAGCTTCCTGTGGCAATCCACACATGTTTGCAATGTCTTTTGGAGTAAACTCTGTCTGCATTGCTTTTGATGTAAGACGGTCAATATTAATGCGCTGTTTTTCAAGCTGAAGCGAAAGCATATCAATCATCTTTTGGAATGGGTCTCGAAGGTTTGCATTATCAAGCTGACGGTACATAGACCAGAGTCTTTCAGCGAGGGTTGTAGTAAGGCGTGAAATCAACTGTGGCTGGGTTGTTACCATCTGATTAAAGTTTTCGTGGTTTACTACCATAAGGCGGCAGTCTGAGTGGGCAATTGCATTTGCAGAACGAGGTTTGTTTTCCAGAAGTGCCATTTCTCCAAACATATCACCTTTGTGGAGGAGGGCAAGAGTTACTTCATTTCCATCTACAACTTTAGAAATTGTAACCTCTCCGCTCTGAATAATAAACATATCTGAACCGCTCTGGGCCTCTGAGAAAATCATTGTATCCTGAGGGTATTCGCGGCTAAGTTCTTTTGAAGGTTCAAAATAAGGTGCGCGTGTGCGAGCTTTAAGGGCTACAAACTTCTGCTTTGCAATTTCGGCATACTGACCTTCCGGTTTTGTTTTAAGGTACTGATAGTAGGCATAAACAGCTATATTATTGCGTGAAGCTTTTTCGTAATACTGTGCAACACGTAAGATTTGTTCTGATGTATCTGAAACAACAGTATTCAAGGTTGCCTTTGTAAGCATTTCGTTCATTTGACGCATGCGGGCAGCAAAAGTTTTAATGATTTTTAAAGCAACAGGTGTGTTGTTTACAATGAGTTCCGGATACTGTTCTTTGCGAACGGCGATTGCCTGTACATCTGTTATTGCAACTGCGGTTTCAATTTGAAGGTGAGATGCCATACATGGTACAACGCCAACGAAGTCTCCTGGTCCAAGCTTAAATGGCTGAATTCCTGCGCCTGATGATTTGAAGCACTGAACCATACCCTTCTGGATAATGTAGAAACGGTCACTGTCGGCCTTTCCTTCTACTACCATGTACGAGCCCTGCTTGAATGTAACTATTTGCAATTGTAACATATTAATCTCACTTTAAATGTTATTCTATAAGTATAATTTCACAAAAGGAATTTGTCTAGTTAATTTTCGACAAAAATTATCTCCGGCTCAAGCGAAAAACCAAACTTTTGATAGACTTTAGTCTGAACCTCTTCTACCAGATTTTTGATATCACGGGCACTTGCATTTCCTGTGTTTATGATGAAATTTCCATGAAAATCGGCAACTTTTGCACCGCCGCAGGTTAGTCCCCTAAGGCCTGCTTCATCAATAATCATGCCGGAAGGCTTTCCAAAGTCGCGGTTATTCTTAAAAACGGAACCTGCGCTTGGAAATTTAAAATGTCCCTTGTTTACCCGCTCTGCAATATATTTTTTGCATTCCGTCCGGATTTTTTCCTGTTCCGAGGCATTTTTTTGTATAAGGCGGAAGGTTGCAGTTGTAATAAACTTTTTTCCTGTCTGATAGGGAGATTTTTTGTAGGCCCATTCCTGGGGATTATAAAGCTCCTGATGCAGTTTGATTTTTGAATCTGAATAATCCTGATAACTTACTGAAAAGATTACATCTGAAATTGATTTATCAAAACAGCGGGCATTCATAAAAACGGCGCCACCCACTGTTCCCGGAAGCCCTGCAAACTCTTCTACGCCGCTTATGCTGTTCTCTGTACAAAAGTTAACAAAGGCCGCCATTGGAGTGCCCGAAAAGCAGGTTATTAAAACTTCGTTTTTTGCCAGTGTTATTTTTCCAAATTGTGGAGAAATATTTGAAGGAGGGTAATAGGCTGTATCATTAAAATTACAGGTAGAAATTACAGCACCTTTAAAACCTTCATCTGCAAAAACAATATTACTGCCGCCACCCATTATAAAAAAGCGGACCTTGTTTTTAAGCAAGGTTTCTAGCGCAATCTGGAAAGAATAAAAGTTCTGCGGCGCAATAAAAAGCTCTGCCGCCCCCCCGATTTTAAAAGTAGTTTTAGGTCCCAGCGGCTCATTTTCCAGAATATCACCAATAAAGGCATCGTGATTTTTGAGAATCTCTTTTATAACGCCGTAATCATTCACAATTCAATTATACCAAACCCCACCATCCCGCGCAACACGACAAAATTGATAATTATGGAAATCAATTATATATGAATAGATTAAAAAAATAGCGCGAGCCGAATTACAGCTTACAAAAATGCTCTGAAGTGCGGCCGCAAGGCGGCCATGTTGATAATTACAAGGCACTTCAGCGCATAGCGGGCTAGCCTGCGGTTTTGTAAGATGGAATTCGGCGGAAGCTATTTTTTCTATATAATTAAACATAAGATTGATTTCCATAATTTTATTTGTGCATTTTATTGTGTTTTTATGATTGCCCGATTTAAAAGATGGTGGTAAAATAGAAGTACAGAGAGTTATCTGAATTCTATTTTTTTTGAGAGATGATGTTATGGAAAGAATGCAGTGCGACAATTGTGGATATGTTTATGACAAAGATCAGGGCGACGAAAAAAGTGGAATTGCACCAGGAACAGAATGGAAAGATGTTCCAGCCGACTACAAATGCCCTGAATGCGGTGCCGACAAAAGCAAATTTATTGTAGAATAGTCCCATCTTTTAACCATTTTTCTAATTGTTCAATGTCTCGTAAAAGTGTATAATCTAGCAAATTAGTAGATTGCGTCGCTGGCTTACCAAGATTTTCGCTTTGCGAAAACTTGCGGGTCGAGCCCGACAATGACAGAGGGGTAAGGTCCCTTCGACAGGCTCAGGGACCACATATTAAACATAGGGACCGCTGGAGGTAAAGATATGTCATTGAAATTATATAACACTATGGGACACAAAATGCAGGAGTTTAAGCCGCTTGTTGAAGGACAGGTTGGTTTTTATGGTTGTGGACCTACGGTTTATAATTATGCGCATATTGGTAACCTGCGCGCCTATGTTTTTCTTGATGTTCTGGACAAAACCCTCTCCCTGCTGGGCTACAAAATCAAGCATGTAATGAATATTACCGACGTTGGCCACCTTACTGATGACGGCGACAACGGCGAAGATAAAATGAAAAAATCTGCAGCTGAGCGCCATCAGAGTGTACTCGAAGTTGCAAATTTTTACACCGACGCCTTTATGAAGGATATTGATGCAATGAATATCCGTCATCCGGATGTTATCTGCCGTGCTACCGAGCATATTGACGACATGATTGAGCTCATCAAAAAAATTGAAGCCAACGGTCACACTTACATGGCAGGCGGAAACCTTTATTACGATATTTCTACTTACCCTGATTACGGCAAGCTTGCAAACCTAAACCTTGATGAACTTAAAGCCGGAGCCGGTAAACGAAAGGTTGTTGTTGTTGATGAAAACAAGCGAAACCCGGGGGACTTTGTTCTTTGGTTTACAAAATCTAAATTTGAAGATCAGGCTATGACCTGGGACAGCCCATGGGGCCGCGGATATCCCGGCTGGCATATTGAATGTTCTGCCATGAGCATGAAGTATCTTGGAAAGCATTTTGATATTCACACAGGCGGTATAGACCACGTGCCTGTTCACCATACTAACGAAATTGCCCAGAGTGAAGGAAGCTTTGATGAAGCAGAACGTGCTAAAGGTCCTTGGGTAAACTACTGGATGCATAACGAATTCCTTATTATTGAAGGCGGTAAGATGAGTAAGTCTAGCGGTAACTTTATTACGCTTCAGACTAGTCTTCCGCCTGAAAAAGGTTATTCTCTTAAAGATAAAGGTTTTGCTCCTTTGGATTACCGCTTTTTCCTTTTGGGTGGCCACTACCGCAGACAGCTTGTATTCAGTCTTGATGCGCTTGAAAGTGCAAAGAATGGCCGTGCAGCCCTTTATGCCCGTGTTGCAAAGCTTATTACACGTGCAAATAAAGAAGAAAATCTAGGTCTTACAAAAGAAAACTTTGAACAAAAGCTTGCGGGGCTTCCTTACGAAACAGAAAACTTTGCAAAATTCCGCGAAGGCCTGGAAAATGATCTTGCAACTCCTGTTGCCATGGCTGCAATGCAGAAAGAAGCTGCTGGAAAGGGCGATGTAAAGGCCAGCCTGAGTCTTGCTGCAATTAACAAAATGGACAGCGTTTTGAGTCTTGATGTTATTAAGGGTGGTTTTGAAGAACTTGAAAAGCAGGAAAATGCTGCTGCAAATGCCCATGCAGGCGACCCTGAAGCTGCCGAAATTGACGCTCTTGTTGCAGAACGCAGTCAGGCTAAAAAAGACAAAAACTTTGCACGAGCTGATGAGATTCGCGATATTCTTACTAAAAAGGGTATTGTTGTTACCGATACTCCGAATGGACCGGTTTGGTCTAGAGGTTAGGTTTTAGGTGCCAGGGGTTTTAGGGGGCGGCAAGCCACCTAGGCGAAGGGGTAGCGGAAGACCGTAGGGCTGGAGCGAGGGGGAGACTTCCCCCTCCTACTAACTGCTAAAAGCTAAGAGCTAACAGCTTATCAAAAGATAGATTTTTCCCAATAAATGGGTTAAAATAGAATAAAATATAGGAAGAGAGTGTAACTTATTGGAGACGAATGTGTTTGATAATATAGAAGGTCAGGGTGAGGTTCAGGTTGCAATTAATGCCGGGAACCCAACTGATTTTAAGACGATTTATGACAACTGCATGCAGATGCTCTTTAAAATATCATACAGAATTGTAAATGATGAAGAAGCGGCTGAAGATTTAGTTCATGATTCGTTGATTAAAGCAAATGAAAAATGCCTTGTTTTTCCTTCTTTGAATGACTGCAAATACTGGCTCATTCGTGTTGTGAAAAATGCTTCCCTTAATTATGTAAAACGTAAGGACAGGGAGCGCAAGGCTTATGAAAAAGTTCTTTACGAAGACCACCGTAAGTCGGAATCTGGTGAAATTGATTTACTTAAAGCTGATGCAATGAAAAAAGCCAAGGAGGCCTTGAACAAGCTTCCTAAAAATCTGCGGGAAGTTCTTATTCTCAAAGAATACGGCGACTTAAACTACAAGGAAATTGGTAAGGTTCTGGGTATTACAGAAGGTAACGTAAAGGTTAGAGTTTTTAGAGCAAGAGAACAATTACTTAAATTGTTAGGAGAAGACGATGTCTACCTGTCCAACTAAAGAGATTCACTCTCTGTATTTAGATAATGAACTTCCTCAGAAGCACAAAGAAGAATACGAAGCTCATATTGCGTCTTGTGAAAAATGCCGCGCTGAACTTGAAAAACTTCGTGCTGTAGGTGATCTGTTTAAGGCTGATGCTGCTTCTGTTTCTCCTGATAAAGCTTTTATGGATGCCAGCTATGAGCGTCTTATGCTTAAGATGAAGTATTCTAAGAATGCTGGTCATACAAGCTATTCAAAAACAAATCTTCGTTCCTGGAAAATTATTGTTCCTGTTGCAGCTGCTGTGGCAATTCTTGCTCTTGCCATTCCTCTTAAGCTTGCAACTGGACGCGCCGGTGTAAAAACAATGTCTGCTACTTCAAGCATTTATTCACAGGTGCCTTCCCAGGTTACTGAACATCTTTCCAGTGTTGCATTTGGTGCAGACAATGCTTTTGCTTCAAACCGTGCCTTTGGCCTTACTCAGGATTCTTTAGTTACTAATGTAAGCAACAAGGGTGGTGCTGCTTCTAAGCTTATAAAAGATGTTGAGGTTTTCAGACCAAACTTTGATGCTGAGCAAAAAACAATTTCTATAAGGATTACAATTCCTGGAAATGATGATGTTCCTGTTACAACAGAAATTGAAGTTCCGCTGGATGTAACTGGTCAAGAATAGTGGAATATTCTGGAAAATTCAGTTATTTATTCAGAAAATATACTCAAGTAAGGGTCGCCTGCTTTTTAGTAGTTGCGGCCATTGCTGTTTCTATATTCCTTATTGTTGGGATTCGCAATAAGCCTGTTCCTGAAATTGAAGCGATTGTGCCTCCTGTTGGTTCTCCCGGAGATGTTATTGTAATTAAGGGAAAAAACTTTGGCGAAGCCCGTGATATGAGTTATGTTGAGTTTGCGGGCTCTAAGCTTACGGCCAGCTCTTACATTTCATGGGATAACGATACTATTAAGCTTGTTCTTCCTTCTAACATTCAGGATGGTCTTGTTGTTGTTGGTGTAAACAATCAGCGTTCTAAGCCGGCTCTTTTTGCAAACGAAGTTGATATTCCGGTTCCTGTTACACAATCCTTTCAGACTACTAAGCCAGTTATTTCTTCTTTGTCTTCTTCTAAGCTCGGGGTTGGTTCTCTTCTTACAATTTATGGAAACAATTTTGGAACTTCTCGCGGTCAGTCTAAGGTTTGTTTTACCTGCGATTATGACCAGGCTGTTTCTGAGGCCTCTTTCCTTACAAATACAATCTTAACTTCTAATATTGTCTGCGCTTCTGATTTTGATGAGGACTATGAGTATTGGACAAATAACGAAATAAGGGTTAGGGTTCCGGATGGCGCTTACACTGGTGTTGTTTTTGTTGATACCGGGCGCGAAAAATCTGATACTGTAGAGTTTACTGTAACTGCTTCTGCGGGGACAAAATCATATAACGGGAAGAAAATCTATCTTGTTCAGTATTCTGCAGACGTTTCTGATGTTATGACTTCTGATGTTTCTACAATTATCCTGCGATGTCCTGTTCCTGTAACTTCTCCCTGGCAGCCTGCTCTTGAGTTTACAGAAATTATGCCTGTGCCTGTTTTGCAGAACTATCAGAATTGTATAATTCATCAGATTACAAAAAACAGGAATAATTCGCCTAAGAGTGTCTTCCGCCAGACTTTTGCGGTTTCTGTCTGCGAGATTAATACAGATGTAAAGGTTTCCGGAGTAGGGGCATACAAAAATATGAATCAGGCCTTGTATGAAAAATATACAAAGGCTGATGAAGTTGTTGTAAGCGGTGCTAATGAGATTCTTGCGCTTGCAGCAGAAATTACCGGTAAAGAAAGTAATGCCTATAGAAAGGCTCAGATGATTTATAAGTATATGCTGGAGCATTTTTCTCTTCTTGAAAAGCTTCGCAATAATGATGCCGATCCGCTGGAGCTTTTAAAATCTGGTCAGGGCGACGCTTATGATTATGCAGTTATTTTTGCTTCTCTGGCACGTGCTTCTGGTATTCCTGCTTTGATTGATTCCGGTATTCTGATTGGTCAGGATCTGACAACACAGGCTCACTGGTGGAATGAGATTTATCTTGCGGGCTTTGGATGGCTTCCGCTTGATGCTGCTTTGGGTGATGACCTTGAATATAAGCGATGGCCTGATCCGGACAATATGACTGCTGCAGATTATTATTTTGGAAATCTTGATTCGCATCATATTGTTTTTTCACGTGGATATAACGAGATTAAGCCTTTTGCTCAAGACAATAAAACTGTAAAATATCCTAAGAGCTTTGCTTTGCAGAGTATCTGGGAAGAAGCAAGCAGCAATACTGCAAAATACAGCTCCTACTGGAGTGTGCCATCTATAAAAGGTGTGTATTAGAGTGTGGTCCCTGAGCTTGTCGAAGGGTCCAAGGAGGATTATATGACTAAAGTTTTATCTGTTGGTGGTTCTATTATTGTTCCGGATAAGCCGGATACAGAGTTTTTGACAGCTTTTGTAAAAATGTGTACAGCATGGCTGGATGCAGACAAAAGCCGCCGTTTGATTCTTGTTGCCGGTGGTGGCGCTCCTGCACGTGTGTATCAAAATGCTTATAAGGATGTTGCCGGGGCTACAGGCCTTGCTGCAGAAAACGATGCTGCTGACTGGATTGGAATTATGGCTACCCGCATTAATGCACAGCTTTTAAAGGCTTCCTTTGGTCCTTACTGCAAAAACGATGTTGTATATAATCCTACTGTAGAGGATTTGAGTTTTGACGGCCGGGTGCTTGTTGCTTCGGGCTGGAAACCTGGATTTTCTACAGATACAGACGCTGTTTATCTTGGCGAAAAATTTGATGCTAAAACAATTGTAAATCTTTCTAATATTGAAAAGGTATATACAGACGACCCACGCAAAAATCCTGATGCTAAGCCTTTGGACACAATTTCCTGGGCAGACTTCCGCAAAATGGTTGGAGATGAATGGACTCCCGGTAAAAACTGTCCTTTTGATCCTATTGCTTCTAAAAAAGCAAGTGAACTTGGTATGAAGGTTATCTGCGCAGGAGGAAAAAACATTCCTAATATTAAGGCTATTCTGGAAGACAAGGATTATATTGGAACGACTATTGGTTAATAGATCCCCGGGTCAAGCCCGAGGATGACAGGTGTCATTGTCGGGCTTGACCCGACAATCCCCCCGCCGATTCTTCCAGTCTCTCTAAAAGCTTTTCGAGCTTGCAGGCATATTCCGGGTCTGCTGCCCAGGAACGTGCCATGTCGCCCATTGTAAGGGCGAACTTTGTTTTGTGTACCCAGTTATAGCGAGGGTCAACAAGTTCTTTCTTTAATGGAATGTCTTCGGTGGTGGCATAGGCCTGCAGGTGCTGAATATGCGCGCGAACTCCAAGTTCTTCTGTTTCAAAAATACAGCCGGGCTGCTCTTTGCTTATGGCTCCAAGTCCGCAGTAATTATGCCATTCGGGCTGAACAAGGCCTCCAAATCGTAAAAATCCTGTTTCTAGACACATCTGAATAAAGGCTATGTCGGAATTGATATTTTCGGCTGCGGCTTCGTCTATATAATACTGGGCAAATTTTAGAATATGAGCAGGATCCTGTTCTTCATTGTTCTGGATAAAAAAGGAAGCAAGTTGTGGGGCTGTAAGAATGCCCTTTGCGGTGAGCCTTCGTGAAATTATAAGGGGTTCTTTTATTTCCTCTTTTGGTGGTAGGGTTTTACAGGCTGCCAGAAGGCAAATAAATACTATTAATATTGTAACAAATGAGCTTTTAATTGTTTTCATATATATAAAATCGGAAAAAATGTAAAAAAATGAAAAAAAAGTGATTTTTTTTGCGTTTTTTTTGTAAGAAGTCCACTTTTTTAGGCATATTATATATGTGAATAATAAACCTGATGTAAGAGAAAAAGCCCTCAAATTTGGACTTGGTTTTCCTCTGGACTATGAGCTTGTAATGCTCATTCTTGGGACGGGAAACAGTCAGATGTCTGTTGAAACTATGTCAAAGAAAATTGTTGAAGTGCTTGATTCGGGCAACAGCAATGACATGGTAGAAAGGCTTCTAAAAATGAAAGGGGTTGGACAAAGTAAGGCTCTTGCTGTTGCTGCAGCAATTGAGCTTGGTAAGAGGCGTACCTGCCATTTAGGGGCGCATATAAGCTCTCCTAGTGATGTAATTCCCTTTGTTAATCATTATGCAATGAGCAGCAAAGAGCATTTTCTGGCAGTTACTCTAAACGGCGGACATAATATCATTCAGATTCATGTCGTTTCTATTGGAACTACAAACAGTACTGTAGTGCATCCTCGTGATGTTTTTTACGAGGCAATCAAAGAAAATGCATCGGCTGTGATTGTTTGTCATAATCATCCTTCGGGGGAGGTTGAGCCTTCGGAAGAAGATATTGACTGCACCAGTAAGCTGCTGCAAGCGTCTAAGATTATAGGAATTCCGATTCTGGATCATATTATTATTGCCTGCAATGGCTATTACAGTTTTATGGAATGTGACTTGCTCAAGAAGTTGGCGTAGGGTAAAATAAGATTATGAAAGTTAGGAAGATTATTACAGCGGTTTTTATGTTTTTCTTTGTTATGGGTGCAGTTCCTGCATTTTCAAGCGCAAAAGATTACGGAAGTTTGCGCAGTCCTGATTTAACAAAAAGGCGTGAAGATGACAAACTGGGCCTTATAATCAGGGCTAATGTAGAAGCCGAAGTTTATATAAACGGTCAATACAGTGGAAAAACTCCCTTCACTTCACTTGATTTTGGTCCCGGCTATTATAATCTTGAACTTCGTAAAAGCGGATACGATACAATAAAATGTAGAATTAATCTTAGAAACCGATATACAAGCGTTTATGAATTTGAGCTTGAAGAAGTAAAGGGCTATATCAATGTAAAAAATGCTCCTTCTGGCAGTTCAATTTATATAGACGGTACAAGCTATCGTTTATTTCCTGTAGAAGTAAAGCCAGGCAACCACACTGTAAAGGTTCGTAAATTTGGTTATGAGGATTTTATCGAATATGTTTCGGTAGAAAATCATGAGACAGCTTCTGTTTATGTTCGCCTGCAGACTGCTCCTTTTAAAATCACTAATTTTAGAATTTCCAAATCTACTATAAATCCTGATTATACTTCGGGAATTGGAAAATCAACTTTTTCTTTCTCTGTTACAAATGATGGTTCTGCAGTAATTAATGTTTTTGACAGATACGGAAACGAAGTCTGGAGTCACAATTTTAACAGCTTCTCTACCTGGGAGCAAAGTGTTACCTGGAATGGAACAACAAATTATGGAGAAAAGCTGCCGGACGGGCAGTATTCTGTATGTCTTACAAGTGATAAATTTGAAGATTCATATTCAATAAAAATCGACCGCAGTATAATATATCCTCTTTCAAGCTTTACACCTTCGGGCAGCGGAATTGGAAGTCTGCCTTGTGCTTTTGGCGATATGGTTAATTATACCAAAATATTTGTGGATTTTGGCGGAATTATGAGCGGGGATGGAGACCACTTTGAATCTCAAAGTTTCCCTGTTACTGCCGGGCTTATTGTTGATTTTGCTAAATCCTTTGAGCTCACAGCTTCTGCCGGAACTTTTATAACCGGAAAAGATCAAGATAATCCAATTGCAGCAAGTGTAAGTTTTAAAAAGAATTTTTCATTTATACTTGGCCCTGCTATGAAGTTTAACCTTGCGGGACTCATGAATTATAATTTCTGCTCTGATTATTATTTTGGATTTTTGGGTTCAAATATTGGTACAGGCTTTGGACTCGGCTTTTCTGCAGGTTTTGAAACAAAGATGATTTATCTTGGCCTTACAGGAGAGTATTCATTTGGTGCTACAAAAATAAAACCGGCAAAAGATCTTCCTGAGAGTTTTGTTGAAGCCGAAGATATTTTGAAATACGGACTTGTTGCTACTATGCTTCCATGGCGTAATTTGAAAACCGGTGCCTGGGTGGCCTGCTATAATAATCAGGTTCTTGAAGCCGGAGGACAGGTTATTGCTATGCCGGGAACAGGTGCCTTCTGCTGTGATGTAAGGGCAAGTATTCTTGCAGATCTTTCATCTTCAGATAAAAATATCTCTTTAAATGCAATGTTTGGCTTGTCATATCTCTTCTAATTTATTAAATTTATAGGTATGAAACTTTATTCAAGAGGCCAGGTGGCCAGACGCATTTCTTATGGCGTTATTGTTGCATTTGTATTAACCGCCCTTATTTTCTTTAATCTTGGAAAAAAACAGGCGCAAAAAAATAATTCTGCAGAAAACGATTCTTCGCAAGAGCAGGTTCAGAACGTTCGTTTTGATGAATCAGAAGTTGTAACTTATGATTCAAGTTCTTCTGCCGGCGAAGTTGGTCTTCCTGTCGCAAATAATCAGGTTACCTATACACAGGATGAAAACGAAAATATTAACGTTTACCGTAACTGTAACGAAGCTGTTGTAAACATCAATACAAAGGTTACTTCTTACGACTGGTTCTGGGATCCTTATGTTACTGATGGTGGCAGCGGAAGCGGTTCTATTATTGATAAGCGGGGATACATTCTTACAAATGTTCACGTAATTTCCGGCGCAACAAAAATCTATGTTTCGCTTTATGATGGAAGCCAGTATGAAGCCACTGTTGTAGGAACAGATATTGACAGCGACCTTGCTGTAATAAAGTTTGATCCGCCGCAGGGACTTAGCCTTAAAACAATTTCTTTTGGAGATTCAACTTCTCTTCTTGTAGGGCAGAAGGTTATTGCAATTGGAAATCCTTTTGGTATGGAAAGAACAATGACTACAGGAATTGTTTCGGGACTTGGCCGACCAATTCAAAACTCAAATAACAGAATTATCCGCAATATGATTCAGACTGATGCGGCAATTAATCCGGGAAACTCCGGCGGACCTTTGCTTGATACAAATGGACGTATGGTTGGAATTAACACTATGATTATGTCTTCTTCGGGTTCATCTTCCGGTGTTGGATTTGCTGTTCCAAGCGAAATTGCGGTTCGTGTTGTAAATGATTTACTTAAATATGGAAAGGTTCAGCGCGGTGTAATCGATGCAACTATTGTTCAGCTTACAAACAGAATTGCCCAGTATGCAGGCCTTGATATTGCAACAGGTATGCTTGTTTCCGAAGTAGAAGAGGGCAGTAATGCAGAAAAAGCCGGCCTTAAGGGTGGAACAAAAGCTGTTTATTACGGAAGCCGAAATACAATCCTTTATCTTGGTGGTGATGTAATTACAAAGATTGATGGAATTGCAATAACCTCTCTTGCCGAATATTATTCTGCACTAGAAAGCAAAAAGCCCGGGGATGTGGTTAGCGTTGTTGTAAGACGAAATAAAAAGGATGTAACATTAAAGATAACACTGGCGGAATAGGAGCCTATGCGTGAATTCAAAGTAGTTTCTCCGTTTGAGCCCAGCGGAGACCAGGGACAGGCTATTGAAAAACTTAGCCAGGGATTTTTGCGGGGCGATAAGTTTCAGACTCTTAAAGGCGTTACGGGTTCCGGTAAAACCTTTACAATGGCAAAAATCATTGAAAAGGTTCAGAGGCCAACTCTTATAATTTCACATAACAAAACTTTGAGCGCCCAGCTTTACCGCGAGTTCAAAAGCTTTTTCCCTGAAAATGCAGTTGAATATTTTGTCTCTTATTATGATTATTATCAGCCCGAAGCCTATGTTGCCGCCCGTGACCTTTATATAGAAAAAGACTGTGACATAAACCGCGAAATTGACCAGCTTCGGCTTAAAGCGACCTACAGCCTTATGGAACGCCGAGATGTAATTGTTGTTGCAACCGTTTCCTGTATTTACGGTCTTGGTATGCCTGATGTTTATAAGGGAATGCGGGTTCACGTAGAAGTTGGTAAGCAGCTTGATATTAAAAAGTTTGCAGCCCAGCTTGCCCAGCTTCAGTACAACAGAAATGACGATGTACTTGAGCGCGGAAACTTTCGTATAAAGGGCGATGTAATTGAAGTATTCCCGCCTTATATGGAAACAGATGAAGGCTACCGCATTGAACTTGACTGGGAAGAGGTTGTGCGCATTCGCCGTATAAACGTGCTGGATCACAGCGTTACAGGCGAGCTTGATGAAACTGTAATTTATCCTGCCAAGCACTTTGTTGCAAGCAGGGAACAGCTGCTAAGCGCTACAGACCGCATTCAGGCCGAAATGGAAGAGCGGGTAGAAGAGCTTCGGGCCATGGGAAAAATGCTTGAAGCAGAACGTCTTAAAACCCGTACAACTTATGATATTGAAATGCTCAAAGAAATGGGAACCTGTCCCGGTATAGAAAATTATTCAGGACCAATTTCCGGGCGGGCCAGAGGGGAGCCTCCTGCAACCTTGCTGCATTATTTCCCTGATGATTTTTTGTGCATGATTGATGAAGCCCACGTAACAGTTCCGCAGATTGGTGCAATGTACGAAGGAGACCGCAGCCGCAAGCAGAATCTTATTGATTTTGGTTTCCGTCTGCCAAGTGCCTTTGATAACCGTCCTCTAAAAAAGGATGAGTTTGATGCCAAGATGAATCAGATTATTTATGTAACTGCAACACCGCGTCCGGAAGAAGTAAAGCAGAGTAGTCAGATTGTAGAGCAGCTTATAAGACCTACAGGTTTGCTTGACCCTATTGTAGAAATCCGTCCGAGTGAAGGGCAGATGGAAGATATTTATAAGGAAGTGCGGGAGCGAATTGACAAGGGTGAACGAAGTTTGATTTTGACTTTGACAAAAAAAATGGCCGAAGATTTGACTGATTATCTTACGGGACTGTCGCTTAAAGTAAAATACATTCACTCAGAGATTGATACTTTTGAACGAGTGGAAATTCTAAAGAGCCTGCGCTCCGGAGAAATTGATGTTCTCATTGGAATTAATTTGCTGCGAGAAGGAATTGACCTGCCGGAAGTTTCCTTCATTGCAATTCTGGATGCAGATAAGATTGGATTTTTAAGGTCTGAAACTTCTCTTATTCAGATAATTGGTCGTGCCGCCCGTAATGCAGAGGGTAAGGTTGTAATGTATGCCGACCACATGAGCCCTGCTATGGAAGCAGCCGTCCGCGAAACAAAGCATCGCCGCGAAGTACAGGAAGCTTACAATAAAGAACATGGTATTACTCCAACTACAATCAAAAAGGCAGTTGAAGATATTCTGGTACATGAACAGAAAGAAGCCCGCGACGAAGCTACTATGGACTTAGAAGTTCTCAAGCAGGGTGTAAACCTCTTCCGTGCTGCCGACCGTAAAAAACTTATCAAACGCCTTACCCAGGAAATGTCTGCCTGTGCCGAAAGAATGGAATACGAACAGGCCGCAGTGTACAGAGACCAGATTAGAGAAATTGAAGCTCAATACGGAAAATAAAAAGACTATTCAAAGCTTCCAATAATCTTATTTTTGCCGGAGCCTTTGGCCTGGTAGAGATTCTGGTCGGCCCGGCTTATGAGAACATGGAGATCTTTGGAATTACTTACGTAGCCTCTGGTATAGCCGCCGCTGAAATGGAAGCTTCCGTTTGTTTTTTCTTCGCAGGACTGAAGTTTTTTCAAAAAATCATCCTTGGAAATTTCCGGCAGAACAATAAGATATTCATCGCCGCCATAACGGTAGCAGAATTTTTTACCAAAAATTGTCTGGAGAATAGAGGCATAATTTTTAAGAACTTCATCTCCAAACTGGTGGCCTTTGGTGTCATTAAAGGTCTTAAAATCATCAAGGTCGGTAACCATTATGATGAAGTTAGAATTAAGACTTGGATTCTTAGGATTTTCAAAATCCATATTAAGGGCATTGCGGTTTTTAAGGCCTGTTAAAAAATCATAGCGAGAGGCATTGCGAAGCTTATCTGCAAGCTCGCGGTTTACAACGTTATTTTCTGCAACCTTAAGATACTGCTGGTAACGAACAACATTTACGAGAATAAAGAAAATCAGGATGACAGGATAATTTACCTTTGTTGCACTTGAAGTACCTGCAGTTGTTGCCATCATATAATAAAATGTCGAGAAAGGAACAAGTATGAATATAATTGCCAGATATGGTTTTATCATAAAGAGGCAGGAAACAAAGAGTTCAATTGTGATAAATACAAGAATCTGTTCGCCTTTTATATAATCATCTATTGAAATAAAGTGGGCAAAAACTAGAAGGGCAATTATGAAAACAAAAATACTTATATCAAGTTTTACCCGGGAAAAAGGTTTTCCTGTCCGCTTGTGATAAAGTGCATAAATAAAAAGCTGAGTTGCTGAAATAAAAAGAATAATATAAAGCAATCTGTGATAAAGTAACCATTTGAAGGCCTCCTGCTCACTGGTAAAGCTATAAAAGAAAGTGAGTAGGAAGGCTATGAATTCAACGAGCATAACAAGGAAAGAGCCTGGAATAGCAATGCTGAGATTTGCACTGTCCAGAAAAAATTGAACTTCCGGATGAAGTTTTTCAAGTCCCAAAGTCTTCTTGATTTTATTAATCATCAAATTCCCCTGATATTTAGAATTTACTCTACATTCTGTCAGGTGTCAATAATTATTCTAGCAGGACAGTGCTCATTACTTATAATTCTTCCTGTGTTACGCTGACGTTTCCAATCCAGACATCATTTGTGTCTAAACCCATATTAAATTCAAGGCGGGCTGTCGGGTCGGTATCGTTTTCCATTGTAAAGAAATATGAATAATGTTGTATTTCTTCTGTAAGCTGCGGATAGTATTCCGGAGAATAAACTACCCAACTGTTGTCTGCATCTCCGCCAAGCTTGAGGGCAATTTTACGAGGAGCGCCCGCTTTTGCATCAAACTGAATTTTGTAAGAGTAGCCCTTTGCTACCGGAAGATGCTGTATTAACTGAATGGAATAATTCTGATTTCCCTGATTTTTGATTTGTACAAGACGACCTTCTATGCTGTCAAGGGTTTGTGGAGTGGAAGTTGCGGAACCTCCAAAGTCGCTTAATCCTAAGAAATACCAGTCACGGCTTTTTACATCCATGTTTTCGTTAGAAGCAAGAGAAAGATTTCCTGCATCGCATACGGCATTTTGGAGGCCTGAATCAAAGATAAAGTTTCGTCCGTCTGAAGTTTCAAAGTCTTTGAAGCTTTTTTCATCTCTCTGTGGAGTTGGACGTTTTACATTTGTTGCGTAAGGCTGGTCCTTGTCGTAGACTCTTACATAATCAACAAACATCTGGGCCGGCAATGAAGAAGCTTCCGGAGAAACTCCGCTATCATAATTTCCGCCAAGAGCTAAGTTGAGCAGAATATAAAAAGGTTTGTCGTAGGGAGCAGGGTAGGCATAGGGCTCAGATTCGCCGGCTCCTAAAGACCACCATTGTGAAGTTTCGTAATAGACATTTCCGTCGACGAGCCAGCGAAGAAGACCCGGTTCCCATTCCAGGGAATAAACATGATAATCTGCAATCGTCTGATTATCCGGAAATTTATACATGGAACCAGAGTATTTGTTTCCCGGCCAGGCCTGTCCAAAGTGAACTGTTCCATAAACACGGTTAGGAAGTCGTCCTTTTGCTTCTAATATATCAATCTCTCCCGATGAAGCCCAGCTTCCATAGTCGTCAGTCGCAGGTAGCAGCCAGAAGGCAGGCCAGATACCATTTCCTACAGGCATTTTAATTCTTGCTTCTATGCGGCCATAAGTTTTTGTAAAGAGCTGAGTGCCATCATTTTTTACTGTACGCAGCCTGGCCGAAGTATAAGCCATGCCACTATAGTTTTCTTTGCGGGCCTCAAGTATAAGATTGCCGTTTTTTACACTTGCATTCTCTTTTCGGTAATACTGCAATTCGTTATTTCCCCAGCCTTCAAGACCATACTGACTGCCTGTGCCTGTCTGGAAATCCCATTTTGTGCTGTCAATTTTATTTCCGTTAAATTCATCGCTCCAGACAAGATGCCAGCCTTCCGGGGCCTCTGCTTTTTTATTGCTGTCAGCTTTATTACAGCTGCTGAGAAATACTGCTGCCATTATTATTGCTCCAAGAGAAAAAATCTTAATAGATGTTGTCTGCTTTTTCATTGTTTTCTCCTTATATGTATTCTATTTTAAAATCCAGGTTTGAATTGCACGGGGAGGACACTTAAGGTAAAGGGCCTCTCTATTTGCACTTGCAGAAGTTCTGGCTTTTTCCCAGTCGCGGAGATCTGCATTCTGGATTTTGCCTGCTTCTTCAATTTTGAATTCAAAAACAAAATCGGCCTCTGTTCTGTTTGTTATAACTAACACAATTGTGCCGTCCGGATTTTTAAATGCAAGACACTCTGCTTCGTCTGTCAGGTGACCGCTTACTGTTGCAGGGGTCATCCATGAAAAAAGCTCTGCGCTTAGTCTTACAGCTCCTGCTTTAATGAAGCGGCTGAAATGCCCGATGTAATAGAAGGAGCTCTGGAAGTGAAGCTGGCCTGTTTTTTCATCGGCAAGGATTGGGGCATCGCAATAGTTGCCAACATGATTCGGGCCGCCCTTCATATCAAGTACAATGTTCCAGTCTATCCATTTTGTACAGCCGCTTTTAAGATCGTTGATAATGTTGTGGGCATAACGCTCTCCGGAAAACCAGGCTCCATTGCGAGGCCCGCCTTCTATGCAGCCTTCTGTAAAAATAAGGTCGATGTCCGGATAACGGCGGGCAATTTCTTTTATGTTGTCGTACTGGTCTCCTGAGTACCAGTGAAAAGCAAGGCCCGCTACATATTTTTCTGTGCCCGGAACTTTAAGAGATTCTTCAAGGCGTTCAAGGGCAAGATCTCTGTTATGGTCCCAGATATAAATTTTTATATGGCCAAGGCCGGCTTTTTCAAGGGCAGGGCCAAGAAAGAGAGCTGCAAATTCACCTTCTTCTTTTGCAGAATATTCGCAGGAATCCCAGGTTTGAACTGCAGCCGGTTCGTTTTGTATAGTGACAAAGCTTATTTTAATATCGCGCTCTGCCATCTTTTTAATAAATGTCACAAAATACTGAGCCCATAATTCCCTGTAGCAGCTGAGTAGATGACCGCCATGGTTCATGTCGCCGTTATCTTTCATCCATAAAGGAGGTGACCATGGACTGAGCAGGAATTGAACGTCGCTGCCTTCATTTCTTGCCGCTTTTTGAACATCCACAGCCAATGGAGAAATATATTTGTCGGTGCGCTCCATAGAAAAAGATTCAAGACTTTCATCTTTTTCAGGAAGGCAAGCCCAGTTATCAAGAGAAAAATCGCAGGAATTCATATGAAGCCTTGCGAAGCGATATGCGTTTCCTGTTTTTGGATTATAGTAGGCATCTATTGCCTCTTTACGAATTTTTTCCGGAAGTCTTGAAAGTACATAGCCCGAAGACTCTGTTAAAGCGCCTCCAAAGCCATAAAACTTCTGGAAAGTTTCTTCCGGTTTTAGTGTTAATGTAGTTGGAATCCAGCCGCCACCTTGGTAAATTCTTTCTTCTGGGGAAAGCTCCCAAATGCGTTCTGCTGTATCTTTTGCAGTTTCATAAAGTTTTTCAATTTTCATGACTACATTATAAATACAGCAGAAGGATTAAGATAGTTTGATAATTTTCTTAATGGTGTACTTTTTTCGGGAAAGCAGCGGCCGGCAAAAGTTTAAATAACAAGCTCCACTACGATTTCTTTAATTTTTCCATTGCGTGCAAATAAGTCTGAACTTTCGGCAGCAGTAAGGCTGTTTCCCTGTCGTTGAATTTTATTTACAGTAATGGTGTTTTTATCTTTGCTAAGCTTGTAGATAACTGGAGTTCCACACCAGGTAAAAGTCAAAGTTCCATCTTCAAAGAATTCTGATTTATTCAAAATCTTAGGATTAAAAGTTGCGCAGCCATTTACAATGTCCAGGCCAAGTTCACCAAGTCTTGTAAGCACTTCTTCTTTTACTTGTCCTGTCATACCAGGTTGTTTTGCTCCCTGAAGATATGGTGTGTGTGAATATGGATCGGCAGGAAAGGCGCCATATACCTGAGCTTCTTTATTAAAGCCAATGCCTGAGCGAATGTCATAGTAGGCCTTTGTAAGTTTCTCTATTGTTTCTTTGTCTGCGTCCTGAGAAATTGCATTAAGGGTATTTTCCTGAGCGGCAAGTAAAAGCTTGGAAACCATATGCCAGTAAATACTGCCTAAACCTTCATAGGCATAGAAGGTGCCGCTGCGACCTGTAAAACTCTGGTGATTAAAAGTCTTTTCGTAAAGGTTTTCTAAAAGTTCAAGTTCGCGGGCTTTTGGTTTTTTAGAATCCGGCAGGTTCCTGCAGAAATCTTTTAAGAAACGTGAATTTCGGAATTCTCCGTTGAAGTGATATTTTTTATTGCAGTCACTGTACAAAATACTTGAACCTGTTTTTTCGAGCAGAGCTTTGAGGCCCTGAATATCTTTGGCATCAACAGTATTTTTGTTTTCAAAAGCAGGTAGTTCCTTGTTTGGGTAGAGCATATAGGAATTTTGATGTGGTTCATACATACGGCTCTTTCTGAGTGCCGTGAGTAAGTCCAAGGCTTCCTTTGGTTTTAGAAGCCCTGAAGATAGAACAGCAACTTGTCCTTCAAGCATTTCCTGCAGGTATTCAATTTCCATTTTTCCACCGCGGCCATCCTGGTCCTGTCCCTTAATTTTCATTGTATTATAGGCATGGTAAAGTCCATCCTGCCGATGATTCAATTGAATTGTTGTTTTAATGTGGTCAAGAATTAAAGTAAGGGTGTTGAGGATGTCTGCTTTTTTTATAGTTTTTTCGCTCTGGCCATAGCCTTTTTTGTAAAGGGAATTTCTTTCTTTTTCAAAAAGCAGGCCTTCCTGGTCTGTAAAGGCTTTGCGAAGACTTGCGCTTACAGCAGTTTTTTTTGCAGGAGAATTTGCGTAAAGAGAGCCTAAGCCTTTAAAACAGTCTGCAACTGCTGCAGGAAGGGTAAAGGTTTTGCTGTCTGAAGCTTCAAAAAGTTCAATAAGGAATTTTATAAAGCGGTGCAGATAATAAAGAGTTACCATCGAAAGACCGTAGCCTGCCAGGGCATTGTTAGCATCATTCCATTCCGGGCGCTGAGTGTTGAGCCAGATTCCGCCGCCTGGTACAAAGTTTGCCATTTTTGCAATTACCAGTTGCAAAAGTTTTGTTGTAAGGGTAACAAGCGCAACTTCCTGACTGCCTGGTATTCCATCTGCTGTTACAAGCTTTGCATCTGAACCGGCACTTTTTGCAAAAGTCTGAAGCTTTGTACTTAAGTCTCGATCAAAGACAATTGTATTTCTTGGGTCTTCTACAATAGCTTTGTAGGCTTTGATTCTGTATGGAACATTTGAACTGGCGTAGATTTTTTCTTCCAGCGCCTTTACAAGTTCTTTTTTGTTAACTTTTGCATAAATTTCGAGCAGTTTTTGAAGGTATATTACCTGATGATCTCCCCAGTATCCTATCTGGGCCCAGGGATTATCCGGTTCAGGGATTTCCCAGTCAATTCCTTCGCGCGAAATTCTGTAAGGATTAAAGCCTTCAATTGTCATGGCATTGAGGAATTTTGCAGTCATGTTTTTAATATATTGAGGATATGACCAGGCGAGGGCTTCCCAGTTCTGGAAAATATCGCGCCAGTTACCTTCATAATTTAAAATAGGATTTCCGTCCTTGTCGCGCAGGTGAATATTAAAACGGTTCCATGGACGGCTTGGGTCTCCGTGCCTGCGGCTAAAGGTTAAAGGCATGTATTCGTAAAAGAGTCTGCTAAGCTGGGGATTTATAAGCTTTTGGATTGCAGCTTCAAGTTTGTCATAACTAACAAAACCTTCCTTGTCTGTGGAAGCTGCAAGTTTTGAGCTTGTTTTTTCTGCAAGTTTTACAAGGGCTTTGTTTCGTTGACTGATAAACTTGTTAAAGTCTGCAAGGTTGATTTTTCCATTGTTTGCAAAAAATCCTCCCCGCATTATGTTGAACATAACATTTTCGGAATGATGTACGCAGGTCATCATCTGGGCTGTCTGCTCAAATCCGTCTGCTTCGGCAATATAACTTTCCATTAGTTTTTTGCCCTCTTCAATATCTTTTTCGAGAGAGGCGGTAAGGGCTTTTCTGTCTGCCAATTCTTTTTTTAACAGGGCAATTTTTGCAGCATCAAGACGGGTGTCGAAAACCTGATACCATGAGGAAGACTCTGGACTCATTGTCATTTTCGGGCTTGACCCGGGTATCTTTACTTCACGACAAATATAGGCTGCAGGTCTTTTTCCTTTTACAACATCTGTTTCTGTAACACTGCCTGTTTGTGCAAACTCTTCAGGGGAATGGGGAGATAAAAGTAATTTATCATCTGTGTTGAACCAGCTGACGTTTGCAAAAAGTCCTTCGCTTGGTTCTGCCTTATCTGTTACGATAGAAGAAACGGCAAAAATTGCAAGCTTTGATTTACTGTCTAAGTCTGTTTTTTTATAGGCATCAAGAAGAACACTGTTGTTATTTTGAAAATCGGCATCGACACAGGCGGGAAGAATATTCCGGCAGCCATCAAGTACCCGCACTTTTACAGGATTTTCTGAAAGGTTTGTAAGCACGCTCTTTTTTACAAGTCCGTATTTTGCCGAAGAAGTCCAGCCATATCTAAAAGAAAGCTTTAATTCATTATTTATTTCTTCAAACCAAACCTGGGTTCCGGCTGTATTTTTATAAATGTTGCGAGTTATGTTTTTTTCGACCAGCTTTCGCATGGCAGGACTTGCACTTAAGCTTGCAAAGGGCTCCCAGATTGTATCGCCGGCCATGATTGCGGTATAAGAACCTGTATAAGCTTTTGCATCACTAACTTTATCTGCTGTGTAATAAGGAAAAACTGCATGATCACAATCAATGCGTCCTGCTGTAATACCACCCTGGGACCAGCAGAAGTTCCATATATCAGAAGCACTTGTGATTGTCATAAAAAAATCATCCATGCAGTCATAATTTTCAATTTTGTAAAACTCTTCTTTTTCTCCGGCTAAGCTTGTAAAGTATCCTTTTACCTTTTTCATTTTATATTCCTCCTCTGTGTCAGATAAAAAAACGGCAGGACCAAACTTTATATACCAGCTCTAAAGTTTGGCCTGCTGTTTATTAAAAAACTAACTACGCTTTATAACGTAATGCAAGAAATATTCTAGAGCAACATAAATTTTTCAAAAAAGCCCCTAAAACCGAAAAGTTTACACTTTTCTGAAAATTCTCAAACTTTCCATAATGAAAAAGTGCGTCTATACTCCAAACTGTAAGCGAGGTACTGTCATGAAACACAAAAAAAATGATTTGCAGCTTCCAAAGAAATCTTTCTGGGCCAGACTGCGTGAAGAAAAATATCTGCAGTTTATGGCTCTTCTTGGAATAGCATGGATGCTCGTATTTAATTATGTTCCCATGTATGGAATTCTGATTGCATTCAAGAAAAACTTTTTTATCACAACTCCTTTGTTCAGTAAAAAGTTTTTTTCTACCCCTTGGGCTGCTCACGGTGGTTTCCAGCATTTTATAAACTTTTTGAAGGACGAAGAGTTTTTTAATGTAATGATTAATACTCTTGGTATTAGTATTCTTAAGTTGATTTTCAACTTTACACTGCCTATTATTTTTGCCTTGCTTTTGAATGAAGTAAAAAATCTTAGATTTAAGAAGGTAGTTCAGACAATTACATATATGCCACACTTCCTTTCATGGGTTGTACTTGGTGGTATTCTTACAACCTGGCTCGGAGACGGGGGACTTATAAACGATTTGCTTATTAAAACAGGAATCTTAAAGGAACCGGTTGCTTTCTTAGCTTATCCAAAATATTTCTGGGGCATTACAGTTGTTTCGGATTTATGGAAAGAACTGGGCTGGTCGGCAATAATTTATCTGGCAGCAATTTCCGGAATTGATCAGGAAATGTATGAAGCTGCAAAAGTTGACGGTGCAAGCCGCTGGAAGCAGATCTGGACAATCACTCTTCCATCTATTGCTCCAACAATAACAATCATGTTCATTCTTGCGGTTGGTGGACTTTTGAATACTAACTTTGATCAGATTCTGGTATTGAACAATCCTTTGAATGCACCACGCAGTAATGTACTTGATATCTATGTTTATCAGACTGCTATGCGTGGAATGAGATATTCTTATGCTTCGGCAATTGGTTTGTTTAAGTCGGTTATAGCATTTATCCTGCTTTTTATCACAAATCAGATTACCAAGAAATTGAACGATACAGCTCTCTTCTAATGGAGGAAATGGAAAATGGCACATTCTAAACTAAAAGGAAATACAGCAGGCGATTACATTGTTGGAATTATAATGGTTCTGCTTTGTTTTATTGCAGTTTATCCTGTATGGTACACAGTTATTATTTCTTTCAATGATTCAAACGACGCTCTTCGCGGTGGAATATATTTCTGGCCAAGAAAGTTTACTCTCGAAAGCTACAAAACAGTTTTCCAGGATAACACAATTATCAGGGCCTTTCTGGTAACAATTTTAAGAACCGTTATTGGAACTGTGACAAGCGTTTTCTTCACAGCAATGGTTGGTTATGCTTTTTCTAAAAAGCATATTATGGGAAATAAGGTTTATACAGTTATTGGAACAATCACAATGTTCTTTGGCGGCGGCCTCATACCTTATTTCATCACGCTGAAAAACCTTGGACTTTACGACAACTTCCTTGTTTATATTATTCCAAGTTTGTTCAGCTTTTATAACATGATAATCTTTATGTCTTTTTTCCGTGGACTTCCTGCAGGTCTTGAAGAATCTGCCAAGCTCGATGGTGCAAACGACATGTTGATTTTCATAAAAATTATACTCCCTTTATCTATGCCGGTAATTGCAACAATTGCTTTGTTCAATGGAGTAGGACACTGGAACGATTACTTTGCGGGTGTTATGTACATCAACAAAGCAGAATTACAGCCGATTCAAACATACCTGTATCGTGTTGTAGCCAGTGCCTCTGCTTCAAAAGCAGTTGTTGCAATGCCAGCCGGCATTTCTGCTCAGCAGGTAAGCTCCCAGTCGGTACGTCTTGCAACAATGGTTGTAACAACGTTCCCTATTATGTGCGTTTACCCATTCCTGCAGAAATACTTTGTAAAGGGTGTATTAATCGGTTCAATCAAGGGTTAATTATTTCACATATTTAAAGGAGGAAAATAAATATGAAAAAATTAAAGGTAGTAGCATTAGGTTTTGCTATGGTTGCTGCAATGTCTCTTGTAGGCTGCAGCAAGAAAGAAAGTGCTCCAAAAGCAGAAGTAAAAGTATCTGCAGACCTTCCGGGTTGGAAAGCAAATGCAGATAAACCAATCAAACTTGACTGGTATATTAACTTCAGCTGGTTCGCTCGTCATTGGGGAGACTCAAAGGTTTCTAAGTACATTACACAGAAAACTGGTGTAGATGTAAACTTTATTGTTCCGGCAGGAAGCGAAGCTGAAAAGCTCAATGCAATGATTGCCGGTGAAGCTCTTCCAGACCTTATTACTTTGGGCTGGTGGGAAGGACAGATTCCTTTGATGATCGATTCTGATCTTCTTTATCCTCTTGACGAACTTGCTGACAAGTATGATCCATACTTCTGGAAAGTTACTGACCCTGTAAAGGTAGGCTGGTACCGTCAGGCAGACGGCCACATTTACGGATATCCAAACGCATCTTATACTTCAACAGACTATGAAAAGTATCAGGGAAAACTTACTTCAAACGAAACTTTCCTTGTTCGTAAAGATATGTACGAAGCTCTTGGAAAACCAGATATGACAACTCCAGAGGGATTCTTGAATGCACTTCGCGCTGCAAAGGCTAAGTTCCCTACAGTAAACGGACAGTCACTCATTCCATTTGGTACAAACGAATTTGGTGACACAGGTTGTTCACAGCTTCAGGGTTACCTTGCACACTTCCTTGCAATTGCACCGGAAAAGAACGGCAAGTTTGTAAATGCAGATCTTGGTCTTACAGATGATCCAGAGTATATCCGCTGGATGAAGATGTTCCGCCAGGCTCACGAAGAAGGTCTCTTTGCTACAGACGTATTCGTAGACAAGAGAAGCCAGATTGAAGAGAAAGCAGCTCAGGGCCGCTACTTCTGTCTCCTTTACCAGAACTGGGATATGCAGGCTCCACAGAACGCTCTTTATGCACGTGATCCAAACTCTATCTACATTGCTGTAGATGGTCCAAAGAACTCTAAGGGTGATGATCCAGTTCTCGCTGGTGGTGGTATTGCAGGTTGGACAGTAACTTTGATTTCAAAGAACTGTAAAGATCCTGCTCGTGCTATTCAGTTCCTTACTTACCTTATTTCAGAAGAAGGTCAGATGGATACAAACTTTGGTATTGAAGGAGAAACATATACAGTTGTAAATGGTGTACCAAAGCTCACACCTGAAGTTGCAGCTCTTGATAAGAACGACAAGAACAAGCAGGAAACAGATATTGGTGTACAGTACACATACTGGATGCTCATGGATACAGCATGGCAGGCACAGTTCGGTGCAGACTACGCTCCATCATTGGAACAGCCACAGCTTTGGACCCGTCCATATGTACACTCATATGCAGCCTACGATGGACTTACACTTCCTGTAGGTTCAGACGAACAGCTCATCTACGAAGATATTCAGCGCCGTTGGGGTAAGGTACTTCCACAGATGATTCGTGCCGGTTCAGAAGCTGAATTTGACAAGATTGTTGCAGAATTCAACCAGTACAAGAAAGACAAGGGTATTGATAAAGTTATCGATGCTCAGACAGTTCTTATGAATGCCAACAAGAAAAAGCTTGGTATGTAATAAGGAAGAATTAGACAATACGGGGTTTATCATATAGAATGATACGGATGAACTTTTCAAAGAAATTAGTTTTTGCCTATACCTGTATTGTCGTAATTCCACTTTCTATAATAGTAATTACTGCAATGAGCCTTATTCGCCGGGCACGGGTAGAAGAACTCGAAGCAAACAGCGAAGGACTCTTGCAGGAAAACTACGAAATTGTAAATAAAAATATTGATATTTGTGATAGGGTAGAGCTGCTTGTAAATAGTAACGGGCAGCTTACTCTTTTTTTTACAATGCCGGAACGTTATAACGAAGACGAAATAATTCAAACCATGATTTCGGAAGCTACAATGCTTGAACGTTCTATTGAAGCAGTTCCATCAATTTATGCCTTAAGGGTATTTGCCGATAATCCTCAGATTCCGGAGCGCTGGCCAATCTTTATGAATTCTTCCCGTACAAATCTTGCTGCTTTGGACAGATGGGAATTTGCTTATACTGCAGATTATATTGGAAACGTTGGTTCTTTAAAATATGAATCAGTTTGTACCACAAGAAGAATGGAAAAAAATCACAGGGAAATTGGTTATGTTCAGATTGCAATGAAAACGAGCGACTTTTTTCCATTCCTTTTCAGAAAAATAAATAAGTTTAATGATGACTATGTTTTTCGCGAAGTGTTGAATGAAGAAACCGGTGAGTTTAAATTGGTAAAAATTACAAATAAGATTATAGAAGAATATCAGGCTCCTTTAAAAGAGGAATTCCTGGAAGATTTTACCAAAGCCCTTTATCGCCGCAAAAAGGGTGATCTTAATAATTCGGGCAAGTTGATTCTTAAAGATAAAGAGGAGGTTTGTTATTCAAGCTGGATTCGCGTTCCTCAAATGGATTTAGTTTTACTGCATACCTGTTCTTCTGAAGAAATGCAGAAAAATCTTTTTAAAATTCAGGCAGGAATTATTACAGGGCTTATTCTTACTATTATATTACTTTATCTGCTTGTAAGATATTTTACTTCAAGACTTATGGGGCGTGTTTATAATCTTATTGGCGGTATGAAAAAAGTTCAGGAAGGCCAGCTGGATGCCAGTGTAAAAGTAACAGGGCACGATGAAGTTACCCAGGCCCAGCAGACCTTTAATAAAATGACAGAGCAGCTTCGTACACAAATTGAAGAAATTAAAAAAGAACAGCAGCTCATTGCGGATACAGAAATGAAGGCCATGCAAAATCAGATTAATGCCCACTTTCTTTATAACGCGCTTGAAACAATTAAAATGCAGGCTGTAATTGCCGGCGAAAGTGATGTTGAAGAAAGCATTAATGTTCTTGGAAAGCTTATGCATTATTGTCTGCGCTGGCGTGTTCATACAGTAACGCTGGAAGAAGAAGTTGAATATATCCGTTCCTATGTTTATCTTTTAAACATCAGAAACGATTATGTAATTTCTCTTGAAACAGAAATAAAAGATGAATGCAAAAAAATTGTAATTCCAAAGATGAGTCTTCAACCGCTTGTGGAAAATGCTTTTTATTATGCAATTGAACCGCTTGGAAAAGATGCAGTAATAAAGGTTTATACAGAATGCGATGAAGGGGCAGACCGCATCTGGCTTTGTGTACAGGATTTTGGAAAAGGAATTTCGCAGGAAAAACAAAAAGAGCTTGAAGCTTATCTTGCAGATGACAGCTATGAAAGGGATTCTAAAGGAAGCATAGGCTTAAAAAATATCCAGCAAAGGCTTACAATGTTCTGCGGAAAAGATTACAGACTTGTAATAAAATCAGCCGAAGGCCAGGGTACTTTAATAAAAATACCGGTTCCAAAACAATTTATAAGTATCAAAAATGAGGACAAATAATGATTACAATAGTTCTGGCAGATGATGAAAAATTAATTCGTGCAGGTCTCAAAAAAATCCTCTTAGACTCAATTGATTTTCCACTGGAAATTATAGAAGCAAAAAACGGTCAGGAAGCTCTGGATTTTTGCAAAGAAAAGCGCCCTGAAATTTTAATTACCGATATCCGTATGCCTGTTATGGACGGCGTTGAACTGATGAAAAATATTTCGCAGATGGAAGATGAATATAAGCCTGCAATTATAGTTCTCAGCGGTTATGATGATTTTTCTTATGCAAAGGCTGCCATTCAAAGCGGAGCCCTGAGTTACATACTTAAGCCCGTAGACAAAAAAGAACTTTGTTCTGCAGTAAACTCTGCCATTATGAATTCTTTAAATGAAGAAAAAAAACAGAACGAAGTAAAATTCCGTCAGATAATTGAAAAGGGCAGACTTGAAGATGTTTCGGGGCTGCCTGAAATCACTGTAGAAAATGGCCTTAGATGTATTATTATCTGCGGTAAAAATTCTATGCAGGCCCTTGAAACTGTAATGAAGGGCAGACGCTATTATGTGGTAGAGCATACAAAGAATTCTGTTTTAATAGTATACCCCTTTGATGGCAGACAGGTAGAATATGAACCAAGCTATCTTGATTCTTATATAGTTGGAATTTCCGGGCCGGCAGATGATTATTCAATGTTACGAACAATGAGGCGGCAGGCAATGACCGCAGCCATGCAGGCTTTTTTTGATTCAGAAAGCGGAATGCCTTTGCAGGGTAAAAAAAACGGCGGATTATATTACTGGGAAAATGCAAATCATATAAGTGATTTTACCCAGCTGGATGAAACTTATGAAAAAGTAATCAGTCACTGCGACCTTGTTGATGCAGAAGAAATCCAGGGCGATGTAACAAAACTCTTTGATTGTTTTGATGAAAATGCTGTATTAAATTCTGAAACTCTTTATTATTTATATAGAAAAATAACTTCGAATTTATTTACAAAATATCCGGGATATACAGATTCAGATATGTATCTTCATATTAAAAGCATTATGATAGAAAACATCTTTGAATATTCCGATTTGGCAGAATGGCAGGGAAGTGTAACAGATTATGTAGTTTATCTTTCGGCTCTGTTAAAGCAGAATACAAAAGAATCTCCGTATATTACCGAGGCCCTTGATTTTATAAAAAGTCACTTCAAAAAAAATATTAACATGGCTATGGTAGCAAATCAGGTTTCGGTAAACTATACCTGGTTTTCCGAAAAGTTTAAGGAACATACAGGCCTTAATTTTAATGAATACCTTAAGCGCTTAAGAATAGATGAAGCTAAAAAGCTTCTGGAAAAAGGAACTTTTAAAGTTTACGAGGTTTCCGAACGCAGTGGTTTTTCAGATGTAAAATATTTCATGAAAATCTTCCGCGAAGAAACTGGCATGTCTCCAACCGAGTGGAGCAAGAAACATGAGTCGTAATTTTATGAGTCTTGGGAATATGACAAGTTAACCCATTGACTTTTTATGGGATTTTCTATATATTTTTTAAACTATTATCTTTGGGAAATTGTTTTAATATAAGGAAGGATACGAAAATGTCTAGATGTTGTGATATTTGTGGAAAAGGCGTAATGTCTGGTAACAAGGTTAGTAAATCTTACAATCATACACGCAGAACATGGAGACCAAATCTTCTTAAGATTAAGGCTCAGTTCGGTGGTACAACAAGAACTATTAATATCTGTACAAAGTGCCTTAAAGCTGGTTTTGTAGACAAGAAAGTTAGAGTTCCAAAGGCTGAAGCTGCAGCTCAGAACTAATTGTTTTCAAAATTTTGTTGAAAAGTCGCTCTTTGGGGCGGCTTTTTTTGTTTCTATTGCTTATGTTATTCTCGGGCTTGACCCGGGAATCTTTTCAGGAGGGGCCGGAATGAAGCTTTTATTGTTGGGAACTGGTACAAGTCACGGTGTTCCGGTAATCGGATGCGATTGTCCTGTATGTAAATCATCAGATCCTCATGACAAACGCTGGAGATCTTCTGCACTTTTTACAACTGCGGCCGGAACAAATATTTTAATTGATGTAGGGCCTGATTTTAGAATGCAGGCGCTTGAACATAATATCAAAAAGCTTGATATGGTGCTTCTTACCCACAGTCATGCCGATCATTTGCACGGACTTGATGACCTTCGTATTTTCAGCTGCGATATGTGGAAAAAGCCCGAAAATCCGGAGGCTCTCAAGCAGTTTAATGCTCCTCCAATTCCTATTTATACAAACGAATCAACAATCCGCGACCTAACTTACCGCTTTGCATACTTTTTTGTTCCGGTAAAAGAAGGGGGAGGTCATGCAAGAGTGGAGCTTAAGGAGGCTTCAAAGCCTTTTGTCGTAGATGAAGTTACAATTACTCCAATTCCTATGATGCACGGACATTTGCCTACTGTAGGCTGGCTTTTTACACGTACTGATGATGATGACGGCATTAAAAAATCAATTGCCTATCTTACAGACTGCAATTTTATAAGCGAAGAATCCTTTGAACTTATACGCACTGCAGCAGGCCTTGATTCGGGTGGTCTTCTTGAAGAGCTTGTTATAGATGGACTTAGAATTAAACCTCATAGCACCCACTTTAGTATTCTTGAAGCTATGCAGGCTGCAGATAGAATTGGTGTAAAAAATATGTGGGTAACTCATCTTACTCATAATTCAAGCCATAAAGAATACTGCGATTATATGCAGGAGCAAAAGGCTGGATTTGACGGCATAAAAGGTTCTGCCCGGGCTGCCTGGGATGGGCTTGAACTTATTGTGTAAATAATTGATTTTTTTTGCACAAAGCCGTAAATTTTTAGTAAATTTAATATGATGGATATAGATAACTCTGCAATTATAGAAGACTTTTTTCTCTCTTTTCATGATATTTTTACAATAGATGAATTTTGTCATATGATGAAATCTCAGGGAGTAAAGCTTTCTCATGATACTGCCCAGTCAATTTTAGATACCTCTGACATGGTTTTTTCTCTTGTAGATGAAGAGTATATAACCAGGGCAGGCGTTTTTATTGGCAGGTGGTTCAGTTTTATGCCTTCGGCAGAGGAAATTCAAAAGGGATACTTTATTCTTGGCCATCGCTGCATGCCTTTTATAAATCCGGATATTTCGCCTGATAATATCCTCGTTTCTGATGGAAAGATTCTCATTAATCCAAAGGCTGTCAGCTTTTCTATGAATCTTGCTCTTGATACCTTTGCACTTTATGGCGAAGGCTATGTTCTTCCATATATCTTCAACGATCATTCAAACAAAGAAATTCCTCTTTCTTCGGTACAGTATGGAATGCCTAACGATATCAAGCTTACTGCCTGGCCTCTTTCTAAAATCACTGGTGGCAAGGCAATAAAATATGGCGACAGAATTCTTTGTCGTGTTGTTGACTGGGCTGCAAATATTGTTGAACTCAGAGTGCTTCCTGCAAATGCTTCGGATGAACTTACTTCAGATGATCTTGAGCGTGAAGAGTGGTATGAAAATTTTGAAAAAGGTCTTATAGAAGGCTTTGAAACAAGTGGTCCTGTAGCTTCCATTGAACAGCAGCTGGCCTTTCTTTTTCTTGAAAATCAGCAGGAGCTTTGTATAAAAAACTGCGGTAGTGCAGAGGAGTTTCTTAAGCATACAAAAAAAATCGGATTTTCACCTTATGGCGTTGAGTCTCGTATCTGGTATGCAAACAAGACAGTTCCTTATATAGGCAACTGGAACAAGGATGCTTCGACCGATTCTCTTTTTACAAATATGACAATGATTTTTTCTCCACAGATAATAGATTCCTATATTAAAAATCTGATTTTTGAACAGAGAGAGCATGAATCTAAAAAAACTGTAGAAGAACTGATTTCTGATATTTTCCCGCCAACATTAAAGATGACTGTGCAGGAACATAAGCTTGTATTATTGAACATAGAAAAACGAAGTGATATACTAAATAAGGTTTATAATCAGTTTGTGGATTATAAGCTTGCACCAGTCAGGAAAAGAATTCTGGACCTGTTTTCGCAGGTAAGTTATCTCCTGTGTGCCATCGGCGGTTCGGGTTTGAGTCTGCAGGATTTTCCTCAGCAGGAACTCGTAATTCTTGTACAGCTGTTCAGTCATGTTGCAAGAATTGTAGAAGAGATGGAAAACGATTACTTAAAGGATATTTTTCCTATGGATGATGTGGTGCTTTCGCTTGACGGAATGGAAGAAACCTTTGATGAAGTTGGAGAGATTCTGAAAAATTCGCTCGAAGCAATCACATATAATAGTATTAAAATTGTTCATTGACGAACATAGGGTACGCCCGATTGTTTGTTATATAAAAATGGAGTTTAAAAATGGAAACAAGTTTGAATGGTGGAGCAGATTTACCGGTCTTAATCCATCGCGGTGGGGTGTTTTTTGACGTTGAGGGGACAAGTCCTCAGGAAATTTACAAAAATATCAGCGAACAAATCGAAAAGCCTGAGGGTGTTACAAGCGATTTAATTTATAATGCATTATGTGCACGTGAACAGGTTTTAAGTACTGCTGTAGGAAACGGAATTGCGCTTCCTCATGCAAGAGCATCTATAATAAAGAGCGAGGAAAATCAGAAGATTTGTGTAGTTTATCTTAAAAATCCAATTGATATGCAGGCCCCGGATGAACGTGAAGTTTTTGTAATGTTTGTATTGCTTACATCTAATTCTCAGGTTCATCTTAAGGTTCTTACAGAGCTTGCCGGACTTTTTAGAAATCTACGTTTTAGAAAGGCTTTGGAATCGCATGCTGGTGAAGCAGAAATCTTAAGTCTTATTCGTGAATTAGATAAATAATAATAAATTAGGAGAATAATTTATGGACAAAAAAGGTGTTGAGGCAGTTGCACTTTCTATCCGCAGCTTGTCAATGGACGCAATTCAGAAGGCAAATTCTGGTCACCCAGGCCTTCCACTTGGAGCTGCAGAAGCTGCTGCAGTTTTGTACGGCGAAGTAATGAAGCACAATCCTGCTGATTCAAAATGGGCAGACAGAGACCGTTTTGTACTTTCTGCAGGTCATGGTTCAATGCTTCTTTACAGTATCCTCCACTTGGCAGGTTACAAAGTTAGCATGGATGATATTAAGAACTTCCGCCAGGTTGGTTCTAAATGCCCTGGTCACCCTGAATATGGTGAGACAGACGGTGTTGAATGTACCGGTGGTCCACTTGGACAGGGCGTTTCAATGGCTGTAGGTATGGCTATTGCAGAACAGATGCTGGCTGCAAAGTTCAACACAAAAAATCATAAGATTGTTGACCATTATACATATTCTTTGGTTGGAGAAGGATGTCTTCAGGAAGGTGTTGCTTCTGAAGCTTGTTCTCTTGCCGGAAACCTTAAGCTTGGAAAATTGATTGTATTCTACGATCAGAACAAGATTTCTATTGACGGTAATACAGACATTACATTTACAGATAATATTGCTGCACGCTACAAGGCATACGGCTGGCAGGTTCTTAAGGGAA
>CAMNDY010000013.1 GCA_946535985.1 uncultured Treponema sp. | reverse complement strand
CCTCCGCTTGATTCTTCGCCTTTTCCTAAAATCAAGAGTTTATCTATGCCAAAACTCAAGGCAATAGGGGCAAGGGCTTTTTCTGAAACAACCGCAGACTTGATTTTTGCAAGATCACCTTCCGGATTAGAAAAATTATTATAAAGATAGGCAGCAGTCACAATTCCAAGAACAGAATCTCCTAAAAATTCAAGGCGTTCATTGTTCTGAATATGCTTCATTTCATTTGTAATGCTTCTGTGATGAAAGGCAAGATCCAGAAGTTCAAGATTCTTAAAGCGGATTTTTACTTTTTTGCAGAAGGTGTTTAGTGATTCTTTGCGCGATTTTTCCATTATTATAACAGATTGTCGGGGCAAGCCCGACAAAGACAAATTTCTGTGTCATCCTCGGGCTTGACCCGGGGATCTCAAAAAAAAAAGTACAAGCTCATCACTTGTACTTTCTTAATAAAGACGTTTTGTCTTTTAATTATTTATCCAATTCAGATTTGATGAAATCATAAGCATCGCGAACTGTTTCGAATTCGTTGGCCTTTTCATCAGGGATGCTTACACCAAGTTCTTCCTCGATTGCATAAACAAGCTCGTAAGTATCAAGACTGTCTGCTCCAAGGTCATTTCTGAAAGAAGCATCGAGTGTAACTTTTGCTGCATCGATGTCCAACTTCTCAACAATCAGTTTCTGCATTTTTTCAAACAATTCGTCCATTTTTAATCTCCTGAATTATCCGTTGATCTCTGGTGTAATAATCTGACGTCCGCGGTAGAATCCACATTTTGGACAAACATGATGAGACTGTACAAGGTTTCCGCAGTTATTGCATTCAACAAGCTGTGGAGCCTTAAGCTTCATATTGATTGTCTGGCGTCTTTTTGTTACTGCCTTTGATACTTTTGATCTAGGTACTGCCATATATGTAACCTCACTTTAAAATCATATAAATAGTAATTATGTAAATATACTTATTTTGACACAATGTGTCAAGTGTGAACAAACATTTGAAAAATGCTCACGCGAAGAACCATGTTTTGCTCCACTAAACGAAGAGGACGTTCCGCTGTTAAAATTTTGCCGGTGTAAAAGGGAATTCTTGAGTACGATTTGTTTGAATCCAGTTATTTACATAATCAGGGTTTCCTTTTACATGCATGTGAATGCGCAGGTCTGTCCACATTTCTGAGTGTTTTGAAAGAGCTTCGTTGATTTTATATTTATCGCCCCACCAGAAATTGTGGTCACCGAAAATATTTGATTTACCTTTTGTAAGAAGTTCGTTATAAAAAGTATCATTTTCGTTGAAGGTTGGATAAATATCGCAACTGCTTCCGAATATCCAATCGGTATTGCTCCAGTCATTTTTTCCTGAAATAAATGGGAATTCAACACGGACAGAATCAACCATATCAATATGCTTGCCAACAGCTTTCAAAATATTATCAATTGTAAAGTTTGAAACAATCAGGTTTGTTTCTTTTTTGTTGGAATCGAAAGATATATCAATATTATCAAGAGGTTTATAATTGAATTCACCAGAACCTGTTGTAGCAAGAACCTTGATGTTTTCACCATGCCATTTGTTTTTTGAATCTGTCCAGGTATATTCAAAGTTATAGATTTTTCCCTTTTCGCAGAATGGCCAGATAAAAGTAACTGTCTTATATTCGTTCAGATAATTTATAGGAATTGAAGCATTAGTATATCTTCCGTAAACAGTAGTGCCAGGAACATATACATCTTCGTTATGACTGAAATCAAAACCTCCCTGCCAGTCACCACCATCGGAATCAAGCTTTGTTACTGTTACTTCAAAGCCTTCTGGACATGGTTTAATTGAAACATGCTTTGTCTGAGCTTCTGTTTTTACAAAAGGATCTTTGTCTGCAAACTCAAAATGGACATCTGAAAACTTATAAACCATACCTTCTTTTTCTGGATTAAGCGCTAAACGGAACAGTGAATCATCAATTGTTTTGAAATTAGCATCTTTTTCTATTTTGATTTCAAAGAATGTTTCAAATTTCTTGTCCTTTGTTGAAATATAATGCCAGTCGCTTCCTAACCAAATCCAGTTTTTTTCGTCGGCAGTATTATTTAAAGCCAATCCTACACGACCTTCATAATCCTTTGATAAAGTACCTGTTACAATAACTTTTACAATGTCTCCGGCTTTTGGATTAATTTTTGCATCTGGAATAACAGATTTTACAAAGGCATGTGTATCCGAATAAAGATCTTTATTGGCAGGACCAAAAACAAGATTAAATTTTCCATAGAAGGTCTTTGCCTTTGAATTATCAGCGGCAGAAAGTACTTTTACAGGATTTCCTTTAAATTCAGGGTTATCATACCAGTCAACAAAGTCCTGATTATATAACTGCCATGGTAAATTCTGGAAGGATTTTGGACTAGGAAGATAATAATCGTGATTCTTTATAGATTTAGCTGTATAAGTAAAGCCTCCGTAATTGAAGGTGTGTTCAATAATATCTTTTGAATTACCCTCAAGAACTACAAACTTAAAGTCGCTGATTGTTCTTGGTTCGTCAAGATGATCTGGATTATAGCATAAGTTAAAGTCAATTTTGTCTGGAGTTTGTGCTCTTGCATTTTCGATGAATTTTAATTCAAAAAGATGGCTGAATTCGCCTTTATTGATTTCTGCATAATGCCAGTCATTTGCAATTTCAAACCATCCGTCGCTCTGATCTACAAGACGAAGTCCCCACCAGCCCTTGAAATTTTCAGACATTTTTCCAGATAAATGTACATAAACTGTGTCTCCTTTACCAGGAAAACTTTCTACAAATGATTTAGGATAGCTCATATAAGGGAAAAGAAGATTTCCAGGCATATAAAATTCGTGATTATGAACCTGTTCCTGCGTGTTGCCGTCAATCCAGTCACTTCTGTTTAAGAATAAAGACCATTTTGCCCAATATTCATGTGTATTTGTATCATTTGCAGCTATTTTTGTTACAGGCTCGCCCTTAAGGTCAGCATTGTCGTACCAGCCGTCGAGCTGCTGTTCAAGAAGTCTTTGTGGTACTCCTTTGAACAAATAAAGCTTATCTTTTTCCAAAGTTTCATAAGCAGTGTCTGAAGGGTAGTAATCATTGAAAGTGTAATTGTCCCAATGATAAGTTACTGTTTCTAGTGGAATATCACGGTAATAAAAGTTTTCAATATTTGGAGTATAAGCGTGTTCTTCGCCTCCAATTTTATTTTTAATTGTATTTACACTTATAAGATTTTCATTACAGATTTTATAATCATACCAGAATTCCATTGGAGGATTTAATGCTTTAAATCCATTATCGTTTTCGTTTATATGTGTAAGAATCTGATGAAGAACAATGCCTGTTTTTGCTTTTTCTACAACATAAGTTCCTTTATAAACTTCTTTATTTTCATCTTCTTCAGTTAAAACCTCAATTGTATTATCTTCATTAAAAACCCAGCTTTCATCCCAGCTAACAGAACGGCTTTTTTTATTAAAAGTCCATTTTCCAATAAGGTTTTCTTTTGTTCCGTCTGTAAATTTGTGGAAATCATTACAAATGCCTGGGTCAAAATCCTGAACGGTCCAGCCAACAGCAGTAAAATCCCTTCTGTAGCGGTTCATAAAAAGATGATCAGGGCTAAAGCTTTCAATTCCAAAATATAGTTTTACATCAGTTGATTCCCATTTTGCATCTGCTGCATTTTTGAAGGATTTAATATTAAGTAAAAGTGTTGTTCCATGTTTTGGCTCATTTATAATGGAATAAACACCATTATCCCATTCTCCCCATTCACCAGGCTGAATATGGAATAATTCAAAAGTTTTGTCTTTTTTGAAGGTTATCTGTTCATTTACCAGTTGATCCTGATCATAACCAAAATTCCAGAACCAGGTTCCTAAAAGTGCATTTGTGTCAAAGTTTACTTCTGCTTCTTTTGGTGAACTTCCTGTACTTGCACAAGAAATACCGCAGAGAAGCATTGTTGTGACTGCTATTGCGGCAAACCAGCGTGTAAAAAGAGATGATAAATCTTTCCTCATTATTTTACCTCTAAAAATTATTTTTCAAGCTTGCTTTTGAGGGCTTTTTCGACCAGTGGTGGTACCATGCGGGATATATCTCCATCAAACATTGCCAGCTCTTTAATTGAACTTGATTTTACTATGCCGAATTTCTCTTTGCATGGTAAAAACATAGTTTCAATTTCGGGGTTGAGCTTCTGGTTCATATGTGCAAGTTCAAACTCGTAAGAAAAATCATTTATGCTGCGTATGCCTCTTATAAGAACATTGGCGCCAACCTTTTTGGCATAATTTACAATTAGTCCTTCCCAAACATGAATCTGAACGTTCTTGTAATCTTTAAGTAAAGTGGTAAGCATGTCTAGTCGTTCCTGTTCAGAGAACATATACTGTTTGTTAGGATTTACCGAAATTAAAACATCAAGATTATCAAAAAGTTTAGAAGCGCGGTGAATAATATCAAGATGCCCGTTTGTCGGAGGGTCAAAAGAACCCGGAAAAACTGCTTTTATCATATATTTATTTGTATCTTATTTGACGAAAAGGCGCAATAGATGTTATATTTTCTATATATGAAAAAGACAAGAATTTTTACATTTGCTGCAATTGCAGTTTTGTTGGCAATTATATTCTCGGCCTGTGCTACAAAGCAGGATCAAGCTCCGCAGGAAACAGAAGCTCCTGTAGTGGAAAATAAAACATCACAAGTTGAAGAGCCAATTGTAGAAGAAGTTTCAGAAGATGATAATGTAATTGTTATTGAAGAAGAAGGGGATGGCTCAGACGATGAATATCTTCGTTCTATTGCAAACCTTGATGTTGCCGAAGCTGTTACTAAACAGGAATTTACAGACGATAAGAATGAGATTCTTCATATAATTTCTGATCTTGCCATTATTATGGAAACAAAGGATACTCTTGAATGGCTTAACTACATTGAAGAAGAATCTAAGGAATATTATAAAAATCCTGTAAACTTACGTAAGGCTCAAAGAAAACTACCTAACAAGCTGATTGAACTTAAAACTATAGAAGACTACTTTAAGTTTGTATTTATTCCGGCAAGAAAAAACAGCCAGATAGACGAAATCCGTTATATTTCTAAAACTCACGTAAAAGCTGTACAACTTCGCGAAGATATGCCGGACGCCATTTACTACGAGTTTAAAAAATTAAACGGAAAATGGTTTGTTTACATTCCTCCTGTATCATAATAAATAAAAAATTACCAATATAAAATACTTCTATTGTTTTGAAAAAAACTTCCGCGAAGAACCGTGTTTTGCTCCGCTAAAAGAAGAGGACGCTCCACAAAACACGAACCTTCGCTCCATTTTTTTCAATATCTATCGAATAAAAAAAATGGTAAATTCTATATTATTCTGATATAATATAGGAATGAAAAATAAAGCTTTAATTTTTAACCTCCTTTTTAGTACCATTCTTGCCGGTATCATTTCACTTTTCTGTGTATTTAATCTTTTTGAAAAACTTGATTTCCGTCTTTACGATGGTCTTATTCATTTAACTAAAGATCCGCCTATGGACGACAAGGTTGTTGTTGTTGCAATTTCTGATGAAGATATTAACCTTCTTGGTGAATGGCCCTGGAGCCGTGATATTCTTGCAAATGTACTTATCCGTCTTAAAGAACTGAATGCCAGTGCAAGTATATTCGATATTGAGTATATTTCTCCTTCCGGTAAATCAGTTGCTTCTAACGCCATAAACAATGTAAACGGAAAAATATCCGAAGCGGAGCAGTGGACTAAAGAATTAATGCATGCGGTTCCAACAGCTTTGGAGCAGGGTTATGAAGTTTCAGAAGCCCACGACCTTGCAGATTCTGTAATCAATGATTATATAGATCCTATTTACGACGAGCTTTATACCTATGTAGAAAACAATATTGCATTTGATAACGATGACTATTTTGCAAAGGCAATACAATTTTTTGGAAACACCTATCTTACCGTAAACCTTATCAACTTAAATTATTCATCTATTACCCAGAAGGATATTAATTTTATCCGCAATAATATGATGTTTGCAAAAATAAATGATCCAATGCATTATATTATAAGTGATAATACTTATAACTTTAATGAAACTTATCCTGATGAAAAGCAGGGCTTTACCCCTGCAATGGATCTTCTTGTAAGACACGCAAGGGGTGTAGGTTATACAAACTCAAATATTGATAATGATGGTGTACGCCGCCGCCAGGAACTTTTTTATGAATATGACGGTAAATATCTTGGACAGCTTACCTTCTGGCCTTTAATGGACATTCTTGGAATAAAAGAATTTGAACGTAAGAAAAATGCCCTTATTCTTAAAAATGCCTTGTTCCCTGGAGAAAGCGAGCCGCAGGATGTAACAATTCCTCTTGATGAACATGGAAAGCTTCTTATCAACTGGCAGCACGAAGCCGCAAAGGAAAATAAAGAAAATTCAAAATTCCTTTATGGCTGTAATACAATTTATGTATACGACCTTTTGCAGCTTGATAAAGTAGAAGAATCTCTTATTAATAATTTAAGACTTTTATTTGGCGAAGATGACGATTCTGACATGTCAAATAATCTGCCTGTTATTTTTGATAATGAAGGAAGTCCTCTGCCATATTACGCAGAACTTGCTTCTCTGCTTGATTTTTATAATGAGCTTAAAGATTACAAAACAACATTATTAAATCTTTGTACAGGCCGGGATGATAATGGAAATTACATTGACGGACTTACTCAAGAAGATTATGACAACTATTACGATGCAAGAAATCAATTCTTTGACGAAGTTCTTGCTTTTGCAAAGGCCGGATTTTTTGATGATATAAAAGCTTTCTTTGAAGAAAATCCGGAAAGCGAATACAATAATCCGGACCTTGGTTTACTTGATATTTTTTCTTATACCTTTGACGAAATCAAAAACAATATAAATGATTATCTGGCTCTGGTAGAAAGTTTTAAAAAAGATGTAAGCGGCAAATATATGATTTTTGGTCATACTGCAGCTTCTACAACAGATATCGGTGCCAACCCATTTACAAAGCAGTATATCAACGTTCTTATTCACGCAAACATAATGAATACAGTTCTTACAAGAAACTTTATAACCCCGCTACCTTGGTATGTGGGTCTTATAATTTGTTTCCTTGTTTCTATTATTCTTGCTTTGGCTTTGATAAAAGCTCCCGGTGCTGTAAAAAATCTTGTTTCGGGAATTGCCACAATTTTACTTATTGCAGGCTTCCTTGTGACACTGCCTTTGTTCCAGATTTATATTCCAATGGTTGGCGGTGTAATTTTCTATTCAATTCTGGATTTCCTTGCAGGAGTAATTTATCGTTACGTAGTAAGCAGCCGTGAAAAACGCTTTATTACAGAAATTGCGGCTTCTTTTGCAAACAAAGATACAGTTGCTCAGCTTCGTGCTAACCCAGATGCCTTTAAGACAGAAGGTCAGAAAAAATGTATTACAGCTTTGTTCTCTGATATTCAGAAATTCTCAACTCTGAGTGAAAGTATTGGTAAGATTTACAAGGAAGAAGGACCAAATAAACTCATTGAAATTCTTAACGAATATCTTGGATCTATGTCTAATGAAATTCTTGTAAATAACGGAAACATTGATAAATACGAAGGTGATGCTATTATCTCTATGTTTGGTGCGCCTGACCCGCTCGAAACTCATACCCCTGAAGAATGGGCATATCTTTGTCTTGATTCGGCTATACGCATGAAAAAAGCAGAGATTGAGTTTAATACAACCCATCAGGATTTGTTTGAACCTGTAGAAATTGAAAAGGAAGACGGAACAAAAGAAGAGATAGTTCTTAAGCCTTTGCAGACCCGTATTGGTATAAACTCCGGAGAAGCTTTCGTTGGCCTTATGGGTAGTAAAACAGAACAATTCAGTAAACTTAACTATACAATGATTGGTGATACAGTAAACCTTGCCAGCCGTCTTGAAGGTGTAAATAAAGTTTACGGCACCTGGATTATGTGTTCCGAAGATACCTGGGAAATGGCAAATACAGGAGCTAATCAGGGAAAAATTACTGTTCGCCGCCTGGATAAAGTTCGCGTAGTTGGACGTTCTACACCTGTACAGCTTTATAATGTAGTAGGATTCACAGAAGAGCTTACAAAAATCCAGAAAGAAGAACTCGAATTGTTTGATAAGGCTCTTGACTATTATCTTGTTAAAGAGTTCACTGCTGCAGGAAAAATGTTTGTAAAAGCATCAAAAATGTTACCAGAAGGCGACCAAACTGCTTTAGTATTTGCAGAGAGATGTAAAAATTACATCAAAAAAGGTGTTGCCGATGACTGGGATGGCGTAATGAATATGACGTCGAAATAGGCTGCGGTCCCTGAGCTTGTCGAAGTGCCATATTAAAAGGATTTTTTATGAAACGTATATTAGTTTTAATTCTTACCTCATTCATTTTTTTATTTTCAAGTTGTGATATTCTTAATGCTTTGCTGGGATTTGAAGACGATGAAAAAAATAATACATATACTACAATATATGATAATTCTTATGTATATTTTATAAAATTAAATACATCTCAAGAAATTGTAAAAGCTAAAGATTCTGGATATGTAACTAAAATAACATCAGCAAGATTATCCGATACTGATAGTTTTATTCAAAATTTAAATACACAGTTTTATCAGAATTTTACAGAGAGTTCTGCAAGAAGTGCTTCCAGTTCTATGACAGCAGGATATAATGAACAGATATATAATCTTAATCAAACAAAAAAGTTTTGGTCATATATCAATCAAATAAAAAAAACAGACGAAGAAGGTAATGATTATTATGAAAATGTTCCCGGACAAGTTGAAGCTTCATGTAAATATGTGGGTAATCATTGCTATGTTTTTGCAGATATAAAAAATAATGCTTCTGCTTCAAAAAGAATACAACTTTATGATCAAGATTATGTAAAAATCGGTGAATTATTCGATTCCTGTTATGATTTAGAAACTAATATAAACGGTAGTCCTCTTTATGAAACATATGATTCATCTTGGTCTGTTCCATGTAATGAAAAAGTAATAATTCTAGTCTCTGATTTATATGGTGATGCCACTGAACAAAATGATGGAAAAACAGTCGGATACTTTTATACCGGAGATTTATATAACCAGGATTACTTAAACTCAGACCCTCGTTATAATTTAGATAAAAATGAAAATGATAATTCTTTTCTTCATTCAAATGAATGTGAAATGTTTTATATTGATGCTCTTTTCTTAACACAACAACCAAATACTGTATATTCTACTTTAGTTCATGAATTTAATCATATGATTAATTTTATTGTAAAATCAGTTAAAGGAAAGATGAGTTTTAATACCTGGTTTACAGAAATGCTTTCAATGACAACAGAAGATATGTTCCAGACCTATCTAGGCCTAAAGGATGAAGATTCTCCAAAAGGCAGACTTCCTTGGTTTAATTTATATCATAATTATGGATTTACAATTTGGCCCGATTCTAATACTGATGATGATATAGCTATAAATGCAGCTTATGCAAATACTTATGCTTTTGGAGCCTTCCTGGTAAGAAATTTCGGAGGATTAGATTTATTACATGAAATTGCTACAAATGAAAATGTTAATGAAGAATCTATTACTCAGGCTTTAAAAACCTGTAATCCTGATATCAATAATATAGATTTTAATTATGCATTAGAAAAGTTTTCGATGTGTTTTTTCAATTCAAGAAAGCCAAATGAAGAACAAGCTTCAAAAACGGGTGAGAATAAGTATCTTTCTTTTAATATTGGAACTGGAGATCAGTCTGGAAAAAGTTTAGGATTTACTCCAATTGATATATGGAATATTGAAAGAGAATATATAGATAAAAAAGATGGTCAATTAAAAACAGAAAAGATATTACCGTATATATATGAAAAAGATGAAGGTGTAAGTTTGAAACCGACTGGTTTTTCTGTACATTACATAGATAAAAATATTACAAATTTTGTTTTAGAAAAAAATTCTAAAATTAAATATATAATAATTGAAACTTTTTAATCTTCGAAAGATTCAGGGACTTTTGAAAAAATGAATATGATAAAAAAAAATATTTTAATAATATTATCCATTTTCCTTATTTCCTCATTATTTGCTGTTCAAAAAAATACACAGTTTAAGAACAATCCAAAAGTAATTGTCACCGGCTATGTTGAAAGTAAGGGTAATATGCCTTTTTCATATCCTGCAATACAGGGAGATGACGGTAACGAATATTATATTATCTGCTCAGAAAAACAAAAGCGCAGGCTCCTGAATAACCAGGGAAAACACCTGCGCTTTACGCTCGTCCAGATTGATGAAGTGTTATGGACTGTAAAGAAGTTTAAAGTTATAAAATAGAGATTGTCGGGTCAAGCCCGACAATGACAATTATTTGTCATCCTCGGGCTTGACCCGGGGATCTATTTTGCATCAACTGCATCCGGAGCTTTTGTAATTGACTTTAAGTCGGCCTTATTCAAGAGTCTTAAGCGTCCATTATCATCAGTAATTACTACACCAGAATCGGTAATTGTAATTGGGGTAGAGCTCTTTACATTAACATCGCTCTTGAGTTTGAGTACAAGATTTGAATCAAACTTACCAACTTTCCAGTTGCTTTCGTCTGCAATTACACAGTAGAAATCGTTTCCATCGCGGACAAGAACTGAATCTGCAGCAAGAGTTTCGTTACTTTCGCTTGTAATTTCCATATTTACCTGGTCAATTGTTACAAGCTTAATTGCAGCGTTTCCTGCATCTTCTCCGGCTACGGCAATAAACTCGTTTCCAAGAGCATAAATTGTACGGTTGCGGATCTCGGTTACAGGAGACTTCTTGATAATTTCGCCTGTTTCTGTATTAAAGCGTACGAGACGTGAAAGAAGGTTCTTTTCGTCAGAAAGGATAATACCGTATTCGCTAGGCATCTTTGCTTCGGCAGCTTCTTTTTCCTGAACTTCCTGCTGGTCTTTAGCAATTTCCTTGCGTTCATCATAAGCTTCATTCTGCTTTTTATCTGCAAATTCCTGCTGTTCTTTAGCTTCCTGTTTAGCTTCTTCGGTCTTCTTTTCCTGTTCTTTTACTTCTTCTTTCTTTTCATCGGCCTTAGCCTGAGCTTCTTCGGCTTTCTGTTTATTTTCTTCTGTCGGATTCTTTTCTGCTTCTTTCTTAGCCTTGTCTGCTTCTTTCTGGGCATCCTTGGCTTCTTTCTTTGTATCGTCTAACTTCTTCTTTTCTTCTGCAGCTGTTTTCTGAGCCTGCTGGGCTTTATCATTTGCATTTTCGGCTTCGCGCTCTTTAAGATCTACCATGTCTTTACGACTATCAACATTCTTGTCATCATCTTCTTTCATTGAATCTACAACTGTTGAATCGCTGATTACAGAAGTATCTACAGTAGAAATACCGCCGTTTATATCATAAAGAGGAATAACAATTTCTGATTTTCCTGGCCAGTCTTTATAGCTTGTAGAAAGACCACAGTTTTCTTGAGAAAGATTCTTTGTTACAACTGCTTTATATTTTGAATTGTAAACATCAATTTGACCGCGGTAAACTGCGTTATAAACTGTGATGAATACAGCGAGTGTATCTGCGTCTTTTTCTGAATATCCGTAAGCGCTTGAAAGATAAGCACTGATAATTCTGCGCAGGTTTTTAATATGGTCAACAGTAGCGTCTGCACCAATAAAAAGGATATCGGCATCGAGTTTGCCTTTTTCAGAAGCATCTATTGCATGGATAACAAAATACTTATTTTTGTTTCCAACCTGTGAAGGTGTTTCTGGTACGATGGTTTTTCCCATATCAGAACCAATGCGTTTAATTGCTTCAAGGCTGTCGATTACCTTGTGTGGTCCTGTGTAGTTAATGAACTCAATAGTTTCATTACCTGTAACTCTGAGTTCCGGTTCGTTTACTTCAAGTGCAAAAAGGCTTGCAGCAAACAAAAATATTGAAGCGATAAAAAGAAGTTTTTTCATATATCCACCTTTAATTTAGGATTGCCGGATCGCGTCCGACAATGACATAATGTATATATTATATCACGACTTTTGATTATTTACCAACAAGTTTTTTCAAAGTATTTCTGGCGTAATCGCGGATTACAGAAGTGTATTTTGGATAGAGAAGTGTAGTAAGAGTATCTTTTCCACGAGGTTCAATTGCATTTCCTCCATTTGTAATACATACAGAATAAACAGCATCACAGATATCTTTTAGAATTGTTTCATCTTTTTCTGGAGTATTGTGGGCAAGATATTCAAGACTTTCAAGGATTTTTCCCTGTGGATCATATCCGTTTGTGACAACACCCTTTAAAAGAGTATGAATAAAGGTTTTGTTTGCTTCTTTTCTTAAGAAATAGGCTGTGTAATCGCAGAAGGTGTCTGTTCCAAAAAGATTTATCTGCGAAAGGATATTTTCCATGCCGGCAGAATCTGTTTCAAAAACACTTTTTTCTATTCGGGTACCAAAATTTGAACTTGCCATGAGATTTTTATAGGCAGTGCAGATGCTTAAAAGCTGTGAAGCATAGATTTTTTCTGTTACTCCGTAATTTCCCTTTTTCAGGAGTTCTGCTCGTTCAGGTAAAAGAAGATTTTTATCTAAAGGCAATGGTAGGGGAAGTTCCATTAAAGTTGTGTTGATATCATAAAAACTTGAATAATCTTTTTTGTCTATATTTTGTTGTGCTGCATTTTCTTCTTCGCGGGCAGCACGGAAGGCATGTATGCTCCAGTCTTTTCCAAATAAAAGAAAGCAGTTATCTCTTGTAAAACTTGTATGAGAAGGAGCTTCTTTGCTTTTCTGGGCAGGAAGAATGCCGCTCCAGATATAACGGCCTGCATTATTGTAAAAAAAGGCATTTTTTGAGTCTGCAATTAATACACCGCTTGTATTATACCAGCCGTATTCCGGGTTGATATCTTCTTCGATAACAAAGGAATCTTTTATGGATCCGTCTGTAAGATTTATATAATCAATTTCTATATTTGAAGCTTTGATATTAACGTATACAACATCATTTTTATTTTGCGAAAGGATAAAAAAATCTTTGTTAGTTTTCTGGAGGGAATCTTTTTTAAACAGCCATCGGTGAGTTGATTTATTCTCTTTAATATCAAGATCAAAAAGTCCCGAAGTTCCATCTGTAAAAACAAGAAGAATTCCCTGTGGAGTTGTAAGGGCCCGGGTAACTTCTCCTGCAAAAGTAATTTCTTCTTCAATTTCGCCAAAAGGAGAAATTCTCAGAGCCTTTGTTTTTCCACCTTCAAGACTTTTAAGCATTAAAATAAGGCTTCCGTTTTGAAGTTCATTAATTGCAATTTTAGATTGAAGGGGAGTAGTAAGCTTCCATTTTTGCAGGCCGTTTAAGCCATAACAGGCAAGAACTTCTTCTCCCTGTACAAAAAATCTTCCGTCCCGGCCGGGGTATGGGCTTTTATTTATTTTAAAATCTGTTGTAGTGGTCCAGAGCTCTTTTCCGTCAGGATTTAATAGGGTGATTTTTTTTGAGTTTGCGGTAACAACAGCAATGTAATCATTTTGAAGAACTCCAAAAAGCGCTCCGTTTGCGCGGTTAAGGATTTTTTCATAAACAATGCGGCCCTGGCTTGTAAAAGACATGAGGGAATGGGCATCTGTAATTACTGCAAAACCTTTGCTTGTTGTCTGTGGTTCGCAGATGAGTTTTCCGGGAAGAACTCTGCTCCAGGTGGAGTTTATGTTATTTAGTTCGATGCCTTGGCCGGCAAAAAGTGGGTATAATAAAATTAAAAGAATAAATAAAAAAAGGATTTTTTTCATTTTATACTCCGATTTAATTGCCCTTCGACAGGCTCAGGGACCGCGAAAGAAAAATCAAACTTTCAATATGGCTTGTGTTAGGGTAAAAATCCATAAGGTAGGCTTCTTGAATTTTATAGCCGGCTTTTAAAAGCTTCTGGCAATCGCGGCTTTGTGTGCTTGGATTGCAGGACAGATATGCAATAAAAGGAATGTCTGATTTACAAAAATAATCTAAAACCTCTTTTTCCATGCCGGAACGAGGTGGGTCAACTACACAGGCATCAAATTGAGGGCAGGTGGAAGCACAGTTTTTTACCCAAGATGCTCCGCTCATTCCATAACTTATATGAGGAATTCCTGCCATATTCTGCTCTGCAAAAACAAGTGCGTCGCGGTTATGTTCAACAAGTGTGACATTATTAAAGTTTTGACCTAAAAAACAGGAAATTGCCCCGCAGCCTGCATACATATCTAAAATATTCTGACCATGAGGAAGCTTTTCTACAAGGATTTTCAAAACCTTTTCAAAAACATCAAGGTTAGACTGGAAAAATCCCCGCACGTCAAAAGAAATATTTTTGCCGTTGAGCTGAACTGTCTCTGTGTCTTGAGGAGAAATAACTGTTCCTGCAAAATATTTGTTTTCTTTGAACTTATATTTTTTTGAAGACTTATTAGATTGTCTATTATTTTGAACACTTTGCTTATTTTTAGGATTTTCACAAGTGATTTTGATTGATTTATCAACTGCTTTACTGCTTGCAAAAAAATGAGTACGGCCTTTTGGACGATTTTCTGCAGGAGTTGATTTTAAGTATTCATTTATTGCAGTTTCTGCGCAAAGACACTGGTCAATTGTTATAACATTATTGGCATTCTTCTGGCATAAGCCGCCATCTGTAAATTGAAAACGTGAACGGTAATTAAAATCAGGACCATAAATAACCTGGATTTGAGGAAGCTCAATTTTATTTGCAAGGAAGGCATCATTTAACATCTGTTTACGAAGCTCCCGCTGATATTCGCTTTTAATATGCATCATATTACAGCCGCCGCAGCTTCCATAATACTTACATTCCGGATTTTTACGGTAAGGAGAAGGATCAAGGATTTTTATAATTTCTGCGTTGTCATAATCACTTTTGTGTTGTACTATATTTATAGAAAGAGTTTCATCAGGCAGTGTAAAAGGTATGAATACTGTCTTTGAGTTGATTTTTGCAATTGTATTGCCGCCAAAGACTGTTTTTTCTGTTTTTACTGTTACAGGTTCCATAAAATACATTTTAACAGAATTTACAGATTGTGTCATTCTCGGGCTTGACCCGGGAATCTCATGTCAGGAGGCATTAAATGTCATTAAAATCATTTTCGGTAAAAACACACGACAACACAGAGCTTTGGGTAAACCGCTGGATTCCAGATGCCGATGATCCCGAAAACCCACCAAAAATAAAAGCCGTAATTGTTTTTAATCATGGACTTGCAGAGCACTCACTTCGTTACGACCGTTTTGGTTCAATTTTGTCAGAAAACGGTTATGTATTTAATGCCTTTGATATGCGCGGCCACGGACGTACTGCAGAAAACGCAATACAAAAGGGTACTGGTGACTTTGGTAAACTTGCAGATAAAAACGGATTTACTCTTGCTGTAAAAGATGTTGACTTCCTTATTGATCTTGTTAAAAAGGAATATCCTGATGTACCTGTAATCTTGATGGCTCACAGCTTTGGTTCATTTATTGCACAAAGCTATATAGAAAACTTCCACGGAAAAATTAAAGCATGCTTTTTAATTGGAACTGCAGGTCCACGTCTGCCACTTGTTACAATGGGAAACATCCTTGCAAAAATAGTAAGATTGTTCTGCGGCAAAAACAGTGTTGTTGGTCTTTTGGACACTTTAAGCTTTGGAAGCTACAACAAACGCATTAAACCGCTCAAAACAAAATATGACTGGCTCACAAAAGATGAATCAATGTTTATGATGTACGCCGATGACAAATGGTGCGGATTCCCGCTTAAAACCTCATTCTATTGCGACATGACAAGTGCCCTCCGTAACATCCACCAGAAATCAAACATGGCAAAAATAGATAAAGATTTACCAATTTATCTCCTGTTCGGCTCAGAAGACCCGGTAGGTGATTACGGTAAAACTGTAAAAGCCCTGGCTGAATGCTACAAAAATCTCGGCCTAAAATCCGTAACCCTAAAAGAATATCCCGGTGATCGCCACGAAATTTTAAATGAAACCGACAAAGAAACTGTCGAACAGGATATTTTAAATATGTTAGCGGAAGTAATAAGCCAATAAAGAGGCATTATGAAAAAATGCGGAGCAAAGGTTCATGTTTTGTGGAGCGTCCTTTTCGTTTAGCGGAGCAAAACATGGTTCTTTGCGTGAGCATTTTTTCATAATATGAATTTATCTCCTTCTTGCCAAAACATATTAAAAATAATAATATATCCCATCGTGTTATATAGATATGGAACGGATAACAAGGGCAATTTAATTAAAAAGGCCGTTGTTTATACAAAGTCTGAACATTTTATTTCTAACAAAAAAATAGACCCAGATGCTCTTCAAATAATCAACCGCCTGCGCGATGCCGGCTATACAGCCTATGTCGTTGGTGGAGCCGTACGCGATCTTATTGTAGGCAACGTTCCAAAAGATTTTGATATTGTAACAGATGCAACCCCTTCTAAAATAAAACGCATTTTCCGTAATTCCCGCATAATAGGCCGCCGCTTCCGTCTTGTTCACGTAGTGTTTGGAGCAAAGATTTTTGAAGTAAGCACTTTCCGTTCAAACGAAGAAGGCTCTGTAGGGAATGAGTTTGGAACCATTGAGCAGGATGTAATGCGCAGAGACTTTACAATGAATGCCCTTTATTATGATCCTCTTCAGGAACAGATAATAGACTATGTGGGCGGTATGCGTGATATTAAAAAACACATACTTAGACCTGTAATTCCTCTGGATATAATTTTTACAGAAGACCCTGTACGCATGTTAAGAGCCATTAAATATTCTGCAACAACCGATGCAAAAATGACTTTTAATCTGCGTCATAAAATTAAACAATCTGCAGCCTTATTAAACAGCGTTTCTCCTTCGCGCATAACAGAAGAGCTTTTGAAAATAATCAACAATGTTCATGCTTCACAAATTATTTCAGAAGCAATTGAAAACGATTTGTTTATGTACCTTCAACCTTCTGTAAGCGCAATGCTTTATGAACGCAAAAATATTGAATACAGCTTTATGGAAAATCTTAAAAAGCTTGATGAGCTTAATAAAACAGATCCTCAGGCTCGTCTTGGTAAAAAGCTATTCTTTATTATTTATGATTTTGTAACAACACTTACAGACTGGGAACAGGAGATTCAGGGAAAATATTCTGTTTCTGAATTATATGCAAAAACCTGGACAGAATGCCGCAATTTTGTTCTGCCAATGAATCCTCAGCGTCGCGAGCTTGAATATGCTGTTCGTTCTGTAATGAAGAGTCTTGGTGTTCCTATAAAAATCCACCCTAAAAAAGCCTAGTTAATTCTTTTCGTGATTTCTTGCAAGGGAACGGCGGCTTAAAACAGGTTTATTTTTTTCTTCCTGTTGAACTGCCGGTGCATCTGTTTTTGTGATTTTATCAATAACAATGCTTACTTCTTCTATAAGAATGCCGGTAAAAGTTTCGATTTTATCGATGATATACTGCTGAAGCTTATGAACCTTACCTGTAAGTTGAGTTCCAAAGGGTACATCAATTGTTACAACAAGCCTATAGCCGCGGGAATCGGTTTTAATTGCAATTTTCTTTACTTTTACATCTGGTGAACATTCCGAAACGCAGTGCATAACCATTTGTGTAAGAGCCGCTTCCGAAATTTCAACCCGTCCTTTTTTACTGAATTCCGGCTGAACAATTGATTTTTCTATGAGCTTGCCTTTGCCGCTTTTTTTCTGAAAAAATCCTTTACTGAAAAAATCATGCATGGAGTTAGAAAAAATCTGAGGATAACTTTTCTTTACTTCGATTGAAGGAACCGGAATTACGTGTTTTCCTTCTACATGACGAGATTTAGCTGCTTTTTCAATTTCTTCCTGGGTTGCAATTTCTTCGATATGAATGATTTTAGAAGGCTGGGGCAGCTGCAGTCTCATTGCAATTTTCATTACCATTTTTTCGGAAGTTCCAAGTATGAGGATTTTTTTGAAATGAGCCTTTTTTAATACTTTGGCAACAGCATCCCGGTGTTCTTTGTCATCAAAAAGAGCGGCACGAACTGCACCCATATAGGTTTTTTCGCGTTTTGCAGAATGCCCCGCAATGATTTTTTCATCCTGAATTAAAAGTCCGTCGTCTATTATGGCATTGATATTGTATTGTTCTGCAAGCAGCTTGGAACGAAAGCTTTTACCAGTTCCACTTTCGCCAACTAAAGCATAAACCAGGGTAGGAGAGAAAGCGTGTTTTATAAGTGAAATTGGATTTACCATATAAATTATTATAATCGAAAATCAAGCAAAATCAATTGTTATATTTTGGGGTATACCAAGATTATTAGCAGGAAAAGTAAGACACTTATCGCATAAATCAAACTTAAAAGTTGAACTTTCTGCCCCATAAGCAGAATCACCCGCCAAAGGATGCCCGTGAAAAGCTGCCTGGGCCCTGATCTGGTGCTGGCGGCCTGTTTCTATTTGAAAATCGCATTTTGTAAAATCAAATCCGTCTTTTGTAAAGCTTTCAAGAGGAATGATTTTTGTAATACATTCTTTTGCACCATCAGGCAGTTTATTATCATTTCCGGTAATAACTTTTACTGTATGAAAATCCTCCGAGGTCTGGTCTTCTTTAAGAATATAATCTTTCCAGGTCTGGCTTTCTTTTACTATTCCTTCAACTGTGGCACTATAGGTTTTCTTTATCTGGTGATCCTTCATAGCCTGGGTAAACCATCTGGCTCCTTCAAGACTCATAGAAAAACAAATAAGTCCGCAAGTCTGCTTGTCTATTCTGTGTAAAGGCCCCGGCTTAAATGAAATAGATTCTTTTCCGCGAGTATCTTCATAATATTGCCCGACAAGCTCAGCCAGTGAAATTTCATTCTTTTTTGCTTTTTGAACGTTGATTCCTGCGGGTTTATTAAGAATCAGGATATTTTTATTTTCAAAAACAATCAGTTCCTTTATATTTATATCAGAATTTTTACTGTTTTTTTCAAAATCATCTTTCTCTTTTGCAAAGTACTGCTTTAACAAAACATCTGCAATTGAAAGAATATCATCTGGGGCAATTTTATAATCAGGCTTTTGCTTTTTTCCATTTATTTTAATAAGATTTTTACGCAAACTTTGATAAAGATTTGAAAGAGAAATGGTCGGTAAAAAGATTTTTATCACTTTATCGAGGCGTCTTCCTATATCATCTTTACCGGTATGAAAATCTGTAAAATCCATAATAAAAAGTATAGTAAAATTTCAGATTTAATGATAGAATTAAATACTATTAAAGGGATTTTTTTATGCCAACTACATATGAAAAATTTATCAATTTTTTTACACATCCGACTTTTCTTGCGGGAATTTTCAGTTGGCTTGGAGCCCAATTTCTAAAAACCCTCATCCATCTTATTTATGGGCGTATTAAAACAATAAAAGATCTTATTGCTAATATGTTCTGGCGTACAGGTGGTATGCCTTCAAGCCATTCTGCTGTTGTAACTGCTGTTTGTACTTCAATTGGAATAAGAGAAGGTGTTACTTCAAGTGTATTCATGCTTTCTTTGCTGATTACTTTTATTACCATGCGCGATGCTGTTGGTGTACGTCGTTCAAGCGGTGTTCAATCTCAAAAATTAAATGAACTTGGCCGTGAACTTGAAAAAAATGGCAGCATCAAAGAATATAAATCAATTAAAGAGGTAAATGGTCATACACCGATTCAAGTAATTATGGGAGCCCTGCTGGGTGTTCTTATCGGTTTTTCAATGAACCTGTTAAAATAAATTATAAATGAATATTATAAAAAAAGTTCTCCCTTGGCTTGGGATTTTAATAACAGCAATACTAACAATTACTTTCCGCACAATTCCAAAAGGCAAGACCTGGAAAAACTATAATATTGTTTATATAAAAACAGATACCATTACACAAAATGTAGATCAAATCTTTTATGATTGTGGTGTAAGTGAGTTTGTTTCCCTGAAAAATCAACGCATTCCTATTATGCTTTCTCATAATTCAATTGAAGAAACAATGCTCAAAATTAATATTTCTTCTCCAGAAAATAAATATCTTTACGACAGACAAAACTATTTTTACGACAGCAAAGGAGAATATACTCTTTATTATATTCCAGACCATTATGGCAAAAAAATAGATAATGCAGTTCAACAATTAAATAAAGCCGGAAGCAAGGCCGGAATTGACAGCACACTTTCTTATTTATGGCTTATTCCTCTTGTTGTAATTGCGCTTGCTGTAATCCTTACATTCTGTTCAAGACATAAAAGCCTTTTTTTAATTACTGCAATTCTTCCCTGTATATACAGTTTATGTAATGCTTTTTATGCAAATGCAATTGCTGTAATTATTGTTTTATTACTGCTTTTTATAATTTCAAATATCTATAACCGAAAGGGCGCTGTCAACAAAATCCTTAAAAATAATTTTTTAGTTATTATTGCTGCAGGTATTTCCTTTTTTGCAGCTTTTTCAGTTTCATTATTATCGGGAATTATTTATATCGTAATGTTAGCAGGAACGGTCTGCGCATTCTTAGCAGGAACAAGCTTTGATATTTCTAAAAATAATAAATATGAGTTTAAACCTGTTTTGATTTGTTCTGCAAAAAGAGTTTCGGTTTATGGCAAAAAATCAGGCTTTGTGCTGCCTGTAATTCTTGTAAGTTCAATTATAATTATTGCATACTTTTTGCTGGGCTCCTTTAATATTGCAGGAAATTCAAATAAAGATAAAATCCTTCTTCCCGGTAAAACAGAAGCTGCCGATTCAAAGCTTCCTCTTTTAGAAGATTATTTCCGCTGGAACTGGAATGTCATTACAGCCCCTTACAAATCAATAAACGGAAATTCGGAATACGATGAAAATCATGTAGTTTATCCAAGATTCGAAACAGAAGACGGAATTCTTTCTCAAAAAAATTATACCATGTATTATAACCAGAGCTTTAAAGATGAAATATACGACAAAATTGATTCCCTTGATTTTTATTCAATAGAAAGTGTAATAAAAGATCAGGGAAATGATTTTTTTGCAGGATATATCAAGTCTGCTTCATATAATACAAGCATTTTTAGCATAATTATGATGATATTATGCTTTTGTATGTTACTTTTTATTTATTTTTCCGCTATTATAGGAAAGGGTGGTAAAAAATGATTCAAAATTATAAACATACAGAAAATGCCTTTTTACCAAAAACAGTTGTAATGCCTCTTATGCAGGAAAAAGATGTATATTGCAAGCCTGTTATTAAAATTGGAGAAGAAGTTCAGGAAGGGCAGATTATTGCAAGTTCTGACATTTCTGTAATTCATTCACCAATTCCCGGAACTGTAACCGATTTATGTTCTGTAAACTGCCCTGATGGAAAAATTGAAAAAGCTCTTATAATTAATATGCACGGAAGCTTTTCTTATCTTGGAAAAAAGCATAAAGAAGAAGAATGGCAGAACCTTAGTCCGGCAAGTCTTGAACAAAAGCTTCATGATAAAGGAATTGTAAACGTTTTTTCCTGTACTAAATCGGTACCGGTTACCGAGCAGATAAAATCCTTTTTGCGTAAAAAATCAAAGACCATTGTTGTAAGACTTTTTGATGAAGATACAATGCGCATTACCGATTCTCTGATGACAAATTTTTATTTTGATCAGATTTATCAGGGCGCAAAAATTCTTGCAAAAATTACAGATGCAAACGGAATACTTTTTGTTTTAAATAACAAAGAAATTAAAAAGCGCAAACTGGAAAATGATGAAAAGCAGGGAATATATTATCTTGGCCTGGATACAAAAACTTTTACAAATGGATTCAAGCACGGAATTATAAATGCTTACAATAAATCAATGAGCAGAAATTGTCCTCTTTCTGTTTCCCGCTATGATTTTTTTGTTGACTCTTATACTCTTTATGACATTTATAATGCTGTTGTTTTTGATGAACCAGTTCTTTCAAGACATATCAATTTTACAGGAAACTCAATTCCTGTTTCATGCTTTTTAAATGTTAAGCTTGGTTATACACTTAGAGATGTTGTAAAGCAGTTAGGAGGTTTTGCAAAAAAACTTTCTGCAGTAATCATAAATGGAAAACTTTGCGGAAACTCTGTAAACTCTCTTGATATTCCAATTACAAAATATGTTAAGTCTGTTGAATTTCTTTCAAAAAATAATTCTACAGACAGTCAGGTATATTCATGCATTAAGTGTGGAGCCTGCAGGTATAATTGTCCTGTTGGAATTGCTCCTGATATTCTTTATGAATATGCTTACAAAAAAAGCAATGTTCCTGAAGATTTTCTTATGACCGCAACAATGTGTATAAATTGTGGTCGTTGTAATACTGTATGCCAGGCAAGAATACCTTTGTGCCAGGTAATTACTATGATAAAAAATAAGCTGGATAAAAATGAATAAAGATAAATCAGATTTGTTGCAAAATAAAAGAGTTTCTCTTAAGCCTTATATTTATGAAAAGCCTTCTATTTCTGCTGTTTCATTACGTATTCTGGTATTGCTTTCGCTTCAAATTATAGTTTTGTTTTTTACAAAAAGTTATAATGCCATAATTGTAATTTCATGTTCTGCTATTGGCTCTCTTCTTGCAAGTTTAATTCATTTTTTCTTAACAAGGAAAAATAAGTTTTTATCACTTACAAATTTAATACATGGCATTTTAATAGGAATGCTGCTTCCTCAAAATTATCCACCTTTTACAGCCTTGTTAGTTTCTTTTGGAACACTTATTATTTTTAAATATGTATTTGAATCATCTGAAAATTTCTGGATTAATATTGTAAGTGTTTCTGTACTTATTGCATATTTTATAGGAAAAGTTTATTTCCCGGAATTTTTAATTACACCAGATCTCTTCAGCGTAAAAAATCCTTCTGTTCAGCTCATAAATAATGGTGTTTTCCCAGTTTACGATTTTGATATTACGCTTACTAACTTTTTGAATTCAAATATATTAAATAATTTTAAGGTAACGCTTCCTCAGGGAATCTTATCTATGCTGTGGGATACAAACTCTGTTATTCCGGCATTCAGATTTAATCTGCTTACAATAATTGCATCTCTTGTTCTTTTTTCTGACAATTCATTTTCAATGCTCATACCATCAATCTTTCTTTTTGTTTATCTTTTCTTGATAAGATTGTTTTTCCCATATGTTTCCGGCGGAGAATTTAATCAGGGTGATGTGCTTCTTGCACTTTTAACAAGCGGAACTTTATTTACAGCGGTATTCCTCATACAATGGTTTGGAACGCACCCTATGACTATAATTGGAAAAATCATATACGCTGTAATTGCCGGTCTTTATGCATTTATTACAGTAGGTTGTGGAACTTCTCCAATTGGTATGATTTATGTAATTATAATCTGCAATATAATAAATCTGCTTATAAGACTTATTGAAGAAAAACGAATGGATTATCTTATGCATAAAATGACAAGAATCAGTCCTATTGATAAGGAGCTTTTGAATGCAGGAAATTAGTAACAAAAAGTTTTTCAAAAATTATGCATTTTTTATTCTTATCCTTCTCGTAGTTTTTTCTGTTTTATCATATTTTATTATTGTTGCAAGAAAGTCCTGGAACAATAATCTTGCTATAACAGTGCAGAAAGTTCTTGATGAAAAAGAAGCAGACCGATGGAAGGTAGAAGAACCTATAGAAATTAAAAAGCCTGTAACAGTGAACTGTGCTGCTTATAAATTATCAGATAGTAAAGATAGCGCAGAAAAAAGTGTAATCATAGTCAGAATTGTAAATTATTACGGGCCAATTCCTGCTGTTTATATTTATAATCATAATGATGATTCTGTAGATTTTATAGGATATTCTTCACTTCATGGTAGAATTCAAAATCAGCTGATGAACAATAAATCAGACAAACGTAGAGAATACTGGCAGGAATTAGTTCCTTCAATTCTAAAAAAATAGGAAATGTAAATGAAAAGAAGATCTATATATGTTTTGATTGCTACAATTCTTGCAGTTCTGGTTCCCGCTCCCGGACGTTTTGTTTACGGAGTTGCCCTTGTACTGGAGCTCAATCTTATTATGCTCATTGGTACAGTAATTAATTCACTGGTTAAAAAGATGAAGCTTGATGAGCTTAATACTTTAATTATTCTTATAATGATGATAGCTGCAACTATTTTATACAGGCAGATTATGATTTTAATTTGCCCGGAAGTAATGCTCACCTTAGGTCTTATGATTTATTTAACACCAATTTCTGTATTCAGTTTTGGATATATTTTTTCAAACAGAGAAGACCCGCTTCCAAAAAGACTAAAGCTTAATATGATTCATGTGCTTACATTCTCAATATATGTTCTTCTTTATTTCTTACTGAGGGATCTTGCAGGTTATGGAACTTTTACTTTCTTTGGAAAAGCACACCAGATTTATGAAAAAGTAATTATTTCTCCAGATAATCTTGGATTTTTCTCAATTATGGCTTCAATTCCTGGAGCTTTAATTCTTTCTTCTGTATTACTTTATATTCATATTTTTGTACGCAACAGATTTGACATTATGGATAAGGTGGAGGAAAACAAATGAATTTGATGAGTACCTTCCTTTATTACCTTTTCTTTGCAAGTGTCATACTGTTCATGGGCATTGGAACAAATAAAATCCTTGACTCAAAATTTGAAAAATTAAAAAGTATTACTTATTGCAGCAAAATAGTTATTTCAATTCTGATTTCCGCAATTTTGGGATGGCTTATAACAAAAGGTATTCTTATTCCGCTCAAAATTACAGAGCTTATGCCTTTAATTTGTTTCCTTGTATATGTTTGTATAAACGCTTTTCTGGAAGCCCTTATAAGACTTACAACAGGAAAATCTTCTGCAGAATTTGTTATTTCATATCTTGTTATATTGCTTTCTGTTTCTGAAAGTGTTTCTATTCCAAATACAATTTTTATTTCGGCCGGATGCCTTTTAGCAATTGTAGGAATTATTCCTTTTATAATGGCATTTAGAAAACGCAACAGTGATACAACTTCTGATGCAATTTTTTGCAGATTATTCCTTTATCTTGCAATATTACTTATTGGTCTTTCCTGCTGGGATGTTGCCTGGTTTAATCCGGAGGTTTTCCAATGATTTTTTCAATAATCTTATTTATAATTGTAATTCTCATTGTAGCAATCCTTCTTATGTTTCTTTTTTATATTCTTTTTCCTTCAATTCATAATCAGAATAAAATTAAAGAAGATCCTATTATTGCAGATTCTGAAGTTGAATATATAAAATCTGTTAAACAGAAAAATGAAAAATCTGATATGAAAGCTGTCGTTTTATGTTCCTGTGATAAAAAATTCGAAATGAAACGAAAGATATTCAATGATTCTTATTCCTGTGCTCTTGTTCATCAGTATTCAGGAACAGGAACTCCATGTAAATTTGCCTGCATTGGACTTGGAGACTGTAAAAAAATCTGTACACAGCATGCTGTTTATATAAAAAATAATACTGCAGTCATTTCAAATCTTTGTATTGGCTGCGGAAAATGTGTTGATATTTGTCCATTACACATAATCCGTCTTATTCCAAAAAATACAAAGGAATATACCTTGTGTGCAAATAAGTCAGATGAAAATTCAGGCTGTTCAGATGAATTAAAAACACAAAAAGTTGTCTGGAATGAAAAAAAACACTTTAAAATATGGGCAACTTGTTATAGAATATTTAAAGATATTATTAAGAAATAACAGGATATTTTAGGGGAATAATCCTTTTTTTTAATATAAAAAATTGTAAAATAGGAGAAAGTCGCGGCAAAAAGGGTGGGGAGCCGTATATGTGGATATGGATTCAATATACGTTTGCTTCAATTTCAGGTCAGTGTCTGTATATTCCGACAACCCGGATGAATACGACAAAATGTACCAGACAGTATACAAGCCTTTAGCACGTTTTCTTTATTCACATCCCGATTTTAAATTTACATTTTCTTTCACAGGTCCTCAGCTTCTTTATTACAAGAAAAAGCGGAATGAATTTTTAACAATTATAAAAGAGCTTGTAGAACGCAATCAGGTAGAAATACTGGGCGGTGGTTTTTATGCACCGGTTTTACCTCTTCTTTTTTCTGTGGACCGCAACACCCAGATAGACATGCTTTCTACAGAAATCCGTCAAACAGTTGGAAAACTTCCGCGAGGAATTACGCTTTTTGGAGATATCTGGGATTCTTCTCTTGTAAATAATTTGCAGACCTGTGGTATAAAATATACTTTGTTAGACAGCTGTTCAATTCCTGAAAACAAAAGAAACTTTTTGTATAACATAATGCATGATTTTGGAAAATCTGTTGAAATATTCCCGTATTATAATGAGTTCATACCACCTGCCGATATGCCGGCTGAGATTTTTGCAAAGAATATTTTAAAAGCAGTGGAAAAAACAGAAAAGCAGGATGATTATTACCAGATTACACCGGATAAAATTGTAATACTTAGTATGAATTATCAGACAATGTCAGAACTTATAGCAGCTAAGTGGTTTGAACAGTTTGATACATACTTAAAATCTTTACCTGATTCAAGAATTAAAACGGGCACTATAGACGAATACAGAAAAAATCAGGATATCAAAGTGCCTGCATATATTCCAACTGCCATGAACAGAATGCTTGATAACTGGTGCGGATATCTTGTTCGCGACAGAAACCGTACCAGCTTTAAGAATACTGTTTATAATTTTATGGATAATTATAAGAGCTGCAGAAATCTTTACAACCGCATAACTTATATGACAATTCTTATTAATCAATTTAAGAAAGATAAAATGCGCAAAAAGGCTGCACGCGAAATGCTTCTGGAAGCCCAGGATGGATGTGCAGTTTTGTGTACAATGAATGGACCTTATGCAAATACAATGCATCGCCAGAATGCTTACAGAAGCCTTATTACCGCCGAAAAATTTATTCGCGACAGTGGTAAGTTTACAGAAAATATAAGCCGCTTTGATTATACAAACGACGGAATTAATGAATATATCTGCAGCATGCAAAATTATTTTGCCTATGTTTCGCTTTTAGGAGGGGCTGTTCAGGAACTTGATGTTATGAAAAACTGCGGAAACTATGCAGATAACTTAAACCGGGTTTTTGAATATGATGGCGCCGACGATAACTATAACCGCGGACTTTTTATAGATCATCTTTTTGGAAATGACCAGTTTGACCGCTATATTAATGGCGAAGCCGCAGGTGATGGGGTTTTCTCTCGAATTTATTATAAAGAAGTAAAATTATCAGCCAGCCGTAAAGAATTGCAGCTTTTAGCAGAGGCTGAATATAAACCGACACATCAAAAGGTTAGTCTTAGAAAAAAATATATATTTAATTCAAACGGGTTAAGTGTTCAATATATTTTGAAAAACGAAAGTTCTAAACCATTACAATTAAAATTTGCTGTTGAATCTAACTTTGCTGATGTTAACTTTGAAAACGGCCTGGTAAGTTATTTTAATATTGAAGTTGCAGATAAAGAAAAGGTTCAGATAATTGATCCAAAAGCTTCTACAAAAGAAATAAATCTAAAAGAAGGTATGAAGGCTTTAGATGTTGTCCGCCTTACAGATACAAAAAGGGGAGTTTCCTTTGCTTTTGAACCAAACGAAAACTGCGGATATTTTTATTCTCCGCTCATTTTCCACCGCCCTGATTTTATAACAAGCAAACTTATGACTACAGCCGCAACCTTTGTTTCCACTTTATATTGGGACATAGATATAGAAAGCGGCAAAGAAACAGAGAAAACTATAAACTTTACAATTACATCTGTAAAAAAAGCAAAGAAAGAAAACTGATTATTTTGAAAGATTTGGTTTTTCTTCCTTAATCTTAAACTTTACAATCCAGTTAGTTGAATCCGGAGAAACTCTCTTAAGCTTATATTTTATATAATAGCTTTTTCCAGGCTGGAAGGTTTCTGTAAAAGAAGCGTTGTAAATCTCTGCAGGAGAAAAGAAGAGATTTCCGGGATCATTAATATTACAGCGGATTTCTATTGGTTCCCTGATGTTTACAGCAAGATAGCCTTTATCCTGGCCATTAAGAACTTTATAAGCAGAGAAAAGTTCGTTTTGAATAAAGGTTGGTTCAATGTTTTTATGAAATTTAATAAGTGCACATGAACGTGGGTCTACAAATATATTTTTAAAGGTCCACTTTTCAAAGGTACCGGAAACAGAAGTTTGAAGATTAATGATTTTGTCTTCTTTATCTTCTTTTTCAGAAGGAATAACCTGACTTGTATGCATTACGGCCTTTACTGCAAGAAATCCGTCCGGAGGATCCATAGTAAAGTAGAGGGTGCAGAACTGTGTGGTTTCTTCATCAGCCTGCAGATTAAGCTCCCATTCAGGAAGTTCTTCTAATACTTCATCAGTTTCTGCATCGCAAAGGTATGTATATTCTATGTTTTCTGAAATAGTTTCGTAATCAATAAGGTATGAATCAAGGACTATATCTGTTTTTTCTTCTACCAGATCACAAACCTTAAGATAAGGCAAAGACTGGAAAATAGTGACAAGTTCTTCGTCTGTAGGTCTGATAGTGTTGGAAGTTAACACAACTTTATTAATAACAAATACATCATCTTCAAGATCATCAACCTTGATTTTTCTAGTTGTTGTACAAGAAGCCAAAAGTGTAATAAAAACGATTGTCAAAAATAATAATTTTTTCATAATAAATAAATTCTATACTATAAAAAGAAAGTGTCAAGTAAAATGTTTGAAAATAATAATATTTAAATAATATAAAATAATCTAAAAAAATAGCGCGAGCCGAATTTCGAATTGCAAAAAAAACTCTGAATTGCTGCCGCTAAATCATTATTATTTTATTATATTTTTGACTATATTTTTTACTTCACAGATGCCGATAAATGGTTTATAATTAATAAATTGTTTAAAAGTCCATAATCATTAAAAAAAAGTTACATGATGAGTGTTTATACAAACTTTACTACAAAAATTAGGAGACTTTTATGTCAAAAGCTAAAATCAATCGAAAGGCAGGTCGTGCCGGAATATGGCTTCCATGGTACGCTTACATGCATATTATTCTGGTTTATACTTCTCCGTTTTTACTTCTCACACCAGTTGGACTTTTAACAGACCTTTTCAGTATGGAAGAATTTGGTCTTATATTTACTAATCCGATAATCAATTTTATTACTGTAATGACCTTTGTTATAGCTTTTGCAATGGCTTTTTGGGAAAGAAAATTCCTTAAAGAATATAATGGTTCTCCTGAATCTATCAAAAAGACAAACCAAAAGCTTAAAATCACTGCATTAGGTAATATTGCAATTCCTATCACTTTACAGTTTGTTCAGGCAACGGCAATAATTATTTTCTTAAAAAGAAATAATATTCAACTACGAGCTTTTTTGGGACAAGATCCATCTGTTTTTATATACATGGTTTTGCTTGGCTCTTTGTTTGATATAGGTCTTTTATTCTATGTACTTCAGGTTCGTGTAATTGAACCTCGTTTGCGAGATATTCCTTTTAATAAAAAAGAGCTTCCACTAAATTTAATTCAACGAAATGTTCTTACAATGTCTTTTGGTGTTCTTGGATGTATGTTCCTTATATTTGTTACTTTGAATCCTCTTGCATTACAGGAAGGAGCAAGCACTGTTTATAAAAGACTTTTGCCTATTATTATTTATTCTTTAAGTTATTTTGTTACTGTAAACCTGCTGCTTACAGATGATATAAAATTATGTTTAAAAAGAATTAATCATGTTACAGATGCCCTCAGCAACAACGATTACACAGTAGAAGATCAGTGGGCAACAAATCGCAGTGAGTTAGGTCTTATTGTTCATTCTGTAAATAATTTTAAAAATAAAGCAAATGGGATTCTTGTAAAATTTGATAATTCTGCAAAAAGAACTTCTTCTGAGTCTGATGATCTTGTATCTAATATGGATATTACTAAAAACAATATTGCAAGTATTACAGAATCTCTTTCAAGCATTAAATCCGAAATTGAAAATCAGTCTGCTGGTGTTCAGGAATCTAATTCTTCGATTGAACAGATTATGGGTAATATTCGTGCCCTTAATAATTCTATTGAAGCACAGGCTGCTGGCGTTACACAGTCTTCTGCTGCTGTAGAAGAAATGGTTGCTAATATTGCTTCGGTTTCTCAGATTCTCGAAAAGAATAATGAGATGGTAAATCTTCTTACTGAAGCTTCTGAAAAAGGGCAGGAACAGGTTAAGATTGCCGTAGATACTGCAGAAGGTGTTTTACAGCAGTCTGCCGGTATTCTGCAGGCTTCAAGCATCATTCAGAATATTGCAAGCCGTACAAACCTCCTTGCTATGAACGCAGCTATTGAGTCTGCTCATGCTGGTGAAGCAGGTAAGGGTTTTGCAGTAGTTGCTGAAGAAATCCGAAAGCTTGCAGAGCAATCAAGCTCTCAGTCAAAGGCTATTGATGAAAATCTTCATTCTCTTTCTGATGCAATTTCTCATATTACAACAGATATTGGACACGTTAAAGTTGCCTTTGAAAGTATTTATGACCTTTCTCAAAAGGTTCGTGAACAGGAAACTGTTATTGCAAACGCAATGGAAGAACAGAATTCCGGTAACCAGCAGGTGCTCGAAGCCATGCATGCAATCAGCGATTCAACAACAGAGGTTAAGAACGGTTCTGCAGAAATGCTTGTTGGCGGAGAACAGATTCTCAAAGAAATGCAGCAGCTTTCAGAAATTACAAGGGTTATATCTGAAACTATGAATCAGATTAATGATTTCTCTATGCATATTTCAGATGCAGTTGCCGTAACAACAGCTTCTACAAATTCTACTAAGCAAAATGTTACCGGTTTGATTAGTGAACTTGAATCCTTTAAACTGGCAGAATAGAGGTAAGAAAAATGTTAGACCCGGTAAAAAAATTATTTGATATTAAAGGGCCAAAGGTTGCTGAAGCCTTAAATAAAAGACATTTTGAAGCTTATTATCTGTCTAATAAAGAAGACGCTATAACAAAAATTCTTGAGCTTATTCCAAAAAATCATTCTGTTGCCTGGGGTGGTACAATGACAATGGACCAGCTTGGGCTTAAAGATAAGCTTATTTCTGCTGGTTATACTTTAATTGATAGAGACAAGGCTTCCAGTCCTGAAGAACGTGAAAAGATAATGCATGATGCTTTGAACTGTGGTTCTTTTATAATGAGCAGCAATGCAATTACAGAAGACGGACAGCTTTTTAATATCGATGGTAAAGGTAACAGAGTTGCAGCTCTAATATACGGACCGGAAAATGTAATTATTATTGCAGGTATGAACAAGGTTGTTCAGAATATGGAAGCCGCTTATGACCGCGTTAGGGGTTATGCTGCACCTGCGAATGCTCAGCGTTTTGATATTGATACACCTTGTAAAAAAATCGGCGAATGTGCTGATTGTTTGTCTTCTTCAACAATTTGTGCGCAGTTTGTTACTACACGAATCTGTAAGCCAGCTGGTAGAATTAAGGTTGTGCTTATAGGCGAAGAACTTGGAATATAAAATTATCAATATGGTAAAAAATTACTCCCGCAAAGTTTTGTGTTTTGCTCCGCTGAACGAAGAGGACGCTCCACAAAACCCAAAACTTTGCTCCGCAATTTTTTACAAATTTATTTTTCTATTACTATTTCTCTTAATAAGCAACAACCTTTATTCCCAGCCAGTTACCATAAGTTACGCCGGAAACGACAACTACATTCTCACAGAACGTACAGATTTACGTCGGTATGATAATAATAAGTATGTTGGTTTAACAAGCCTTGAAGTAAAATCATTTATAACGCCATCTTATGAAAATGGTGAAAAAGTTTATGACGGGCTTTTTTATGTAGAACAGGATACTAAACATCTGGCGGCTGTAATTGATGAAGGTATTCATGATGCAATTGTTTCTGTTTTTAAAATTGATGAACAGGGCAATATGAATATGCTTGAAGATAATGGATATCCTTCGTTCAGAAGCTTTCCGTCTTTTCCAAAAAAAGAAATTAAAAAGGGTGATACATGGGAAGCAAAAGCAGAGCGTGCTGTAGATCCCACTGGCGAAGGTAAAATCACACGAATGCCAATTTTTATTCAGTACACTTATAATGGAGATCAGATTTTTAATCAGAAAGATGTTTATGTAATTAAAGCATTGTGGGCCACAAGATACGGTTATGGAATTGGCGTAAGCTATCAGGATTTTGATGGAGACCGTGAATTAAAATCAGCAACAGGAAAGCATGAAGCTACATTATATGTTGAAAAAGAAACTGGTGCTGCTTTATTAATTCGTGATAATGTAAATGAAGAGTTTGTTTATACAGACGGACGCAAAATTGCCTATAAAGGAACTATTTCCCTGTTTACAGATTATCCAAGCGGAGTAGAGGAAGATGTAATTTTACCTGCAATCAACCGTCTGATTGCCGAAAGCGATATTGAATATGAAAAAACAGATTTGGGCTATATGCTGATAATCCGTGATTTACAATTTGTTGCAAATAGTGCAGAACTTCTTCCTGATGAAAAAAATCGTTTAAATCAGATTGCAGACCTCTTGAAAAAACTTCCAAAAAATCAGATTCTTATAGAGGGGCATACAGCAAGAGTTGGAGACGAATCTGACGAAATGCAGCTTTCTTTAGAACGTGCACATACAATTGTAAATGAAATGGGCAAAAGGGGCGTGAATACAGAAAACCTTATTACCAAAGGAAGTGGTGGAAGTAAACCTGTTGCAGATAACGATAGTCCGCAAGGAAGGGCAAGAAACCGCCGTGTAGAAATAACGATATTATCAAAAAGATAGTGTCATTCTCGGGCTTGACCCGGGAATCTGAAATATAAGATTGTCGGGTCGAGCCCGACAATGACATTTTTGTATTTGGAGATATATATGACAGACGAACAGATTAATGAACTTTTTACAGATGTATTTGAACTTTTAGATATTTATAAGGAATATTCACCTTTGCATTCAGATGGCTCAAGCAATATAGATAATGTAAAGCCTGCAATTATAAATATGATTGATTACATTATAAAAGAGCCTATGGAAGCTGCAGCTTTAAAAGATTGGCTCGATAATACTGATTTTTGGACTGCACCTGCTTCTACTAAATTTCATGGAAATTTTAAAGGCGGTTTAAGCCTTCATACCGTAATTGTAATAAAACAATCCCTTGAGTTTGCAAAACCTGTTTTAGAAAACTTCTTTACAAGTCCGGGAGCTCAAAAATATACGATTTCGGCAAAAGATATTTTTGTAAGTGCACTTGTTCATGATTTTTGTAAGACAGGCTTTTATGGCGTTGAATACCGTAACACAAAAGATATAAGTGGTAACTGGGTAAAACAGCCATTCTACAAAACAAAATCAGAAAACAGAAATCTAGGCCATGGAAACGAATCAGTTCTTATGCTGCTTAAAATCATGCCGTCTATGATAGAAAACCGCATGGTATTAGAAGCTGTTAGCCGTCATATGGGATTTTCTGACCTTTCTGACAGTGAAAAATACAATTATTCAAACTTCCTGGACAATCCTCTGGTTGTTTTGCTGCAACTTGCAGATCAGACCGCGGCTCAGTGGTTTGGTTGTTAGCAAATAAGACATTCCCGGGCTTGACCCGAGAATCTTATATTTAATATTATTAAAAAACTTTAATAATATTAAAGAAATCCTATTGTTTTATTTTCTCTTTTGGTTTATATTATAGTTAATCATTAATTTTGGAGAAATTATGGCTAAAGGAAGACCGTTAATTAACACGGAGAGATGTAAGGGCTGCGCACTTTGTATCCGCGTTTGTCCTAAAAAAATTCTGGAAATGTCAAAAGAAACTAATGGTCAGGGTGTTCATTATCCTGTTTGTATTGATGAGGCAAACTGTATTGCCTGCGCTTTTTGTGCAACTATGTGCCCGGATTGCGTGATTGAAATAGAGGCAGAGTAGATATGAGTAAAAAAGTTTTAATGAAAGGTAATGAAGCAATTGGAGAAGCCGCAATCCGTGCAGGATGCCGTTATTATTTTGCTTATCCAATCACTCCACAAAATGAAATACCTGCATATATGGCAAAACGCTTACCCGAAGAAAATGGATGTTTTCTTCAGGCAGAAAGTGAACTTGCTGCTGTAAATATGGTTATGGGTGCCAGCGCTGCAGGTGCCCGCGCAATGACTTCTTCATCTTCACCAGGAATTTCTCTTAAACAGGAAGGAATCTCTTATCTTTCCGGAGCCCAGCTTCCTGCAGTTATTGTAAACATGATGCGTGGTGGTCCAGGTCTTGGAAATATTTCCGGAGCTCAGGGAGACTACTTTCAAGCAACACGAGGCGGCGGAAACGGTGACTATCATGTTGTAGTAATTGCCCCGGGAACTGTTCAGGAAATGGCAGACTGTACTGTAAAAGCATTTGAGATTGCAGATAAGTATCGTGTTGTATGTATGATTTTAGGAGACGGTTACCTTGGACAGATGAGTGAGCCATGTATTCTTCCTGAATATATTAAAGAATTTCCTCCAAAACCATGGGCACTTACAGGCCGCACTCCGGATCGCGAAAACAACATTGCTCTTTCTTTGCGCTTAAACGGAGATGACTACGACTTAAATAAACATACAAAAGAGCTTTTTGAAAATTATGACCGTATTCAGGCTAATGAAACAATGAGCGAAACATATATGTGCGATGATGCAGACATAGTTCTTACAGGCTATGGTACAGCTGCCCGCGTTTGTAAAAAGGCTGTAAAGATGTTACGTGAACAAGGTATTAAGGCCGGACTTTTCCGTCCTATTACTCTCTGGCCATTCCCTCAGAAAGAACTTGAAGCTGCCTGTGCAAAGGCAAAGAAGATTCTTACAGTAGAAATGTCTATGGGTCAGATGGTTCAGGATGTAAAACTGTATTCAGGTCACAAAGTAAGTGATGTTGATTTCTACGGAGAACCGGGGGGAATTATCCCATCTGTAGATGCTGTTATTGAGAAGGTAAAGAGCTATGAGTAAGAAATATGAATTTCCAAAATCAATGAATGATGTTCCTACACACTACTGTGGTGGCTGTGGTCATGGAATCGTTCACAAGTTGATTGCACAGGTTATTGATGAAATGAATATTCAGCAGGATGTACTTCTTGTTGCTCCTGTTGGTTGTGCAGTTTATGCCTATAACTATATTAATGTTGATTCCTGCGAAGCCGCTCATGGTCGTGCTCCTGCAGTTGCAACCGGTATGAAGCGTGTTCACCCTGACAAGCTTGTTATAAGCTACCAGGGTGACGGAGATCTTCTTGCAATTGGTACAGCAGAGACTGTTCATGCTGCAAACCGCGGAGAAAATATCACAGTAATCTTTATCAATAATGCAATCTACGGAATGACAGGTGGTCAGATGGCTCCAACTTCACTTGTTGGTCAAGTTACAAAAACTAGCCCTTACGGTCGCGATGCAAACGATGTCGGTTATCCTATCCGTGCCTGTGAGCTTATAAATACTCTTGTAGAACCAAAATATATTGAACGCTGTGCAGTTTACGATGTAAAGCATATTAATCAAACTAAGGCCGCAATTAAAAAGGCCTTGACCTACCAGAAAGAAGGCAAGGGCTACAGCTTTGTAGAAGTTCTTTCTATGTGTCCAACAAACTGGGGTGTTGCTCCAACAGTAGCCGCAGACTGGGTAAAAGATCAGATGGAACCATATTATCCGCTGGGAGTTTTCCGTGATGTACCTGCAGGTAATATTCCGGAGGCTGCAAAACCAACAGCAGGCGTTGTAGTTCCAGGAGGTGCAAAATGACAACAGAAATAATTTTTGCAGGTTTTGGCGGACAGGGAGTTATTTTAGCCGGAAAGATTCTTACACTTGCCGGCATGAGTGAAGATAAATTTGTTTCACATATTCCTTCCTACGGTGCCGAAATGCGCGGTGGTACAGCCAACTGTTCAGTTATCGTAAGCGATGAAGAAGTTGCATCTCCTGTAATCGAAAAGCCTGATGTAGTAGTAGCTTTAAACAAACCATCAATGACAAAGTTTGAAGAATGGCTAAAACCGGGCGGACTTCTCATTTACAATTCAAGCCTTATTGACATTGAACCAAGCCGCAGGGATATCCGTGTACTTGCACTTCCTTGTAACGAGATGGCAGAAGAAACTAATAATCCTCGTGGTGCCAACATGGTTGTACTTGGCTGTCTTGCAAAGGTAATCCCCGGCATGGTAAGCGGTCCTAAACCTTTTGAATATGCTCTTGATGAAGCAATCAGTGAGCGTAACAAAAAGTTTAATCCGATTAATATTGCCACTATTGAGAGTGCATACAATAAAGATTACGAAATTAAAGGATAAAAATATGAGTGAAAAAAATAAAATTGGTGCAAAGGTAAAGCTTGTTCGCGAAAACCGCAAGCTCAGTATAGAAGATGTTAGTGAACGCACAAACTTAAGCGTTGCTCAGATTGCAAGTATTGAAGACGGAAGTCTTGTTCCAAACCTCACACCACTCATTAAGATTGCACGTGTACTTGGTGTACGTCTTGGTACTTTCATGGACGATGATGAAAACCTTGGACCTGTTGTATCGCGTGCTTCTGAAAAAAAAGAAGTAACACGCTTCAGCGACCGTGGAAATGCTGTTAATTCAGATCTGGATTTTTATACTCTTGCCCAAAACAAAGCCGGCCGCCATATGGATCCTTTTGTAATTGATATCTTCCCAAGCTCAGAAGAAGAAATTAAAACTTCTACTCACGAAGGCGAAGAGTTCATTTATGTTCTTGAAGGTCAGGTAGAAATTATTTACGGTAAAGATAAATACCTTCTTGAAAAAGGCGATTCAATTTATTACGAATCAATTGTTGCACATCATGTACACAGCTACGGCGAAAACAATGCAAAGATTCTTGCAGTAGTTTATACTCCTGTATAAAAAAAAGGGTGGTGGATCAACTACCACCTTCTAAATTATTCCCCGGCTTGTATCTTTTCTTCCAGTAACTTATATTCAGAAATATCTTCGAACATAATATAGAATACATAACTTTGCTTGTTTGTGCTTATCTGCCAGATATGTGAACGGATATGCTTTACATCATGCTTACTGAGGTTATGTATTCTAATTTCGCATTTTACTTCATCATGAGTTGTTGATGCTTTTTCGAGTGCCGTCTTAAATACCTTACCATTCTTTGATTGTACAAATCTTGAAAAAAGATTATTAACAACATCAAATGGTCTTTCGGCAACTCCAAATAATTCTTTTGCCTGATTATTAGTTCTCATTATTGTTGTATGAGATTTTGCAACATTGTATTCAACAATAATTGCGGCTCCAACAAAATGATCAAAAATATAGGATTCCTGTGTTGTAGGATTTATAAATTTTGCAATCTGAAAACGTTCTTCACTTCGTTCATGCTTAAACTCAAATTGCTTTTCTTTCTCCTTAAGGATTTTTATAAAGGCTTCCTCAGGCATTGGTTTTGCATATAAGAAGCCCTGAATAATATCACAACCAATACTCTTAAGAAATTGAACCTGTTCTTCTTTTTCAACCCCTTCGGCTATAGTTATATATTTAAGCTTTTGGGCCATACGTATAACAGAACTGATGATTGTTCCACCACGATTTATTAGTGAAGAAGATTCTTCGTTATCTTTTGAAAGATTGTTTTCTTCTTCGGTGACTTTTGAAAGGTTCGTTGTGTCATTTAAAAATCCCATGTCGAGTTTGATAATATCAATAGGAATATCTTTGAGGGAATTCAAAGAAGAATAACCACTTCCAAAATCATCCATGGCAATTTTAAAACCTAGACTTCGAATCTGATTTATTCGATTTAAAAAGTTTCCTTCATCGCCAATGTATGCACTTTCTGTAATTTCAAAGTGAATAAGTTCCGGTGGAATATGGTATTCATCTTTAAGATATTTAATTGTGTAGTAAATACCGTCAGACTCAAGACTTACCCGCGATATATTAATAGAAATTGGAACCGGGTCATAACCTGCGTCAATCCAGCGGCGAACCATGCTGAAGGCCTTTCTCCAGATTTCCTTATCAAGATAGCGGATAAAACCATTTTTTTCTGTTACAGGAATAAAAATAGAAGGAGAAATAATTTGACCTTCATTATTAATCCAGCGGCAAAGAGCTTCGGCACCAACAAGTTTATTTGAAGAAGTAGAATATTGAGGCTGGAACCACAAAACAAATTCATTATTATCGAGTGCAGACTTCATCAGGGTAGAAAGTTTTGCTTCTTCATGTTGTTTTTGCTTTAAGATTTTTGTGTATCCATTGTAGGTATTTTCCTGTTGTGTAACCCTAAGATCCATGGCAAGGATTGCGCTGTTTATCATATTCATTACAGAAAGATTTTTTTCATCTGTATTATCCTGCATGCTATAATAACCAAAGCGCATAGTAATAGGGTAATTTATACCAAGAGATGTACAGTCAAAAGATTTAAGATTGTTGATTTTCTGAATATTATCGATTGTTTCTTCAATAAAGAAAGCAAACTGTCCGCTGGTAATTCTTGCATACCAGCCGTTACCGTCAAGAACTTCGCTCAGCTTTTGGCTTATTGTACGTAATACTGCATCTCCAATATCACTTCCAAAAAGTTCATTGATAACTTTATATTTGTTAATATCACCACAATAGAGTCTGTATATTTTATCTGGATTTTGTGTAATAACACTTGAAACTTTTTCTATAAAAGCTTCTTTGTTTGGACAATTTGCAACTGTATCGGTGTAAAGGCGGTGACGCATTTCGTCATTCATATAATGAATACAATTTTCCTTTTTTGTATAAGAATAGGCAATTGCAGTAGCCATATTTTTGCAGGTTTTGTATCCGCACATACCACAATCAATATGTCTTTTTTCATCTGTTGTTTTTAGCATTGAATTAAAAATATCATCATAAACAGAATCTGGGATATGATATGGCTGAATGTATCGTTCTGTAAAGTGGCGGGTAAAATCATTGAGATCGAAATCTTTAAATTTTTCAAAAAGGAATCTGGTCGACTCTTTATAATCTGTAGTCTGATCTCCAAAACTATCAAAATAATCTTTAAACTCTTTTATGAAGCGTGAAAAGTTTTCACCTTTTTTATAAACCGATGTTTCGGTTCCAGGACCTTCAAAACATCCCTGCTGACATGCATATACTTCACAAAGAAGAGGCTGTAAATTTTCATAATCACTTTCGGCGTACATTAAAATGCGTTTAAATGTAGGATCACCGGCACCACTGTGAACCATAGTTATATCTTTTACAGAGAAAAAGCGAGAAATTAATGTTTTATAAAAACCTGTTCTGATTGCAAAACGACCAAAACCAATAGATTCCAAATCGGACTTATAAGGTTCATATTTTGAAAAATCAACATCCTTTATTGTTTTCCAGATGTGATGATAGGTAAGATTATAATTTATATTTCCATTGGTATTTTTTGTTTCAATTTCATCTTTTTTTGCAATACAAGGCCCCAGATAAGCAAGCTTGTTTGTGTCTTCAAGATATTTATGAACATAAATTGCAGTACACAAGGGGCCCGACTGTACAGGAATTACCTTACTTATAAGCTGGGGATATTTCATTTCAACAACATTAATAAAAGCCGGACAATTGTTTACAATAAAAGCCTTTTCTCTTGAAGATTTATAATAATTGTCTTTAAGATATTTTACAGTTCCCCAGATAGAAATTTCAGAACCAAAGGTAGAGTCATATATTTTTTGTACACCAATTGAGTGGAAGTATTGAAGAATTTTTTCTGCGTTATCACCAAAAGTAAAATAAAAACTTGGGTCAACAATAAGAGAAATCTTTTCGCCGTTTTGAAGATCATTATAAAAGCTGTCAATATCATCAAGGTATTCACGGGCTTCGTGAATACAAAGTGTAATACATTTACCGCAGTGATTACATTTGTCTGAATCTATGGCAATGATTTTTTTACCCTTTCTTGTGGCCGAAATATTTGCACCCATAATAGAGCATTGAGAAATACAATAATTACAGCCGATACAGTTATCATTAGTTATTAATATTCCGTTGTTGAATCTAAACATTAAAGTATCTCCCGGAAGGTTTATTCAAAAGATATCAGAACAAGCGATTGATTTAAGTTGTTATACATTATCTGTTCCCCATAACCAGAAACTCCAATGTATTTACCGAGTAAAGATGAAAGTCGATTAATAAAATCATCAAATCTATTTTCTTCTTTCAAAAGCTTTGTACGTGATAAGCAGTGAACAGCTATTGAGAAAGAAGGATTTGGAATCAGCTTTTTCATATGCTTTGCTGTTTCATCCCAAACACTGTCAAAATGATCAATTTCAAGAAGAACTACACGGGTCATGTTATAAAGACGCGTATAATAAATAATGGAATCATCATCCATAATTTCTTTTGCTTCAGAAATCAGGATATTTTTGCCTTCAATTCTACCAATTGGATTTAATTTTACAGTTTGTAAAAGTTGCGCTTTTTCTACATTCAAAAGATTACATAAAACTTCTGCTGCAGGTTTATTATCAAATTCATAAACTCGAAGCTGATCACAATCAACATCAGTTATTCTAAGCTGGTGGGCAGTAGGGCGGAATAGATTTTCTCTATATAGCTGAACCTTTCCCTGAAGATTGTGAATGAAAATAAAGGAACATGATTCAATATAAATGTCCCCGTTTAAAGCTACCAGAGAAGTTTTTTCGTCAATATTACTTCCAGCGGTTGAGCCTGCAACTTTTATATCTGTTCCTTTTAAAACATCTTCAAAAGTATCAAGAACAAGCTCTTCGCATCTAAAACCGGATGTTGTAAATTCCAGACAACATGTATTATCTGTTGATGTAAGTGATTTTAAAGCTTCACGGATATGCTGACTATAATTTTTAGGATGACGTGATACTTCATAAATCATGCCGGAAGAACATTCAACTCCGCTATAAATAGCCATGACAGAAAGACCTTTTTCGGAATATCCGTCTGTACAGAAATTTATACAAGTTGAGGCACCTATAGAAGTGGCTTCGGGAAACTTTTCCTTAAGTTCTTTGGCATAATACCATAAATCTTCATAATCAGAGAAAAAAATTATGATTTTTGGTGAACAATTCTGAGAAGCAATAACATCAAAGCATACCTGGAAATCGCTCTCTTTAGAGCCGGTCCCACTTAATGCTGTAAGTACACGTTCCATATTAGTATTATAACATAGAAAATGGGAAAGTTATAGTTTAAATTTATATTTCGTGTTACTTTAATTATATTAAATAACTTTAATAATATTTAATTTTTCTATTGAAATTTTACTTTTTTTTCTTTATTATATGATTTATGATTGAATTAACCTTATCACAATTATTAAGAGAAAAAACAAAGGCAAATCCACAACAGGAATTTATGGTTTATGCAGACAGAGATCTGCGCTTTACTTATGCACAATTTGATAAACGTGTTGATGATTTAGCCTGCGGACTATATGCAATTGGTGTTAGAAAAGGCGATAATGTTGGTATATGGTCTACAAATGTTCCGGACTGGCTTACATATATGTTTGCCTGTGCCCGTCTTGGAGCTGTTGCTGTTACAGTTAATACTTCTTATAAATCTCATGAGCTTGAATATCTTGTAAAACAGGCAGATCTTACAACCTTGTGTCTTTGCGATGGTATAAAAGATTCAAATTACGTTGCAATGATTAAAGAGCTTGTTCCCGAAATTGATGAATACGAGCGCGGATGTTTAAAATCAAAACGCTTTCCATGTTTGCGTAATGTTGTTTTTATGGGGCCGGAAAAATTCCGCGGACTTTATTCAACTCCGGAACTTCTTCTTCTTGGTCAGCATGTTGATATACAGATTATTCATGATATAGAAGCTCAGGTTAGTCAGCACGATGTTGTAAACATGCAGTATACCTCCGGAACAACAGGATTCCCAAAAGGAGTTATGCTTTCAAGCCACAATATCATTAATGATGGATTTATTATTGGTGAACGCATGCGCTATACAGAGAAGGATAGACTTTGTCTTATAGTACCGCTTTTCCATTGTTTTGGTATTGTACTTGGTGTAATGGCAGTTCTTACTCATGGTGGTACTCACGTTCTGCTTGAAACTTTTGATCCTCTTGTAACCCTTGCTTCAATACAAAAAGAGAAGTGTACATCGCTTTATGGCGTTCCTACAATGTTTATTGCAGAGCTTAATCATCCTATGTTCAGCATGTTCGACTTAACTTCTTTGCGTACCGGTATTATGGCAGGTTCTGGAGTTCCTGTTGAACTTATGAAAACCGTAATTGAAAAAATGCACATGCCCGAAATTACCTCGGTTTATGGTCTTACAGAATCAAGTCCTGGTATGACTCAAAGCCATTGGGATGATACTGTGGAAGTAAAGGCTACAACAGTAGGCGATGCTTTTGAAGGAATTGATGTTAAGGTATTAGATCCCGAAACCGGTAAAGAATGTCCAATTGGAGTTCAGGGAGAAATGTGCTGTAAGGGCTGGAACGTAATGAAAGGTTATTACAAAATGCCCGAAGCAACTGCAGAGACAATCGACAAAAACGGATATTTACATTCCGGAGACCTTGGTGTAAAAGACGAAAACGGAAACTTTAAAATAACAGGCCGAATTAAAGATATGATTATCCGCGGTGGTGAAAATATCTATCCAAAAGAAATAGAAGAATTCCTGGCACAAATGCCTGAGATTAAAGATATTCAGGTTGCAGCTGTAAAGAGTGAACGCTATGGAGAAATTACCGGTGCCTTTATAATTCTTCACGAAGGAAAAACCCTTACAGAACAGGACGTAATTGAATTCTGCCGCGATAAGCTTTCTAAATTTAAGTGGCCTCAGCTTGTAATGTTCCTTGATGAATTCCCTATGACAGGTAGTGGAAAAATTCAGAAGTTCAAGCTTACAGAAATTGGTACAAAATACCGCCGTGAAGTTTTGAAGGTTGAGGATTAAGTAAAATCAAGCGGAACTAAAAAAAAAGCCACAATCAAAAGATTGTGGCTTTTTTGTTTTGTTATCCCTGAGCTTTTTACAATGTAGCACCAGGAATAGCTTTTTCGAATTCAGGATTTCCGTGTGTGTAGCGTGGAAGAATCTTTGGAGAAACTACGTCTCCCTTAATTCCGGCTGCTTCACGTTCTTTCTCGAATGCTTTTACATGGTCAAGATTGAGCTTGTCGCTGAGTTGAATATCCTTGAACATTTTTCCGGCTTCAATTCCGGCTTCACGACCGAATACTACAACGTCGAGCAAAGAGTTACCCATAAGGCGGTTTGTTCCGTGAACACCTCCCGATGCTTCTCCGGCTACGAGCAGGTTAGCAATGTTTGTATGGCAGGTCTTGTTAATTTCTACACCACCATTCTGATAGTGGAGGGTTGGGTAAACAAGAATTGGTTCCTTACGGATATCGATTCCATACTTGATGAACATGTTGTACATAGCAGGAATTGATTTAAGGATTGTTCCTTCTCCGTGAATCATTTCGATCATTGGAGTGTCGAGCCATACAGCATCCTGTACGTCGTTGTGAACACCACGGCCTTCGCGAACTTCGCGGATAATACCAGAAGCGTTTACGTCACGTGTTTCAAGAGGGTGAATGTAAACTTCACCATCTTTATTGATAAGCTTTGCTCCAAGAGAGCGAACCTTTTCTGTTACAAGCTTTCCAAGAATCTGTGTTGGGTATGCAGCTCCTGTCGGGTGATACTGTAAAGAATCCTGGTAAAGAAGTTTTGCTCCTGCACGGTAAGCCATTACAAGACCATCGGCTGTAGCACCGTAGTGGTTAGAAGTTGGGAAGCCCTGATAGTGCATACGTCCTGCTCCACCAGTTGCAATAATTACAACCTTTGCCTTTGCAATGCGGATTTCACCAGTTTCTATGTTGAGTAAAACTGCACCCGCAGCTTCGCCCTTGTCGTTCTTAATAATTTCGATGGCAGCTGTAAAGTCTACAACTGTAATGCGGTCTGCACGGTTAAAGGTTTCGTCGCGGAGGGTACGCATAATTTCGGCACCAGAATAGTCCTTACATGCGTGCATACGCTTGCGGCTTGTTCCACCACCATGGGTTGTTATCATTGTTCCGTCAGGCATTTTATCAAATTCAACACCAAGGTCGTTGAGCCATTTGATTACGCTTGGAGCCTTGTTTACCAGTGTATATACAAGTTCCGGTTTTCCGTCAAAGTGACCGCCACCAAAAGCATCAAGATAGTGCTGGGCAGGTGAGTCATTTGGTTTGTCTGCAGCCTGAATACCACCTTCGGCCATCATTGTATTTGCGTCTCCAACACGGAGTTTTGTTACCAGCAATACGTTTGCACCGGCTTCGCTTGCCATGATTGCAGCAGAAGTACCGGCACCACCACCACCAATTACAAGAACATCAGCTTCGTAATCAATGTGGTTAAGATCAATTTTTTCCGGTTCAAGGCGTGGTTTTGCCTGGAGCATTTCGGCTAATTCAATAGGAGCCTTCTGTCCTTTGTTTGGACCAATCTTAAGTTCTGTAAACTGTTCCTTAATGCGGTCCGGATGGAACTTCAAAAGTAAATCGTCTTTTTCTTCTGCAGTAAGACGAGCATGTTCAAATTTAAGGTTTTCTTCGCGTTTTTCTGCAACAATTTTTGCAGCATCGTCAAGGTAATTTCCGTACATATTCGTCTCCTTACTTTTCAATATCTCTGTTGTTATAGAGGTTTTTAATCTGCTCTTTGTCGCCGGTAGACATTTCTACAAACTTCTGGATTGCTTCTTCGCAGGCACCAGAATCAATTTCTGCAACACGATCAAGAAGATGCTGTGCTTCCGGCTGGATATACTTACCGTTGATACGGCGTGCAAGCTCTGCAACCTGTGGATGACTAATTCCTGCAGGACAGCGGCTAGAACAGCATCCGCACATTACACAGTCGAATGAAAGGTCAGCACATTTTGCAAAGTCTCCGCGCTGAGCGTATGCAATGTACTGCATTGTCTGAAGGCTCTGTGGGCAGGCACGTGTACAAGCGTTACAACCTACACAAGAGTAGATTTCTGGGTAGAGCTGCATCATAAGCTGCTGCTCAGGTTTAATCTTGTTAATATCGTAAATCTGCTTTACAAGTGGGAAGAATGGAAGAGTAGCGATATACATAT